>DATGZD010000129.1:0-5218 GCA_035297385.1 Candidatus Sulfotelmatobacter sp. | reverse complement strand
CATAGTCGATAATGATAAACTACAATTCATTGGTGGACCTGTAGACGCGATAAAAACGAAAGCCAAAGTCTATATTACCTTGGTGCCTGGTGACGTTGCGGGAAAAGATTTTCTAAAACAAATTCTGCGTACTTTAGCTCTAAAATTACCCAAGGAGCAACGTGAAAAACTTCAGAGAACTTCTATAGAAATGATTAGAGAATTAGTTCCCTACACGAAGGGTAGAATTGCAGAAGCCTCATAATCCTGTTGGTTGAGTTTTCTCTTCATCTTTTGTGGCCTTGTTTGAAAGTATTAGTCTACTGGTTGATTTTGCAATTTGAGGTACACCAATTAAATCTTCAACTATTAGAAGCACTCTGGATAGTAAAGCAAATACTCCGGCTGGGACACTGGCAACTCCAATCAAGCTAAAAATGCCAATTATGCCGAACTCTTGAACACCTATGCCGGCAGGTGTTACTGGTACAAAGGCTAACGCAGTAACTAAGGGATGAATAAGGAAGTAGCCTAACCATGGAATCTGAGTTATACCCAACGCTAAACCTAAGAAGTACCATTCAAAACCTTTTAGTAACCAACAAGCTAATGTTATAAGAACGATCTCTGGTATCGCTCTGCGTGTTTTTTGTGAACTTTCTTTATACTCTTCGAGTTTTCCCATCAAGCCGCCCGTAAATCGCTTAAGAAATCGCGAATTCGCAATCCGATTAAAGAATAACATTGCTCGTTTAGACCACGTAAATGCAGCTAGTACAAGTGCGCCTGTAAGCATTAACGCGACGCCTAAGCCCGCAATGAGCAAACCTAAATTTATTCCTGCGAAGGAACCAAACTGTAACCAGTTTATTGACGGTACATTTTGAAGGAGAAAGATAATAGCTCCAACGCCACCTGCGACTTTAGCTAGAAATTCGATGGTTTGTATGCCCAAGATTCCCGAGAGACTTTTTGAGGTGGGCACGTTTTGATCTCTCAAATAAACTGGGGTTAGAAAATATCCTGATCTGCCAGGAGTAACGTCGCTTGTTAGCATCCCAGCATACTGAGCTAGTAATGTTTTTCCAAAAGACATTTTCACGTTGTCTCTTTTGAGGACCCGCATCAGTCTAAAGGCAAATAACACATTTATTCCGAAGTATGCTAGAAATGATACGGCAAAGTATTCCAGTTTTAATTGACTTAATGTTGTGATTAATGAAGCAATTCCAACATACCACAATAATCCGCCTATAAGCGCAATCATCATTATTGCTTGGAGCAGAATACGTGCTATTCGTCTATATTTTTCTTTCAATTAAATTGACCTTCTTTACCATAATAACGTGTGTTCAACTAAAGATTCATGCTGCACTAGGCGATTCATCTGTTGATTTTCTGCAGGGTAATCTTACCGTAAATTTTGTTCCCTTGCCCTCTGAGCTATCAAAAGCTATTGTTCCACTCATCGCTTCAGTGAGTTTTTTGCAGACTGCTAAACCAAAACCCTGACCTTTAGCTTTTGTGGTAAACAATGGCTGGAATAACTTAGCTTTAGCGTTTTCAGGTATCCCCATGCCTGTATCTTGGATTGAGATGATTATTGAATCCTGCTCACGGTATGTTTGTATTGTTAATTCTCCACCGTTTGGCATAGCCTGAACGGCATTTGAAACCAGATTCTGAAGGATGCGTTTTACAAACGCCGAATCTGCTGTGAATTTCAATTTCTTAGTAAAGCGTCTTATACGGATAGTATCTGGAATCTTAACGATTGTAAATGTGCTATCAACAATATGCTCAAGGTCGACGCTTTCTTCGCAGGGGCTGAGGGGTTTTGCATAGTCCTGGAGGTCCGTGACAATTTTGTTGATATAGCCTAATTGTTCTTCAATAGAAACAAGAGATTCTTTCAGGCTGTTTTTTGCATCGCTCTCGGACATCGAGGTTAATTCTTCTTTAGCCAAGTAAAGATTTCCAGCTATGGCCTGTAATGGATTACGTATATCATGTCCCACCATCCCAGCAGTTGCACCAATAGCTGCTAAACGTTCAGCATCCTTAAGTTTTTCTAACCTCTCCTGCGCAAGTTCTTCCATTTGATTTGCATATTCTTCTACTTGGGCAGCATTCTCTTCGAGTTTTTCTTGAAGTTGTGCACGTTCCGTTATATCCAGGTTAGATTCAAAAACTTCAGTTATGTTACCTTCCTTGTCAAAGCTGGCTTGCCAGAAGCTTTGCACTATTATTGGTTTTAAATTCTTATCGTGATGTATGAGTTCTCCTGACCAGATTTTCTTCTGTTTGATTTTATGGATAATACTTGGTAAAGGTTCAGGAAACTTCGTTTTAAGGAGAGAATGGGTTGTTTGTCCTATAGCTTCTTCTTTTGTGTATCCGTATAGTCTTTCTGCACCTTTACTCCAAAAGGTAATCGTTCCGTCCACTTTTCGAACGATTATACTGTCGGGACTGAGGTCGATAAGGTCAGCCTGTTTTTTTATAGCTTCTTCTATTTTCTTCCGCTCTGTAATGTCGCGATCAACGGATACATATCCTATGGGTTTGCCCGATTCATCATGAAGAAGGATTATGTGGGCTTCAACGTTAAGGCTTCTGCCATCTTTCGTTTTTCTAATAGATTCAGCTTCTGCATGTCCCTCTTTTTCAAGCTTGTTGAGCAATTCTTCACGTGTAATACCTACATAAACAGGTTTGAGCAAATCTCCTCCTATTCTTCCCGATACTTGTTCGGAGTTGTACCCGTATAGTTTTTCAGCTTTCTTGTTCCAGAACGTTACTTTTTGATCAAATGAATAACCAATAATTGCATCGTTTGCGTTTTCCAACATGAAAGCTTGTTGGGCAATCTTTTCTTCAGCCCTTTTACGTTCAGTAATATCATGAAAGACTGTGATGAATTTTCCTCGCGTTGAAGACGAGACGGATACGCTGAATTGCTTCTTCATTGGCGGAAAATACGTTTCAAATGACGTGGGCTTTCCAGACGAAGCAACCTCTGTATAAATCTCAAGATAAGGTGGGGCCCCAGTTCCATAGAGCTCTGAAGCTCTCTTACCAACCGACTGTTCCTTTGGCAAGCCGGTGATTTTCTGAAAAGATGGGTTTACGTCTGTTATAACGTAATCGACAGGTTGGTTAAAGTTATCATATAAGATGTCATGCAATGCAACGCCTTCTGTCATCGAATTGTATAAATCTGTGAATTTCTGCTCTGTACGCCGTAAGTCTTCGGTGATTCGTTTTCGTTCAGAACTTTCGATTATCTCCCAGACCTTCGCACGTTTTACTAGTGCAAACTGATGGTTTCGGATTACATCAATTATTTCGTTGGTGTTGCATTTTTCTAGTGAATAGGTACAGACCGCAATCATTTGATACTTGCCAATTACATCGTTTATCGCCTCTTCATAGTCTGTGAAAGCCTGCCAATCCGACTTCTCTAGCCAAAAAGTATTACCTGTTAGTCTTAATCCATCAAACCCATTCTTTAATGCCTTTTCAAGTTTCGTTACCCAATCATTCAAAACACGATTACAGTCAAAAGTGCCGCCTTTCAAGTACCAGTCTTTGTATGAAATTATTTCGATCTGTCCCTTCTTAAGGTAATTTGAAAAGTCGGGTAATACTTTCTCCATTGCCAGCACGGCTTCTTTAATCTCCAAGGGTTCAGCAGTAACCCACATGCAAAATTCATTGTTCTCTAAGCCAGCTTTGAAATAGGGTACCAGAATATCGATTAAATCTTGTTTCGTTTGGTAGAATTGGCAAAGATGAGTGCCCCAAGGAATTTTACCAACAAGCTCTAGTCCAAAATCACGAGACGCGTTATCTTTTTTGTTTGCCACGCTTCTACCTTCTTTTTATAAACCGTGATGATGCGGCTCATAAAAAGGTATGTACTTCCGTTTCAAATTTGAATCTTCAGTAGAAGTCACTTGTTTGCCTTAATCGTACATCTGCTCTTTTGCGAAATTGAATCGACTCATCTGAAGCTGGACGACAATATTATCTTCAATCTTCTCGCAATCTGAGCCCTTACGATTCTTAATCTTATCGAAAATAAATGCTGAAGCATTAAACGTACTTGAAATGTTAATTCTTCTAAACGAATAGAGATTACTCTACGTTATCCATTAACTTAGGAAACGAACAATACTCTAGAAGTTACAGAAAGCCTATTTTATTGCTTAAGCAGTTGTAAGATTTGCTTCTGATGGGTTTCTCTTGTCGTTAGGGGATAAATTTCTCGCTGCAAATGGAAAAACATCGGGTCTTGCCCGACAACTCGTGAGAGTTGTTCATCTGAATCCACATTCACTACAAGCATACTTCCTTGATGTCCAATTAGATGGTAGTAGCATTCAATGATTTTTTGTTTCTCTAAGTCTTCAAAATACTTGAACTGTAATGGTAGCAATCTTGACCATTTTTCCACTGGTATTTGTTTTTTAACATATTGAATAATGAGAAACTTCGTATTAATTCACCAACCTATTTGTTAACAATAATGGGAAAAAGGAAAAAAGGAATATTCTCATTTTTACTCTTTTTCGCTACGCCTTCCCATCATATCGCCCATCTTCCAGTGCATCTTTGACATTCCTTCTTTCACTGCTTCCATGAGTCCTTCATTAATCTCGACATCAATCGTAATTCTTACGTGCCCTCGCTTGGTGTCCATTGTTCCTTGCTCTTCAGTCACTTAACCACCTCCTCAAGAATTTAATTCGTCTAGGTAACATATGAGCAAGCGCATAATGTGTCTGTGCAGGCGTTACATCCATATCTAGGAAAACTGTGTAATGAAATCGATGAATTCTCTTTGTCTTAACCTTATAATCTTCGATGTAACCTTTATGCTCAAGGTTTCCAAGCTGTCTTGAGAGGTAGAACGTAATCGCTCTTGGCGCTAAAGGTTCGAAAGCCAAGGCTAGATTAAAGAGAAACCTAATTGTTCGAGGATTAATTATGCCTGCCATAGTCGCATCCTCCGAAAAACCGTTGCAACACTTGCTGTGTGTATAATTCAGTGAAACCTTTTAAGTACTTGTGGCTGTCATACATCAATCACAAAGATGAGTCTTATTTTGGCGCTCGAAGAACTAAACAAACAGATATGTCCTTGTCAAAAATGTCGATTATGGCAAGGCGCAACATACGCAGTTCCAGGTGAAGGACCAGAAGATGCTGAAATCATGTTTGTGGGACAGAATCC
>DATGZD010000128.1:0-20442 GCA_035297385.1 Candidatus Sulfotelmatobacter sp. | reverse complement strand
AAAGGAACTATTACTTTTGCGTTAGGCGGTTTAGTCCTTGCTTTTGTGCTATTCTTTACCAGTAGAGCAGATAGTTTGAACAGTATCTTGAGTGGATTTGTTTTGATGTTTATTGCTTGTCTATTCATAGGTTTAGGACTTTGGGGAATAATACAAGATGCAACGACAAGCAGAGCAAAATGAAAATTCTTGGTAAGGCTTCAATAATAAAACAATACCAAAAAGGAAGCACTCACAAACAGAAAAAAGGCATAAACACAAAAACAGACTAAACAAAACAACAAAAAAACAAAAGATAAGAACAAACGCTCAAACGTCAACTGTCAATTAGTAACGTCTAGGTCTTGAAGCTCGTTTCTTGGACCAACATTCACGACAGTAAACTGGTCTGCTAGGATCAGGCTTAAATGGAACTTCACATTCCTGACCACACTCAGAACAGGTTGCCTTATGCATCTCTTTCTCAGCCATAGCTGTTTTCAACTCCTTTCTTACTATATTTACTCACTACATGCAAAACCAAAAGTTTTGCATAAAACTTTATGCAGCGTTAGCATGATATAAGATTTATCATCAAGTAAACGATTAAAAAACCAAAAACAGAATTGAACCAACTTCTATAATAAACCAAGAACAAACAACTTCAAACTATAGCAGAATCTAAAAGCAACTTAAACCCATACTGCTTTCTGGTGAAGGAAGAAAATGCTCGAATTCAAAACCATTAAGGTTGAACCACCAAAAGGCTGCAACATTATTCTAGGGATGGCACATTTCATAAAAACAACAGAAGATCTTTACGAAGCACTATTCAATGCTGTACCAACCATAAAATTTGGCTTAGGCTTCTGTGAAAGCTCAGGACCCTGCTTAATCCGACACGAAGGAAATGATCCTGAATTAAGACAATTAGCAGCACAAAAAGCCTATGAAATAAGCTGCGGCCACAACTTCATCATAATCATAAAAAACGCTTACCCAATAAACGTACTAGACAAAATAAAAACAGTACCAGAAGTATGCACTATCCATGCAGCCACGGCAAATCCATTAGAAATCATCGTCGCAGAGACAGATCAAGGCAGAGGAATCATAGGCGTAATCGATGGTTTCAAGAGCAAAGGTATTGAAACTGAAGAAAACATTAAAGAACGCAAGGATTTCCTACGAAAGATAGGCTATAAACTCAACTAAAAATCAAGAAACAGTTATTTACAAGAAATAATTCCTAAATTCTCGTTTAGCTTCTTTTTATTTCTCAGTTGCCATTATATCCTTAAGCAATTCGTCATCAATATTTCCGCCCGTTATGACACAAGCTATCGTCTTACCCTTAAACACCTCTTTATCTTCCAAAAATGGAGCAATAGCTGCAGCACCTGAACCCTCAACCACTAAATGTTCATGAATACAAAGAACATAAACAGCATGACGAATAGTGGCTTCCTTAACAAGCAACATCCTATCAACACATTTTTTAACTATCTCAAACGTTAAAGAACCCTTCTCAACGCTCCCGGAAAGACCCTCTGCAATCGTCTTCATCTTCGGAACCTCAACAATCTTACCAGCCTTCAAAGACTCATACATCACAGGAGACGCCTCAGACTGCACACCAACAATCTCAACATTTGGTTTAACACCCTTCGCCGCTATACTTATGCCGGATATTAGGCCTCCTCCACCCACAGGAACAACAATAACATCCACGTTGGGAAGAGCATCAACAATCTCTAACCCTATTGTCCCATGTCCAGTAATTATAAGTTCATCATCATACGGCGATATGTAAGCACACCCATCTTGCTTCGCAAGTGCTTTAGCTTTAGCCTCAGCCTCATCATAACAATCGCCAAACAAAACCAAATCCGCACCCCACCTTCGTATACCCTCCACCTTAACATGAGGCGTCGTTGTTGGCACAACAATTTTAGCTGGCAAACCCAACTTCTTAGCAGCATACGCCACAGCTTGTCCATGATTCCCCGCAGAAGCAGTAATTATACCCTTATGCTCTTCTTCACTCGTTAAATGCAACAGCTTATAGAATGCACCACGCGCTTTAAACGCATTAGTAATCTGCTGATTTTCCAACTTTAAAAAAACATCTGTATGCGAGATACGACTTAAGTAAACTGAATGAGCTAAAGGCGTACAATTGATGTAGGGTGTTATAGCTTTTTGAGCTTCACGAATATCGTTTAAACTGACCATGACCACGTAGTTGTAGATCCAAACTTAAGAAGTTTAACTCACTGATAAACAGGCTTAAAACAATCCTATTTGTTCTCTGATAATCTATCTTTTCTTTTCTAATGTTCGTGGATCAATTTCTCTGCGATTTCCATTCTGGTCCACAACGAAGAGGTGAAAATCGTATTCTTCACAATAATGCTTAAAATCAATGTACTCACTCTTGTTGCCCTTAAAATCTTTCTCAGTTAGAACCTGACAAATTCTTTTCAAGCCACCTTTTGTAGCTTCAATGTCGGGCAAAAATCCATTAATTTTCGATGGCTTTTCATTTCCTTCTAAATTTGCTTTTACATTCCAATTATCTCGCTTTAATTCATTAGCAATAGTTTGTACGCTTTCATCATGGCTTTCCCGTTCAATAGTTTTCCTAACCATAAACATCAACTAAAATGTAATGATCAACTTCTTTATTTAAAGTTGAACAAATTCAATCAGTCAATTCTTACCAGTTAGAGAAGGCAATGAAATGTTACAGCTATTTTTAAATCAACGTGCTGGCCACACATGCATCGAATCACCAATCTGTTGATCAATACGCGCTATACCAGGAATTTCCGAAATACTTATGTGAAGCTTCATCAATTGATCTGGATTCGAAAAAGGCGCAACAATATTTATGTTATAAGGTCCTACCAATTTTAGTGCTGCAATAACGTTTGGAATTTTCACTATTCTATCGAAAACCTCGTTCACCCAACTTTTAGGTCCAACTTTAATGTTGTAACTCACGTACCCATCATAGCCAATTTTTCGTAGATTTATGGCTAATGTTGAATAAGCGACCCAATTTTTCTTGAGCTTCTTATACCGACAAATTGCAGTCTTAGTGGAAATTCCCAACTGCTTAGCAATCGTACTAAAAGGTATTCGCGCATTATGTAATAAAACGTTAAGAATTGTCTCATCAATCTTATCCATATCAGGACACGTAAGACTAAGAGGTAAATTGGCTTTTTCTACACCATTAAACTTAACTGAACTCGTGGAGCTTGTTTTGATTTCTAACATATTCTGATTAATCGTTGACTTATCCCCATTCTTGCTGCCAGAGAATGGCTCAATAACAAGGTTTCTGGGATACGCCATACTTTGAATATCAGACCATATCATTACGTCAACATCATTAATATACTGAATTTTTTTAATCGAATCGACAACCCCAGCTAAATCATTCAGATGTTTTACTCCTAGGATGCTTCGAATGTTATACTTCCCAATTTCGACAAAATTTGCTTGGATTTCAAGTTTTGCTTTGAGACTTTCCAGAACTTCACTTTCTTTCCCTGGCTGCGTAGTTATTCCAAGCCAAGATATACAATCAACACCAAGTGCTTGGGGAAGCAGAGAGATTATTTCACTGACTACTATACCATCTTTTCGTAGTCGCTCGTATCTTCGTCTCACAGAATCAATCGATACTTGGCAGTCTTTAGCCAACTGTAAGTAAGTTGTGCGTGGATCTTCTTGCAGAATGTTGATGATTTTAACGTCCGTTTCATCAATATTTGGTCTGCTCAATAGTACTCGCCTTCTCGGTCCCCGTTATTCTGAGTCGTACTATCATCGTGCCTATTATATTTTCTTAGAATCTTAAAGTATTAAACCTAATGCAAAAAACATACTTCTCTATCTCTTTTTCAAAAAAGCAGTCTTGATGATTTTTTGAGCCTTTCGTGATAACAGTTATTAACAAAGCATGTAATTTAAGTTAACTATGGCAAATCAAGTTCATTGCGCTCATATTTTAGTCAAGACTGAAACAGAAGCTAAAGCCATTCTTGAGCGAATTAAGAAGGGTGAGAAATTTACAAACATAGCTACACAAGTATCATTGTGTCCTTCTGGCAAAAGAGGCGGTGATTTAGGTAAATTCGGTAGAGGTCAGATGGTGAAGGAATTTGAGAATGCTGCGTTTGCTTTGCAGAAAGGTGAGATTTCTGGAATTGTGAAAACCAAGTTTGGCTATCACATAATCAAACGATTAGAATAAGCGAAAATAGCTTCTCTTCTCTTTGTGCTTTGTTGTTTGATTTCTTAGATCATAGACTTTTAATGATAAAAAAGATATGTCTTCTACAGATATATTTATAAGGTTTGCAAACCCTTCAACTATTAACAACCAAAAGAAAAGAGTGAGAAAAACATGCCAAAAGCAAGAGACCCCGTATGTGGTATGGATGTAGATACTGAAACAGCCATAAGCCGCAAAATCGGAGACCGCACCTATTATTTCTGCAGTCAATCCTGCGCAGACATCTACACACAACCACAACGTGAACTAAAAGCGATGAAACGCAGAGTCACCCTAACTTTGCTAGGTGTTGTTGCAGCAGGCGCTCTAAGAATAATTGCTCTATTTGGCATTGTCGCAGCAATTATGTCCTTCCAAATTGTCGGTGGAATCTCAATCTATGGTTTAGCCGTCCTCATATTTACAACACCCATAATCTGGATCGCAGGTTACAGTACTTTCAAAGGTGCAGTCCTATCCCTGAGGAATAAGAACGCAAACATGGATGTTCTAGTTGGAGCAGGTGTTCTTGCAGGCTGGACCTATGGTGTAGTGGCTACACTTGTTCCCTCATTATCAGCGTCAGCCACAGCCGGAGTAGACTACTTGGAAATATCAGTTGCTATCTTAGCCTTTGTTTTGCTTGGTAAGTACATTGAAGATTCCATAAGAAAACGCTCGGCTGCATCTATACGTCAACTACTCGAACTTAAACCTACAATGGCACGCGTTCTTTTGGACGGAAAAGAAATTGAACTACCTATCGAAGACGTACAGATTGGAACAATGATACTCGTAAAGCCAGGTGAAAAAATCCCAACTGATGGCGTAGTCACGGCAGGTTACAGTTCAGTTGATGAAAAACTTCTCACGGGCGAAAGCATACCCGTTGAGAAGACTGTTGGCAATGAAGTTATAGGTGCAACTATCAACAAGACCGGAGTCCTTACTATACGAGCGACAAGAGTTGGTGATGATACCGCTCTTAATCAAATCATACACTTGGTTGAGGAAGCACAGGCTTCGAGTGCTCCGATTCAAAAATTTGCAGACCGCATCGTGGGCAAATTCGTCTTCATCGTGTTTGCAGTTGCCGCCGTTTCTTTTATCTACTGGTTCGTCACTAAAGACTTCGGCACTGCATTCTTTGCTCTATTAGCCGTCCTTCTAATTGCCTGCCCATGCACGCTAGGCATCGCTACACCAACTGCAATCTTAGCCGGAGTCGGCAAAGGTGCAGAGTACGGAGTACTACTCAGAAGCGGAGAATATATTGAGAAAGCTAGAAAGCTCACCACTGTCGTCTTTGACAAGACAGGAACGCTTACGAAGGGTGAACCATCAGTTACAGACGTGAAAGCCTTCGACGTCTTTACAGAAAATGAGGTATTAACATATGCAGCTATCACTGAAAAAGGTTCAGAGCATCCATTAGCAGAAGCAATACTGAAACGAGCAAATGAAGCTAATTTAACGTTAACAGATGCAGAAGCATTTGAAGCGTTACCAGGACGCGGAGTCCAATGCATAGTTGAGGGTAAAACTGTGTTGCTGGGCAATCGCAAACTTATGGAAGAAAAGAATATTCTAATCACTCACTTGGAAGATACGTTAATAGCGCTAGAGAATCAGGGAAAAACTACGATGTTACTTGCGGTCGATGGCAAACCCGCAGGAGCTGTTGCAGCGATGGATACACCCAAAGGGAATGCGACTGAAGCTGTGACACAGTTAAAGGAAATGGACTTAGATGTGGCGATGTTGACTGGTGATAATGAGAAGACAGCACGAGCCGTTGCGAATCAGATTGGTATTGAAACTGTTTATGCTAATGTCTTGCCATGGCAAAAGCAAGATGTCATAAAAGGCTTGCAGGGTAAGGGCAAAGTTGTTGCGATGGTCGGCGACGGCATAAATGATGCACCAGCACTTGCGCAAGCAGATATTGGTATTGCTATTGGCAGCGGAACAGACATTGCGAAAGAAACAGGTGGCATAGTCCTAGTCAAAGATGATTTACGCGACGTGGTGTTGGGTATTGAGTTGAGTAAGAAGACGATGCGAAAGATTAACTCTAACCTGTTCTGGGCATTCATCTACAATGTTATCATGATACCTGTAGCTGCGATGGCTTTACTAAACCCTATGTATGCGGCAGGTGCGATGGCAATAAGCAGTCTAACTGTTGTAAGCAATTCAGCGATGCTGAAGTTTGCGAAGTTTAAAGCTGAAAAATTTAACATGAACTCAAAATAGATCAAAAGGAGGTGTAAAATAATGGCAAAAGATCCAGTTTGTGGGATGATAGTAGATGAGAAAGATGCAAGCCTCAAATCTGACTACATGGGTAAAACTTACTACTTCTGCGCACCATCATGCAAAGAGACATTTGATGAAGATCCTACAAAGTACATCAGTGGCTCGGTAGAACATACGGGACACGGCTGTTGTTGTTGCGGAGGCTGTTAAACCTCTCTAAACCAACATAACTTAACATCCTTCTCATTTTGTGCCAATGCTCTTTTTGGGGGCTTATTAACTTAGTCTTTAGTTATGGAACCACCGATTATGCACAGGGGCGAAAAGTTTAACGCAAGGGAAGCATAAACTATACAGTAGATTAAGTGAGATTAAGAGGTGTAGAATTTTTATGATGAAAGATCCAGTCTGCGGTATGACGGTGGATGAAAAGACTGCTAAAATAAAGAGCGACTACATGGGTAAGACATACTATTTCTGCAATGCTTCCTGCAAGGCAACATTTGACAAAAACCCATCCAAGTACGCCAAAAAGGCATAATCTCCGTAAAACTGAACACTAAAAATATCCATAACATTTTTTTATTTTGTTTTATCGCATTCAGCAGTGATTTGTCTAATGAGTTTTATAGTTTTGGCCGAATTTCAAGGTAGCTCGAGTCATTGATGACTTTTCGAATTACGCGTTCCATAAAATCTTGACTGTAAACAAAAATAATGGATAATTCTTATGCCTTTTTTGCGTTTCTGAATCACACGCCACACTTAACCTCATTGTGTAAACGAGCCAAGGACAACATGCTCAGCGAATAAATCTTCATTAAACGCACCCACAAATTCAATTTTTTCATTGATTACAACTTTTGGTACTCCAATAACCGCATATTTTTGGGCTAACGTTGGAAATTCACTCGAATCGATAACATCAGCTGAAATCATATCACTCTCAATCGCTAACTTATGCGCTATAGCTGCCGCTGCAGGACAATGTGGACATGTAAGGGTAACAAAAACTTGGATGTGAACAGGGGATTTAACGTCTGCAAGTATGGCTTTAGTTTTATCAGATAGGTCGGTTGTACCACGTGAAACATTAACGATGCCACCAATGAGGGTTTGAAGTTCATAACCATAAGGAATACCATACATACGTACACCATAGTCTTTCTTGCCGATTATTGCCAATGCAGGAATTTTCTCAACTTTGTACTCTCTTGCTCTATCAGCATTGGCCACAAAATCAAAGACTTCAACAGTAATTTTATCATTTAGGCTTGCTATTTCCTGTACGAGTTGTCTTGTATCTGAGCAGAAGCGGCACTCAACTTCTTGGGTGAACACGACAATTTTTACGGAATCTATCATTCGTTCTCTTAAATCGTTTCTTAAGCCTTCTTTTCTATCATCAGGTATCAAACTCATTCTACAGACTCTCCATTCAGTGTTAATATAAACTACAAATCTCTAAAGTATCATACAGGATCTCACATATTATCTTTATGAACACTGTTGAGGCTTGAACCATGACGAAACTAATATTAGCAGGCAAAAACAGAACTTTCCTATCTTCTGACAATTAAACAAGGAGACGCAACATTGGGTAAACTTCATGCAAGAGCAAGCTTAATCCAAGGATTTGAGATTATACTAGATAACAACAAATCTCATTCCGTAATCGTTGATCAACCAACGGAAACGACAACAGGCTTTGGACCAACACCATTAGAATTATGCGTTATGAGTCATGCAGGCTGCTATGCTACTATAGCAGTCTTGGCAGCAAAGAAAATGCGACTTCTACTCAAAGGCTGTGACGTTAATGTTGAGGCAATTAAGAGCGAAGAAACAGGAACAATATCAGAAGAATCATTTGAAATCATCTTTAAGTTAGATGCACCTGAGGATAGAGTGCAGCGACTTCATGAGTTAACGCTGAAAACATGCCCAGTTGGAATTCTTTTTGAAAGGGCAGGCGTCAAAATCAACTATACGTTAAAAACAATCAGGGAGCAAGATTGAAATGAATAAAGTAACTATCGCTGAAGAGATCTACTGGGTTGGCGTTGTAGATTGGAATATACGCGACTTCCATGGGTACGTGACGAGCAGGGGAAGCACGTACAATGCCTACTTGATTCTTGATCAAAAAAATGCACTTATCGACACAGTCAAACATACGTTTAGTAAAGAATTACTAAAAAATATTCAAGACATCATAAACATGGAACAAATCGACTACATCGTAATCAATCATGTAGAGATGGATCACTCAAGCTCCCTACCTCTAGTTGCAGAGAAAGCAAAGAATGCCACCATAATCTGCAGTGAGAAAGCAAAAGAAGCTATAATTTGCCATTATGGGGACAATTTCAAGTTTCAAACAGTCAAAACAGGCGATGAACTAAAACTTGGAGATCGAACCCTCAAATTCGTTGAAGCCTCCATGCTACATTGGCCAGACAGTATGTTCACCTATATTGTTCCAAATAAAATTCTAATGCCAAACGATGCTTTCGGACAACATTTAGCTTCCTCACAACGTTTCGACGATGAAGTAGATGAACACATCCTTATGGAAGAAGCAAGAACATACTATGCTAACATTCTCATGCCGCTTGCACCTCTCATTACAAGAAAAATCCAAGAAGTAGTTCAAATGGGAATTGCGCCGACAATTATTGCACCAAGTCATGGAATAATCTGGCGTTCAAACCCATCACGAATTGTCAACGCTTATTTACAATGGAGTGAAGGCAAATCATACAAGAAAATCGCCATCGTCTATGATACCATGTGGGGTAGTACAGATAAAATGGCACATGCCATCGCTGAAGGAGCAACCAGTCAAGGCGTAGACGTGAAGATGTTAAAACTACGGGCCACAGAATTAACTGATATAGTAACCGAAATCTTAGATTCCAAAGCTGTCATCGTTGGTTCCCCAACATTAAATAATCAAATGTTCCCAACTTTAGCCCAATTCTTTATTTATATTACAGGCTTGAAGCCTAAAGGCAAGATTTGGAGCTTTTTTGGCTCCTATGGTTGGGGAGGCGGCGCAGTCAGAGGCATGATTGAAATAGCAAAAAAGGCGGGCTTCGAGGTTCACGAACCTGGAATAGAAGTCAAATATATTCCCTCGAAGGAAGACTTACAAAAATGCTTCGAGTTAGGAAAGCAGATAGCAACTAAAATTAGCTGACAAATGAAGCCAAAGCTCTAAGAGATAATAGGTGGACGATTCAGACTTCTTCCGCCTTCAGCAGTAACTTGAATTGTATCCTCAAATTTTACGCCGCCGACAGTCTTAACCGGTAAAATAGAATGCCCAATCGCAAGCGTCCAATCCTCAGCAATCTCTAACTCTACATGACCAAAATAATGGCTTGGATGCGGCCATTCCTCAAACTCTAAACCAACACCATGAACCGGTCCAGGAATCCATTGCTCATTATAACCGTTAGAAGTAAAGGCTTCAGTAAAAGTCTTAGTAACCTGTCCAACTTTCCATCTTGGCTTGATTTGTTGAATTATTGATTGTTGAATTTGACTGTACAATTGCATGAGATTTCGTTGCTCAGATGAGGGTTGACCGCACACGACTGTTCTTGCACAATCTGATGAATACATATCAACAACCGGATGAACATCAATAACAACTAAATCACCGTTCTCAATCTTGCGTCGTGAAGTACCACCATGGAGGTAAATACTATGGGGTCCAGAATCAACAAAGGTGCTTGAACCGTACCGCATCGCTCCAGCTCTACGCATAGCATATTCAGCCTCAGTACCCACCTCAATTTCCGTTATACCTGGCTTTATGGCTGCTGTAGCAGCTTCAATACCCTTATCTGCAGCTTCAGCCGCACGTCTCATTGCAGCCAATTCATCCGTAGTCTTCACGTAACGTAGAGGCATAAGAATCTCTTCATTTTCAATGACTGTCATCCTTGGATTTGACCTTAGAAACTTGTAAACCAAAAAGCCTGAGTTACTATGAACGCAAAACCCCACTTTCTTATCTAATATGCTATGTTGTTTCACTAGTTGGAAAAAATTCTGCATGAGCTGTGCTGGAGTCCGCCAACCTCGAACATCTTGTATGCCTGAAGCTTGCCTTGCAGGTTCAACTTCTTCATCAAAAACAATTATACTCGGCTCACCTTCTTGTGGAAGAAAAAGCCGTGCAACATTTCGCATATCACCAGTAAGATAATAATAATTCTCTCGACTCGTAACTTGTAAGGCAGCAACATTCTTTTCTTTCATTATCGCTTGAACTTTTTTTCTACGACTCTCAAAAGGCTCCATTAACGCCACGGTAGAAATAATTAGCCACGAAGCATAAATGAATTTACCTTCTAGAATTATACCAAAATTGTTGAAAGCTCAAAGAACTAATACTACACTTAAGTATAGTTTTTACACGGTGAAGCAATTTTGGAGAAAGCAGACTCTGGCATTTCAATTATTGGACACGTGTTTGAAGCTGAACTTGGCGAAAAAACTTTTCAGCTATTCTATGAAAACAAAGACACACTGATCTTGACCGATGTTCATGGTCCTGATATGGGCAAAAAACAAATTCTGACAGTTAAGATAACAGAATTACGGCCTAATTTGTATATGGTGAATTGGCAAGAAGCAAACAAAACAGCAGTGACCGACATCGAAGACTATGAGAATGGAATTGTGTATGCTAACGTGACTACTCCATCCAATAAATTCCTAAACATTAAAGGCACACTAAGATGTATCAAATAAAGCTATATTTACTTACTCTCACCAAAAAACTTCGGTTGTCTACTTCCATCCTAAATTGAAGTCCTGTAGTAGTGGTTGTAGGCTTACAATCACATATCTTTTTTAGAATTCTCTGATAATTAAAATCATAAACTTATTCTTTCGGTCGAAAGATAAATGGAGGAATGTCATAATGGATAACATTTTGAATTCTGGAATGCTTGCACTAAAAACTGTTCTGCCATTGCTTAGTTTACCCGGACCCAGTCCAAATACGCCATTACCAAAGGTACCTATTCCAGGAGAAGTCGGGGTAGCTGGAGAAAGAGAGGCATTCAAATGTAAAACATGCGGCGCGATTTTCAATAGCAAAGAGGAACTTGATTTGCATATGAAGACAGATCATCCAAATAATAAAGAGTAGCTATCTGTATACGTTTAAAGATGAAAACCTGGAAATAGCTTATTCATAATTCTGTGAAGGTAAACATGTTAAACGCCCGAAAATTTCGCTAACTGAAGGAATTCAATACTAAACAAATTATGTCAGGCATACTCTACTGACTCTGTATAACCAATTACTTCTTTTTCAATGCTTTAGTGTACATATTAGATGAGGCACTTGCGACTAATGCGCCTATTGCGTCATTGGTTATTGGTCCCAATCTTCTTAAAACCCCTGGCTTAGTCTGATCAAAGCGAGTGTATTCAAAAATTCCTCTTGTGCCTGCGATGTAACCTGCTATTGCTAATCCTAATACCTCATCAGCGACTAATCCTGGTCTGCCTAGAAACCGTTCTTTTGTTAATCCTGGAATTAACTCGTTCTCTGCGTCTTCTTGCGCTCGAAAAGCAGCAACCAATAATGTGGAAACATTCACGTCATTTAGGATGTCAAGAAATTCTTCTTTTAGAATTGTGGCTGCTTTTTCTGTGGTTTCAACACCTGGATGTGGAACATACAGTTCTAAGGCTGCATCAACAAGTTCTTTCAATGAAATACCTTTCTGTTCGAGGTACGCTAACAAAGGAGGTTTTGAATCAGACATAGGTATCAGCATGCTAAACTGTACAAACAAGCTTAAGTGTTATGAGTTTTGTGGTTCATAACAATACTTATATGGAAACGTTCGATAAACCAACAACACTAAAACCTGATGACGCCATAAAATTGGTAATTTCAGGCAATAGAAGAGGAAGAAACAGTATGAAACTTATTGCTTCATGGAGTGGTGGAAAAGATAGCTGCTTTGCGCTTCATAAGGCTCTGCAGGATGGGCATGAAGTTCAAAATATGCTCATAATGATGCGAGATAAGAATACAAGTAATTTTCATATGATAAGCGGTGAACTTCTGGATGCTCAAGCACAAGCAATCGGAATACCAATCCTAAAAGTGCCTACGACGCCTCAAAAATATGAAGAAGATTTCAAAAAAGCAATTCAGAATGCCAAGAAAAAAGGTGCAGAAGGTATCATTACAGGGGACATATATGATGTTGCTTTACACGAACCTGGTTGGCTGGATAAAATAACTAAAGAAATCGGCTTAGTACCCGTAAGGCCACTCTGGCATAGAGACACAACTGAAGTGTTAGACGAATGGATAAACGAAGGCTTCAGAGCAACAGTAGTACGTGTAAAGAAAGAGGTTTTGGGCATGGATTACCTTGGAAGAACACTTGATCGAAATTTTTTCAATGACCTCAAAAACCTAGGCAACGTAGACTTATGTGGTGAACGTGGTGAATACCATACATTTGTTACTGATGGACCAATCTTCAACAAAAGTATCGAAATTCAAGAATCAAAAACCTCAACGGTTAACGGTTGGGGAAGATTAGAAATCACCAAATTCACTGTAAAACCAAAAGGCAGGAAAGCAACAAAGTGAAGCAAGACTTAGACATTCTCCTCACGTATAATGAGTCTAAGGCTGAAGCTTTCTTAGACGAGTTACAAGGAAAGAAACCACTTTTTGTCTTAACGATTGCCACTACAGAAACGGGTAAGATTGCAGGAATAAGTGCAGCAGGAAAATATCCTGAATTTACAGATTATACGCCGCCAGCCGATGCAGAACTTTTGCAGCTCGGTAAATGCAAATGCATTGCCGGTGTGCCTGTTACACCTGACGGAATTCCCACTCCAGCCTTAATCGCAATGTCAGCATTGCATTTGGCTGATATCCCTGTTCTCACATGCAATGGCGGTTTACGAGTCAAACCTCAGATTCCATTTTTAGACGTAGGGGGTAATCCTGGACGAGATATTCGTAGTGGCAGTGCCGTGGATTTTGTGCAAGAAGTCTTTGATAGAGCCGTGATCGCAGGAGAGAATTTGGCGAAAGCTGCAGATTATCTTGTGATTGGTGAAAGTATTCCAGGAGGAACGACAACAGCACTTGGAGTACTATCAGCGTTAGGTGTTCCTGCTGAAGGTAAAGTCAGTAGCAGCATGCCTGAAAATCCTCATGACTTAAAGATTGAAGCTGTCAAAACTGGGTTAGCTGCGGCTGGCGAAAACTTCGGAAGCTTAAAGAATAATCCAATTCGAGCAATCGCTTGTGTTGGAGACCCCATGATGCCCGCATTTGCAGGCTTAGTTGTTGGTGCAGCCACTGAAATCCCTGTTTTAATGGCTGGGGGCACTCAGATGACGGCGATTTTGGCGATAATTAATGCTTTGAAATCTAATGTTTTATGTAATGTTGCGGTTGGAACGACACGTTGGGTTACTAGGGATTGTATGTCGGATATTTGTGGTATCATAAAAGAGATCGGCGAAGTACCTGTTTTAGCTGCTGATTTAGATTTTGGAACTTCAAGGTTTGACGGGTTGAAGGCCTATGAGAAAGGCATCGTAAAGGAAGGGGTTGGTGCTGGCGGTGCTTCGATTGCTGCAATGGCTGCAACTGAGGGAGCAATAACGAAAGAAATGTTGCTACGTGAGATTGAGCATAACTATGAGTTGTTAATGGGATTGAAGTGAATAGGTAATGAGGAAAGAGTTAAGGAACCTATTGTCGTTCCTAACGATCTTGCCTTTTCGTATGGACGAGAACATGCTAGCTGATTGCGCACGATTCATGTTTCTTTTCCCATTAATCGGTGCCTTAATTGGATTTTTAGCAGGACTATTCGGTTGGGTCTGTCTCTACCTTTCTATTCCAAGTCTAGTCGTTGGAGCATTAGTCTTAGGTGCACTGTTGTTGCTAACTGGCTTACATCATACGGATGGATTGTTAGACTTTGGTGATGGTACAATGGCACATGGTACACCTGAACACAAGATTGAGGTTATGCATGATCGATTAACAGGCGCTGGCGGCCTAACGCTGGGTATGATGACGCTATTAATCACAGCTCTTTCGCTCACATTTTTGAACAATAACATTATCATCCAGAGCGTAATCGTCATCGAGGTTGCAGCGAAACTTGCAATGGTTGTTGCAGCTTGGGCGGGTACAGCTGTACATGAAGGTATGGCTTCATCTTTTCTTAATGTAATGCATGATCGAAAAGGCAACGCTCGTTTGATTATAGCATTAGTCATATCGTTTGCAATTGCTGTGTCTTTGCTATGGCTAAACGGTGCGATTATTATTCTTGCGTCAATTTTAGCCAGTCTTATCATGGTAGCAATCGCTCATAGACATTTTAAGGGTGTTACTGGTGATGTGTTCGGTGCAACCAATGAAGTAACTCGGATGGTTTCAATTGTTGTATTGACGGCGTTGATTCTATGATGCAGATCACAGCGGTAGTTATGGCTGGTGGAAAGGGCAAGCGAATGGAAGTTTGCGAAGAAAAACCTTTGTTAAAAGTCGGTGCGAAACCTGTAATTGAACATGTTTTAACAGCATTGCTTAATGCTAAAAGAGTGAGCAGAGTCGTCGTTGCCGTGAGCAGGAGTACTTCAAAAACTGCAAATTTCGTAAGAAAATTTCCTGTAACTGTTGTGGAGACCCCAGGTGAAGGATACATTCAAGATATGCAGTTTGTGATAAAGAAATTGGGTTTAAACATAGTCTTAGCAGTTGTTTCTGATCTACCATTGATAACAGGTGTAATAATTGATGATGTCTTGAAACAGTATGAAGACTGTAGAAAACCTGCCTTAACGGTCGCTGTGCCTATCGAAACAAAGAATAAGTTGGGACTTGGCGTAGAATATGCATTTGAAGCGGAAAACAAGAAAGTTGTTCCTACAGGGATCAACATTATTGATGGCAAACTAATCGATGATGGGTGGATGGAACAAGAGGTCTACGTCCTGAACAGAGAAGAAATCGCCATTAACGTCAACACTCTGCAAGATCTACAACTAGCGGAACAATCATACAGAAGAATGCTCTCCTAAATCAGCTCACCATTGTCAAACCTAAATATTATGGTTAGTCAAGAAACCTTGACAAAAGCAAAGTCAAGAAAGTTTGACAAGAACGCTTTTATTCGATAGAAATAGCGAGGACAATAAGGATGCGATAAGTATGACTGCGGGCAAACTTAGCCTCCTAAAGGAAAAGGACGCATTCATGAACACGATGCTACTTTGTCCTATGTTTCAGCACGGCAGTGTTGAATGTTGGAATTCAAGTTTTGAAGAGCAACTCTTATATCGAAACGTTCGTGTAAAAATGGATGTGGTAATAAATGGCTATTAGTAGACCACCTCTATACATGATAACTTGGCGTTGCACTCGTGCATGTGTTGGCAGTTGTGTTTATTGTAGCTACACGAAGCAATACGCCAAAGATCAAGAACTAAGCACAGAAACAGCAAAAAAAGTTGTTGATGAAATCCATAATTTTGGAGCAAAATGGTTTGGCATTAGCGGTGGAGAACCATTAGTTCGCCCAGATATTTTTGAAGTAATTGCCCATGCAAAGAACACTTATGGTATGGAAGTCAGCCTCATAACAAGTGGCTTCGCCTTCGATCAAAAACGCTTAGATAATTTAGCAAAATATGATGTACACACAGCCGTCAGCATCGATGGCGACCGAGAATCCAACGATATCATTCGGGGCAGAGGCAGCTACGATAAAGCAATATTTGCAATGAAGAAACTCTCCGAGAAGGGCCTGCTAGACTGTATCGTCACAACCATGACTAAATACAACCTTAAAGCGTTGGAGCATACCTGCCAACTTGCAGCAGATTATGGTGCAAAGATGGTCGTCTATCATAACATTGTACCCGTTGGCAGAGCAGGTGAAAACATGCCAGATTTAGCACCAACCGCAGATGAATATGAATGGGCATTAAACAACCTCTACGATTATGAGACGAAGTATTCAAAGGGCACATTCCGAGTAAACGTCTATTCACCCTTCTACGCAAGAATCGTTCGCCAACGCAACCCAGCCAGATTCTTCGATTGGTTCACTAACGATTTCTTAGGCAAATGCACGATAGGCGGCGACTATATTGGCGTCACAGAAAACGGTGATTTCCGACCCTGCGGATTCCACGAAGGCTACCGTTTAGGAAACGTCAAGCAACAAGGCTTGAAAGAAACATGGCAACAACTGCAGCAATCAGAATTGCATGTTAAACTACGAGATAAAAGCAACATTAAAGGTAGATGTGGAGTATGCGAATACAGAGAAATTTGTGGTGGCTGTCGAACAAGAGCTGAATACTATACTGGTGATTTATTCGAAAGTGACCCAGCCTGCGCATACATTCCACGAGCAATGCGCGAAGAAATGAGCCACAAGTGATATTGCTCTTAATCTTTCTTTTTTAATATCCTAAGAATTTCTTCAGTCTAACACTCTTTAAGTTAATCTAAGAGAGCCCTTTTCGTTTTGAATATGACATACCTATCATTCGAGTAGACAAGTTCTAATACATTAGAATTAACCATCTTCGTGTCGAGTTCATTCTTGTCATATACAATGAAATGCACGTTATTTTGTCGGATATAATCCTCATAACTACGACTCCTTATATCAACAGCTCTAGTCGCTTTCGTCTCAAATAAGCTCTTCATAACTGACTGATGATCTGCTGGATTGCTACTATCTGATAAAGCTAAAGTTTGGTAAGTAAACGATTCATTACGATTCGAGTTTACCATGCCAAGTGTATAATTGAAACGAATAGCATCAATCTGATGGCTTGCTAAGGCACCAACATTGCCCCAATCAGGTATCTTCTCAAACTTTAGCGCAAAGATAACCAAGTTCTTTTCATCATACAATCCGACATAATTATCACTTAAAGTTGAAGATGAAAAATCTGCTGTGACCCAGTCATTTCCATGAGAATTAGAAGGTCTCTGCCACGGATTTTCCCAAATCAAGCTGCCGGGCACAAACGCTCTCGTGAAGGAAAAGCCCAAGTTAAGATAAAGAGTAGTGTACAAGATAACATTGTCAACTACATTGTTTATAGCCGAAAAAGTCCATGTGACAGTAGCTACGTAGCTATCATTGTGGAATGATATGGTTTTAGTTATGCATAGAGCATCATTAACATAGTGTGTTATTAATTTGGGTGGAATATTTTTGTCAAAAGTTGTTTCTCTTGTAAAATTTGACAATGCCATGCTTCTATTTACTCCGTTTTGCGTGTAATTAATGAAATCGCCAGCTGTAGATGAGTACGCTACTTTGTTCCAAACACCATCTATTGGAACCGAAGTCTCATCAGAGATATCACCCTTAGCTGCAAATGCAGTTACAAGCGTCTGTGGATTCTCAAGTTCAAAGGATAAGTCCAATATGGATTCAGCTGCGTTGTTTCTTTCTATAATTGGGTCTGTTGCTGCAATCACGGGTTTTCCTGAGAAAACTTGGAACCAAAAACCTGGAATTTCTGTCGCAACAGCATTTACATCAGATGGAAAATTGTTTCTAAGCCACATACCTGCGTCGTAACTTTTTACGTCAGACGTGGAATAATAGACACCTGCTTCTTGGATTTTCCCATAAACAATGCCAAACCGAGCTATCAATAATGCAATCATCAAAATAGTCAAACCGATAGCTACGGCCTGCAAGCGGATTTTCCTCCAAGTTCTACAGTGCTTAGAGTAGAATGCGGAAAATTTGTCGTAAGCATAAATCAAGAAAGTTGCACCAAACACTGCCAAAGGAGGTACAAGATAATAGATAAACCACTGAAACGGCAGATACAGCCCAAATACATGAGATTCTGCCAGTATGAAGGGAACTAGAAGACTCAAGAAAAGAATAAGAAATAACGATTTCTCTTGTCTGCCTAAACTAAAATAGGCTACGAAAACCCCACAGATTGCAGCAATGCAGATAAAGCCAAAATTCACCATAAATGCGTTTAATGTTGTTGCAGGAATTTGGTATAATGTTGTTTTTTGTGAGAAGAACAAATGTTCAACAATCCCACCAAGGTAAGGCAGCATAGCTCTGATGTAATAGAGAAAGAACGCTACTCCACCTCCTAAAATGACGGCTACGAGCGCAATCAAATACTTTCCTCTTGACTTAACGAGCATAACAAGGATAACCGGACTAAGAATAAAAAGAGCAACAAACACGGCAAGTTGATGTGAAAGAACGAGAGAGTACGCCACAATGCCTGTGACTATGATGTAACCAGGATTTCTTACTGCTGATGGCAAATAAATCATTAGAAGAACTAGGAAGGATATGGCTAACACGCTTGTATAACCACCCCATAAATTCAATTCAAATAATGGAAAACTGAAAAGTAGCAGGATTGCTGCAGTGATCCCAACTTTTCTATTGAAAAATCTGACGCCAACAAGGTAAACTGAAAAGATCAAGAGCCAATTAACGACGGCTGCAACGATTCTTACTAGAAAGATAATTTGATCCACACTTGCAGCTCCCGTAAAAGAAATCAATACTGCTAAAAGAATCTGATATAGTGGAGGAGTCCATCCTAAATTAGCAAGAGGAATCCTGCCTGTTTGTAAGAAAAGTTGAGCTCGCTCTACATGCACTGCTGGGTCATTTCCTAAAACTAAACCATTCATGGATACAAGTGAATAAAATATAAGGAGGATTATAGTTGAGAAGATTGCCAAAAAACAAATTTCAAACGTTTTAGTTTTTTCTCTTGGCAATCTTAACATTATAGTTCCCTCTTTCGAATGATGGTGGCTTATTTGACTTTGAATATTTTAACTTCATTGTTAATAAACAACAAATCGTAAGCTGGATCATTTATGAATTTTGAGATTATTTCAGGGTCCCGGACAGCAACATAAGAAATGTCTCGTTCCGTTAATGCTTCCTTGTAATCAAAAACGTACAATGTCTTGGGCAAAGTTTCTCTTGTTTTATCATCTACTTCTTTTTGGTACCCATCAAGATTTTTCATCATTAACTCATTAAGGGTTTTTTCCGTCTTAGAGTCTTTAAGAGTTGTCAGCGTATTTGATACTGAAAAAGCTGAAGCCCAGAGTTCAAGCTCTGTTGTTGTATTATTTGAAAAAGAATAGATTAAAGTTGCTCCACTCTCGTGAAAATCAGGCTGACCTTTTGCGAAAATCAACTGACCTAAAACTTTTCCACCTGAATCATAGAACCCAACTGTCTGACCGCCACCTACAGATTCACCTTTTATTTGCAGAGTAAAGATAACACCATTCAAGATTACATCATTACTATTAGATTCCAATGCCACAGACATGTTAACAAACTGAGTATATCTGTAAACCGTAATGATTTGAGTATAACTGAAAAGACTGTTGCCCTTGCTTACGTGAATCGATGCCCAGTCGGATATATTTTCAACATGCATATCTGTTACTTGGAGTTCTGAAAGATGAAAAGACTGTACTTTACCATTCTCTGTTAGGATTATGGTTGTTTCATCGTTCTTGAAGTTAAAGAATGCATAAGGGAAATAACTCCAATTGATATTAGCAAGGAACATAGGATTATGTCTTGCAGCGTAGCCACCATCTTCCCTAATCTGAATCAAGCCATTATCCAAAACATAGTCTGTATCCATTAAATTCAAGGCGGTTTGTGCTGGTGCAAACTCACGCGATAATGATAGATATTCTGGCTCGACAGCGCTTAAGGTAGGTCGTTGAGCAAAGCCTCCGAACCACCATCCATAATATGCGTCTGAAACAAAGACTGAATTTGTTGGTGTGTTTTTTTGAGCCCACTGTATCGCATCATATCCTGGTGTATTCATAACTT
>DATGZD010000127.1:0-6360 GCA_035297385.1 Candidatus Sulfotelmatobacter sp. | reverse complement strand
GTTGTTGTTTTCTTGCCTGCGAGCTTCATGACGACTTCACGAACTTTCTTAGATTTCTCTGCGATGTTACGTATCTCATCTAATCTACGTAGGTATTCACCCAGTGTGCTTTTAGTATCACCTATTTGTTTATCTAAGGTTTCTGCGATTTGTTCAGCTGATCCATATTCTTTTATTTCTACTACCATACTTTTTGCACCTCCAAAGAGGAAACAAGAGAAAGGGAAATTGAGAGTGACTTCATCTTACACCCTACCCCTGAAACTATGTTAATAATTGGGAAATTGCTGCTTATGGAGCGACTGCATTGTATGGGAACCATGTACCCTTAGTAGATAGCAATCTTATTTGATAACTCTCGCCAGGCACCCAAGTATAAGTCACCACTATAACGCCGTTACTGTTCTTGGGTATTGCAGTTAATGATGCACTAGTAGTTGCATTTTGCATTGCTACTCCTGAAGTTGCACCGTTGACCGTTGCGGTATCAACTACAATGTCAATTGTACCTGTGTTGCGAACTGCTAATTTGATTTGGCCATTAGTGGAAAAGTCTGCATTTGTTATTTGAAGTTGTTCTGTTTGCATGAAGCCAACGCTTAGTGCGCCCATCCATGCTGCTACTGCGATGCTAACTGCGACTGTGACAGCGATTAGTATGATTGAGGCGACTACGGGGCTGAGTGCTTTTGTGTTTTTTCTAATTCTTCTTATTGTGTTCATTTTCTCTTTTATCCCTCCTTTTGGGATTAGTGAGTATGGTAGGATAGCATGCCCATTTAAATCTTATGACTCAATACACCATATTTATTATGTGTAGAACACGACTACAAAATTACCATATTATAAAGATAATACAATATCAAAAATGAATGCAAAACAGCACAGCAAAGCTACATCAAACAAAAAGATCGAAAACTCTCTATCATTAGCCAATACCATCAACTCCATGATATGCCCTACCTTAAATCAAAAGCCTAAGAATATGAAAATAAAAGCGGCAAGATCGCCGCCACCTTGGAATCAAGTTTCTAACTGGTCGAATAGTTTGAGAAGAAGTTGTGCAACCTTTTCGCCAAACTCAGTCTTCTTGTATAGTTTTTTCAAGGGATCGATGCGTTCGCTTTCGGCTAAGCCTAAATCTTCAATCTCAATCATTCTTGCCCTAAAAGTCCCATCACTTAGCGTTAGTTTATTCTCGCGCATAAAGTCTTTAGCATCTTTCCATTTTCCGCGATCCAAATGTAACAGCATAATGCAATCTATAGCATGATCTTTCTCAAGCATAGCCTTAATTCCAGCTAACTTTGGGTCAGTTAGGATACGCTTAACCTTCTCCTCTTCACCACTCTTCTTTGGAGCCAACCAAATTCACACCTAAAGATTTTTCTACTATATCAACCGTTACTTAAAACCTTAATAAGTTCTATTGCGAATTCCGACTTATTACTGTTGAGATAGTAACCAATGAGCTAACTAATATCTTTTCTGATAGACAACGTTCTTAATAGGAGCAAAAGTAATACCCCGTTAGCATTTTAACGTAGAATATTTATTTTTGTATTCAGAAGAAAATGTAAGTCATTACCATTAGCGGATTTTATTAAAACCTCTCTTTTATTATGGTTTTATCAAGATTGACGTGTACAAAAGCAGCGAGTTCACTGAATCTTTTTCAATTCGGGATGGAATTTGTAAAAGCTGCAAGAAGGAAGGTTTAAATAAATTACACCTTATGTTGTTGGTTGCTTCAATTAACCGGATGAAAATAAATGTCACAAGAATTTCGTCATATGCTTCGAATTGCAGGTTCTGATGTAGCAGGAACCTTGAAAACTGTTTATGCGTTGAAAGAAATTAAAGGCATAAGCATGAGCCTCTCCAACGCAATTCTAAGAAAAGCAAACATAAACCCTGATCTGCGTGTAGGGTTTTTGACTGAATCAGATGTTACTAAAATAGAAGAAATAATCGAAGACCCAACAAAGTATAATTTGCCAATTTGGCTTTTTAACCGAAGAAAGGATACAGAGACAGGCAGAGATGTACATCTTACGAGTGCTGAGCTTGTTTTAAAAACAAAAACTGATATCGAACAAGCCAAAGAAATAAGATCTTGGCGAGGATACCGCCATGCTTACAGCTTAAAAGTCCGTGGTCAACATACAAAAACCACGGGTAGAGCAGGCAAAGCATTAGGTGTCAAGAAGAAAACACTTATGGCTAAACCCGGAGGAGCACCACCAACTGAAGGAGGCAAGTAAGCATGGGTGATCCAAAGCGACAAAGAAAAAAGTATGCAACTCCTCGATTTGCATGGCGTCAAGACACACTTCAAGAAGAACTCAAACTCTTAGGTCAGTATGGTTTAAGAAACAAACATGAACTCTGGCGTCATGAAACATCATTATCAAAATTCAGAGGAATCGCCCGCTCACTTATCGGCAAAACCCCTGAAGAACGTCAAAAAATGGAAAATGAACTTCTCACAAAACTGAAAAAAAGTGGCATCCTTCAAGAAACTGCTATCTTAGACAATGTTTTAGACTTAGCGATAGAGGATCTTCTTGAACGAAGATTACAGACGATTGTTTTCAGAAAAGCTTTAGCAAAAACACCATTCCAAGCACGCCAATTGGTAACTCATGGTCACATACTCATCGGAAATCGAAGAGTAACGATTCCAAGTTACATCGTCTCACGCGAGGATGAAGCCCAACTTACCTACTCCTCACAAAGTTCACTGGCTAACCCAAGTCATCCTACACGTTTAGCCATGTCAGTCGTAACAAAGCAGCCTGAAATTAGGCAACCAAGAGGTAGAAGAGGACAGAGAGGAGGCGGCAGATTCTGAGCAGCAAACGCAACGAAAAATGGGGAGTCGTCCACATCTTCAGTAGCTACAACAATACATTAATCCATATAACGGACATTTCAGGCGCTGAAACCATAAGCCGCACAAGCGGTGGCATGTTCGTAAAAGCTGACCGTATGGAATCCTCACCGTATGCCGCCATGCGTGCAGCAACAGCAGCTGCAGAAGCAGCAAGAGACAAGGGAATAACGGCAATACACATCAAGGTTCGTGCACCAGGCGGAGCAGGACCACGAACTCCAGGACCAGGAGCACAAGCAGCTATCCGAGCCTTGGCCCGGTTTGGGTTCAGAATTGAACGCATCGAAGAAGTCACACCAATCCCGCATGATGGGACAAGAAGACGTGGTGGACGAAGAGGCAGAAGAGTTTAAGGCATTATTAACAGAAAAATTGAAATAATGCACTTATACTTTTAATTGAACCGCACGGCGGTTATTATAGTAATCCAATTATGGAGTGTTCCATAAAAGTGAAAATTGAAGTCTTGGAAAAGAACGAGACAAGCTTGCGTATACTCGTTAGGGAAGCAGACGTTCCATTAATGAACGCCCTGCGTCGCATAGCTTTGGCTGAAGTTCCAAGTATGGCAATTGATGAAGTCGTCATGATTGAAAACTCATCTATTCTACAAGATGAAATCGTAGCACATAGATTAGGGCTAACTCCACTCAAGACAGATTTACAAGGATACAACCTCCCCGAAGAATGTGAATGTCAGAGTGAGTTCGGTTGCCCCCAATGTCGTGTAACATTAACGTTAGATGCAGAATCAAAAGAGGGTACACGAACAGTCTACTCAGGTGAACTTGTTTCAGAAAACCCAGAAATCGTACCTGTCTCGGATAAAATACCAATTATTAAACTTGCAAAAGGCCAGAAACTGAAGCTAGAAGCTTATGCAAGATTGGGCAAAGGAAAAAACCACGCAAAATGGCAACCAGTCGCTGTTTCTGCTTACAAATATCTTCCTAAAATAGAAGTCCCAAACGAGAAATGTGAAGACTGCCAAAAATGCGTGGATATATGTCCCAAAAAAGCGATCTCAATCAAGGACGAAAAAGTAGACGTTCGTGATCTAACAGCATGCAACCTTTGTATGGATTGTGTAGAAGCATGCCCAACAGAACCCAAGAATATTAAAGTAGAATGGGAGAAGAACGCATTCATCATGAATTTAGAAACAAATGGCGGATTACCCCCAGAACAAATCCTGCAGGAAGCCACCAAAATCTTGGACAAACAATTGCAGGAATTCCAAGAAGAATTAAAGGTTGAAGAAACAAAATGAGGGAAACTCAATCCACAAACAGTGAACTTGTATCACTCATACGTTTCCTAAAGAAACAGAGTAGACAACAAGATGCAGGTGTTTGGCATGACGTAGCCAAAAACCTATCAAAATCAAGAAGATCACGAATTTCTGTTAACTTAAGCCAAATAAACAGACACACAGAACGTAGTGATGTAATCGTTGTTCCAGGCAAAATCTTGGGCACAGGCAACCTTGATCACGCATTAACCGTCGCATCATTTCAAGTATCCGCTTCAGCAGCAGGAAAACTGAAAGCAGCAAAGGCAAAATACATGTCAATTAATGAGCTTGTTGAGAAGAACCCGACAGGGGCAAAAGTGAAGATAATTCGGTGAAAAAACAATGCAAACCAACAAAAAACCAGGTATCATTGTGGATGCGGAAGGATTAATATTGGGAAGATTATGTAGCCAAGTTGCTAAGAGACTCCTCATTGGTGAACAAGTTACCATAATCAACGCTGAGAAAGCGGTATTATCTGGAAGACGCAAGAGTAAAGTCGCTGAAGCGAAACAATTCCTTGAAGTTGGTGCCCCTGAAAGAGGACCATTCCATTACAGGAGACCAGATCGCATTATGCTCAAAACTGTCAGAGGCATGTTACCAATGAAACAGGTGAAAGGACAGAGAGCCATCGCTAACCTTAGAGTCTTCATGAGTGTTCCTCAAGAATTAAGGGATCAAAAAACTGAAAAATTCATGGATGCTGATTCATCAAAATTAAAAGGACCCCAATTTACTCTAGCAGAATTAGCTAGGGAGATTGGTTGGAACCAAGGTGAATAATTATGCCAGAAAAAAAGAGAGTTTTAGTCGCTAGTGGAAAAAGAAAGACTGCAGTAGCCCGAGCAGTTGTCAAGCCCGGTGCGGGAAGAATACGAATAAACAGAACTCCAGTTGAAATCTATGAGCCACAGATCGCAAGAGCAAAAATTATGGAACCTCTACTCCAAGCTGGAGATGAAATCTGGAAACAAGTTGACATGGACGTGCGCACTCAAGGCGGAGGCTACATGGGACAAGCCGAAGCTGCAAGAATGGCAGTAGCGAACGCACTATTAAAATGGACAAAAAGCAGCCACTTGAAAACCGTTTTCAATGAGTATGATAGAACTATGATCGTTGGCGATTCACGAAGTAAAGAGCCCAAGAAATTTGGTGGACCAGGCGCCAGAGCTAAGGAACAGAAGAGTTACAGGTAGGCGAACATGAGTTGATTATTCCTGTTAGGTGTTTCACGTGTGGCAAACTCGTGGGTGACCGATGGGAAGAATTCGCAAGAAGAATTCGCACAGGCGAAAACGCTGCTGACGTATTAGACAGTTTAGACATTAAGCGGTACTGTTGTAGACGCATGCTACTATCGAACGTTGAGATTATTGACGAAGTACTCAGGTTCTATGAAGAATCCGAGAAACGGAAAGAAAGCCGCAACTTCTACTAATTCTCTCAATTCATTTCTTACTCTTATTTGACGTGACTAGATTGCCCGCTAAAGAGTCCTAACCTTATGACCCAACAATAGTTAGTATTTCTCTGAGCTAAATGTCCAGACTCCTGACCACTCATATATCGATATTGGAAACAATGGAATTAATATTCAGAGTTTATCAGGTTAATTGGTAGATTAAATTGGAAGAGAATGAATGGTCTGCACAGACGGTTACTGAGGAGAGCTTTAATGAGATTAAGGAAGCATTAAGAAAAACTCTTCATACTATGATAGATCTTGATTTTAATGATGGAAAACTCGATGGAGCAATAAACTGTTTTCTAGCTGCCAAGAAATTTCAGATAAGTTTGACGTTCAACCTCAACCCAAACGATGTGATTCTAATTAGAAACTTAACCAAAAACAAACTGACCCCAGAAGTAATGGAAAACATCAGAAGAGCAAGAAATGGGCAGAGCTTAACATAGATAGCAGTTTTTCTGTGCCGTTCTAATATATCATTGTCAGCAATCCGTAGTCAATATTGCTACTTCATAAATGTTAAAATTCAAAAAATCACACTTTTTCCAGAAATCAAATGGAGGATAAATGAAATGACTGAATATCTGGTTTTGTTGAAACTAAATCCTGGAAGAATAATGGACACTCTCGGAACCATACGCAACCTTCCAACCACACCAATTGCTGGCGTAGACCTGTGCTATGAACTGAACATCT
>DATGZD010000126.1:0-8972 GCA_035297385.1 Candidatus Sulfotelmatobacter sp. | reverse complement strand
AAGAGATTTGAAATAAATTATTACCACAACTGTAATCTGACATTGCAAAAAGAAGATTAATGATTAATTTTGCGATCAATTTTTTGATATTTACACTTCAATAAGTTTAAGATAAATTAAAAATCTTAAGTCTCAAATTTTTATGAGAATTATTGTGTGTGTATTCTTTGGTGCGTCCATTCAAACTTGAACGATTTTTTGTCGTCGTACTTTTTGAAGAAAGGAAAGAAATAATTTCTTTAAATAAGAGGTATTCTTTTCTGTTATATGAGCAAAAAACAGATTTATAATGGGGCGATATCTGTGCCTAGAATCACAATTCCGAGATTACTATATCGTGTCCGTATATATTCACTGTATTTTTGGTATCATATCCTTAAACTATTGTTGGGTAGAAATTGCGGTACTGTACTATACAATCCCAGATTATTCAATTTTTTTCTTTTAAGTCGCCTGAATTATATAAGGAAAATACAAAAATACTTAGTTCAAGCTAAAATTGATAGGCTTCTCTTCTTGCAGCCCGCAGACAATGTTTTTATTAACGATGAAGTTTTTTACAATAAGGATTATGAACGTCATAGAAATGTCTTAAGTACAGATTTTGTTGTTGACGCAGGAGCTCACGTAGGAGTATTTAGCATAAAAGCTGCAACTGTCGCTTCTAAAGTTATCTCAATTGAACCCAGTTCCAATAATTTTAAACTTCTGAATTACAACATAAAATCCAACCACATTAAAAATATTACAACGGTAAATACCGCTTTAGGCGATTATGATGGCGATACCGTGTTGTATTTGCAGCCCAGTTCAGGGAGTAACTCTATAGTTAACACATCGGCTCCGAATTCTGTACAAGCAGTAGTCGTTAAGATTAGAAAGCTTGACAGTCTCATCAAAGAATTAAAGATTGAAAGATTAGATTTTCTAAAAATTGATGTCGAAGGAGCAGAATTAAATGTGCTTAATGGGGCTTTAAACACACTCAAGAAGTACAAACCATTCGTTGTTATGGAGTCACACCCTTTTATAACTGGAAATCTAAATAGCAAGATTAGGAGTTTTTTAGAAAACCTCAATTATTCTTGTATAGAAGAAGATCCATATATTTATGCGTCTTATGATAGGTGGTCCAATTATTGTTGTTTCCAAAATTAGAATCTTGAACTATGACAACGGCGAAAACGCGCGCTCTAAGTCAAAAACAAGTTTGGCATCTCTTCGCGCGCGCTATCCTCAGATCATACATAAAACTACGTCAAACAGTTTTGAATATACATTTGGCCGAACTGGTAACAGTGGTGCGATATATGGTTTAGAAGGACGCACAACAACTTTAACAGTTGTTGATAGTAATGGATTAAGCGCTACTTATTCTCAAGTAATGATGATTCTACCGCCTACAAACATAATACCAGAAGTACCGTGGTACAATAATGATTGTTGCTCTAATGACGGGTTATAGTGGTTTCTATTTGATGTCAAAGCGTCGTAAAAAAATATAATATAAAAAGCATCCCTTCTTTTTTTCTTTTTCATTAAATTTTAATCTCCCAAACCTAAAACTATACGCACCTAATCCTACGTTAAAAAACAACACAAAAAAAGAGGAGTATGATTAGGTTGTTTACTGTTTTATTCTATGACGCTTAACTTCTACAAATACTGTAACAGAAACTGTCATACTAACTAAAGCAACTACTGTACCAAATGGAATTTCAGGAACCACATTCAAATCAGGCACCATAAAAAACCTTTGAACACGCGCATAGCTGCTGTCAGCTACGTATATGTTTCCTATCTTATCAACAGCAACATCAATCGGGTGACCGAAGTGATTGTTGTCACTACCTTCGTCACCGGTCTCACCTAATGTTGCTAAGTAGCTAAAGCGCGCGCTAGCCATCTGCGACCTGCTCCGGAAAATACCGATTCAACGACTTATACTTCTCAACACGCCAATATAACGCCGTTATAGGCAATCTAGACCCCTAAAAACACAAAAATAGCCTATCGAAAACATTAACATTACGCAAATGAAAACCTCAAACTAAGCCCAAAACTCAAAAATAAACCAAAAACATACCACAAAAAATCAGGGTATCCCCTAAAATAGGAAGAATTGTCCATACAAAATTCCTAAAGAGGACATTTTTAATACGTAAAAAACACTAAAATTTAACATACTTTTAAACATAAACTAAACTCTTTGTCACCAACAAAAACAAGAGTAAGAACTAAATTAACAAGAAAAATTTCCACTATCGAAAACAAAAAGCGCGCTTTGTTTTCCCAAAAAAGGGGAAAAAAATGGAAACGTAATTTCTTTCAGTCAACTGATTTCTATAATGGTTTATTCGCTTTAATGTTCAGGTTTCTAAGTCTTTTCAACGTTATTATCAGTGAGGCAGCGCCAAAGATAGTCAACATTATCAATTCAGTATGGAATTCTGGAATTATTGGTGTTCCTGTAGTCTGTACACGTCCTGAAATCTTACCTGAGGGAGCAGCTTGTAACTGGAAATTTATGTTTGACGTAACTTGGTTGACGGCGACTGCTACGTTGCTCTGAGTTTGGTCTACATAGCCAATCTCTGATACAGTGACATTGTATGTTCCAGCTCCCAGACCAGTGCTAATAACATAAGTTCCATCAGATTCTGTAAATGCTGATCCAGACCCAACACCATTGATGGCTATCGCAGTTACACTAACATCTGATAATGGACTGCCTGTACTATTTGTAACTCTTCCAGTAATTACTCCAGATGGTGTAGCAGTTAACTGTAGGTTCACGTTTGGTGTCTCTGCTCCCGCGGTAACACTTATCGATGTTGTCGTGTTAAAACTTCCAGCATGACTAGCGAAAATAGTGTAAGTTCCTGTTCCTAATCCATCAGTTATCCTATAGTAACCGGTTGAGTTTGTAGTCGCAGAACCAAACATACTGCCGGTACTTGAAAACGCAGATACAGATACGTCAGCCAAGCCAATTCCTGCTGATGAAGTTATCCTTCCCGATATAATTCCAGAACGTTGAAGAGCAAAGTTCTGCGTGTACGAGTTGCCTGCAGTAACATTAAACCCTGTGACCGTTGCGGAAATATGGCCTGGAGCAAAAAAAGTGGTTATGTTGTATACTCCCGTTCCAAGATTACTGTTTGGAACATATATGCCAGTAGTGTTTGTTGTTGCGACAAAGCCAAAACCACCGGCGGATGATACTGCTGAAACGGTTACATTTGCAAGAGGTGCATTAGACACTGCATCAACAACTGTACCGGTGATTATGGCTGATCTAGAGAGAGCTATATTGGTGTTGCTTGTTAATTGTCCAGCTGTCACTAAAACATTACTTATGGAAGTAGTAAAGTATCCTGCAGCATAAGCAGTTACGTTATATCTTCCAGTAGCAAGATCTGTTGTGATAGTATAATTACCGTTTGATGCGGATAAGACGGTTGAACCGTAGTCTGTACTTTCATTTTGGTTAGCAGCTTCAACAATTGCATTTACTATCGGTGCATTTGAGACTGCATCTGTTATTCTGCCACTAATGCCGCCTGAAACACCCATGTTTATGATGACATTAGATGTTTCGCTGCCAGCAACAACGTTGACGTTTTCCAGATTTGTATCAATGAATCCTGTTGCCCTCGCTGTTAAAGTGTAATTGCCAGTTCCCAGAAAATTAGTGATGTTATAGTTTCCCTGCGAATTGCTTGTTGCGCTTCCTGAACCATTATCTCCCGAAGCCTCGACCACAGCACCTGCAACAGGTGTTGCAGTTTGAGCAAAAGCAAAAAAGCCAACTGAAGTATTAGCGATTAAACCTAGCGCAATAGTTAATATTAGTAGGTTAACAGTCAGTTTTCCTATCGAGTTTCCTTTATACAAAATCCTTTGCATTAGAATACGCTCCTATTATAAAATACTACCATCTACGTGAAAGAAGTGCTTTAAAAGAAATTGTGACTGCACACTGACTATTACAAAAAGTAACATCATAGGCTCCAGCAACACTTGCGAATGAATTAAGAGTGATAATAGATTTTTGATTACACTATTGCCCTAAATCTTCATAATTTAGTGTATATTCATGAGGCTCTTATGTAACATCGAGTCTCGGAGTAACTTAGATTCTTTGACAGTTAAAATTTATTGCTAATAGACTCAATTTAGTATCGATCATATGAATTGATTTATTTACCAGTTTGCATTCACAGATGTATTAGGTGTTTTTGTTGAGTAAAGATGAAGAGAAAGGACAGAAGAAACAGGTTGAAGGACGAGTTCGTCGCGTAGTAGGTGCCGTTTTAGGAGATACTGAAGAAGAACGTAGAGGTAGAGCACAAGAAAAAGTTGGACGAGCCCAAGAAAAGATTGGTCGAATAAAAAGAAAAACAAAAGAAGAACTTGAAGACGAAGAATTGTAACAGTATATAACTATAGCAGAAAACAACTCTTTTAACCAAAATAAGTCAATAGATCAGCATGATTAGACTTCACTTGATAGACAAATAACTTAGCGAACAGCATGATTTATAGAAAAATCAGGAGAAGTCAATCATGTATTTTCTTTAAGATTTAATACTGTTTCCTTATTAGTCTATACACTAGAATTCGTAACCAATTCGACAGCAATGTAAGACACTGGTTTAAACGGTACCTATGCGTTGACGTAATACTTACATCTTGATTCCTTTACGTAGTTGAGGCGATTAGTGCTGTGACCGATTTTGAGCTCTCCTGTAAGGTGGGAGCTTCACTTGACAACACTTTCAAATTTGTGCAACGTACCCGTAACCATGACGGTTTATGGTCTGACTTTTTGGACCTTGGCAGGTTAAAGCAGTGCATGGGTATACAAAAAAACGAATAGTAATGAGACATGCATTAGGCTGTTTTTATTCTTTAATCCTTATATACGTCCAAGATAAGTAATGGCGTGACCTCAAAATCAGACGAAAAGTCTGAAATCATAATTAAGTGGAGAGTTCAAACTTGTCGGTTAGTGAAACTCGACGTAACATGCTCGAAAAAGTAATGAAAGAACATGGTTATCAAGAGAGTGCACTATTAGAAATCTTGTACAGAGCGCAAGAAATCTATGGTTACCTCAGTAAAGATTTATTGATGGATATTTCACAATCTCTGGACCTTCCACCTAGCCATGTATTCGGTGTTGCAACCTTCTATAGTCTTTTCAAATTAACTGAACCAGGCGAACATATTGTCACAGGCTGCTTAGGCACTGCTTGTTACGTAAAGGGTGTAGAAGATATTATGCAGGCTATTGAACAGGAGTTCAAGATAAAGCGTGGAGAAACTACTCCAGATAGAAAGCTCTCGGTCTTTGTAACACGCTGCATTGGTGCCTGTGCTATGGCACCGAACATTGTTGTCGACGATGAGGTTATTGGTAAAGCCACCAAAGAGAGCGTGTTAGATAGGATACATGAAGTTCTCAAGGGAGATCGAAAGCCATGAAAGCCGCTGATCTACAAAAAATTGTTGATAACGAATTAGAATTTCAGAGAGCATACAAGTACCGTATAAACGTATGCTGCTCTAGTGGTTGTGTTCCATTCGGTGCTTTTAAAGTGCTGAAGGCATTCGAGGACGCAGTCAAAGAGTTGGGTGTAGAAAAAGAATGTAAGGTAGCTCGTACAGGCTGCATCGGAACCTGCTCAGTTGGTCCTGCCGTACTTGTAGAACCAGGAGATTATCTGTATCAGAGTGTAACTCCTGAAAAAGCTAAAGAAATCGTTCGTGATCACATAGCCTTAGGTCTACCAGTCAAAGATATGCTGTACAGCAACAGTGCTTATTTTGAAAAACAACATCGTTTAGTCCTCAGGAACGCTGGCAAGATTGACCCGAGCCGAATACAAGATTACATCGCCATGGGCGGTTACTCTGCTCTCGCAAAATGTCTAGCTACCATGACTCCGCAAGGCGTAATATACGAAGTCTCAACGAGTGGGCTTCGAGGTCGTGGAGGCGCAGGTTTCCCAACTGGATTAAAATGGAGTCTAGTCGCACGGTCTCATGCTGCACCAAAATACATCGTTGCAAACTTGGATGAAGGCGACCCAGGCGTTTTCGCTAATCGAACATTAGCTGAAGCAGATCCACATGCTATTATTGAAGGAATGTTGATTGCAGGCTTTGCGATAGGCGCAGAAAGAGGTTACCTATACATTAGATCAGAGTATCCATTGGCTATTCAAACCTTACAGAAAGCGATTACCCAAGCAAAAGCCATGTCCCTATTAGGCGATAACGTTCTTGAGACTGGTTTCAAGTTCAACCTTGAACTACGTTTTGGCGCTGGTGCATTCGTAGCCGGAGAAGAAACTGCTATCCTCGCCTCAGTTGAAGGTCGCAGAGCCATGCCCCGTCCACGTCCACCCTATCCTGCTAATTCAGGTTTATGGGGTAAGCCTACTTTAATCCAGAATGTTGAGACGCTAGCTAACATTCCGTTAATAATTCAAAATGGTGGCTTATGGTTTTCAAAGACTGGTACACCAAAATGTACTGGAACCAAATGTTTCTCATTAACTGGCAAAATCAACAACCCTGGACTAATCGAAGTACCAATGGGAACAACTCTTAGAGAAGTAGTGTTCGATATCGGAGGCGGAATCCCAGATGGCAAAAAATTCAAAGCAGTCTTAGTCGGAGGACCATCAGGAGGCTGTCTACCTGAGACTCTTCTGGAATCGCCAATAGATTATGATTCACTAACTAAGGTTGGTGCCATCATGGGTTCAGGTGGGATCGTAGTCATCGATGAAACAGACTGTATGGTTGACACGGCCAGATTCTTCACGGATTTCTGCGTTGATGAATCTTGCGGTCGATGTACACCCTGCAGGGCAGGATTGATTCGACTAAGAGAAGTCTTCGACGGCATAATAGGAGGAAACTCTAGAATGGACGATATTCCTTTGCTGGAGAAGTCAGGCGTTTACATTAGGGATGCTAGCCTATGCGGTCTTGGACAAACAGCTCCAAACCCTGTTTTGACAACTTTGCGATATTTCAGGGATGAGTATGTTGAGCATATTCGAGATAAGAAATGTAGAGCAGGAAAATGCTTCAAAAACCAGAACAAAGAGGAGAAAGCATAGACTATGAGCATCTCAACAGTTACACTGAAGATTGATGGCGTAGAGGTTACCGTCCCAGAGGGAACTATGATTCTAAAAGCTGCACGAGATAATGGTATCTTAATTCCAACGCTCTGTGATTTAGAAGGCTTGAGCCCTTATGGTGGCTGTCGTCTCTGCCTTGTTGAGGTTTCCGGTTCACCAAAACTGTTTCCAGCTTGCATAACCCCAGTCGGTAGCGGCATGGAAGTTACTACTCAATCAGAAAAACTCAAAGAATACCGCAAGATGGCAGTACAACTATTATTATCTGAAAGAACACATATTTGTTCAGTCTGTGTTGCTAACGATCATTGTGAACTTCAAGCCATGGCAAATGAACTGGGCGTTGATAATCATAGATATCAGAAGAATTGGTCAAGAGACCCAGTTGATTCTACCCACGATTTCTTGGTAATTGATCGTAACAGATGCATACTGTGTACTCGATGTATCCGAGTTTGCAACGAGATTGAAGGCGTTCACACGTTGGATTTGAAGTTGCGTGGAAAAGATGAACAAGTCATAATGGACCTTGATGAGAAATGGCGGGATTCATGTTCATGTACCTCATGCAGAAAATGTGCTAAAGTTTGTCCTGTAGGTGCCATATACATAGAAGGTGAACCGCTAGGTTACACTAAACGCCGAGAGATTGCTGAATTCGTTCAATCAAGAAGGAGACACAAATAATGTCAGAGAATGAAAAAGTTAGAGTTGCAACCATCTGGCTGAGCGGCTGCTCAGGTTGTCATATGTCCTTCTTGGATCAAGATGAATTGCTCGTTGATTTGGCTAAGAAGATTAAGCTTGTGCACAGTCCAATTATGGATGTTAAAGGGTTTCCAGACAATGTTGCGGTAACTCTCATTGAAGGTGCTGTCGCGAATGAAGAGCAGGAAGCTATGCTAAAAGAGGCCAGGGCAAAAACAAAAATCTTGATTTCCCTGGGCGATTGCGCAGTCACCGGAAACGTAACAGCGTTAAGGAATACATGGAAAAATGGGGATAAGCAGATACTCGAAATGGCATACATAGATACTTCTGAAGTTAACCCACAAATACCAACGCAAGTACCCAAACTCTTGCCCAACGCACATCCGCTTCATGAAATCGTTAAAGTCGATTATTTTATTCCAGGTTGTCCACCAGCTGCAGGACTGATAAATTACGTCCTAACGGAATTACTTGCTGGAAGAACACCTGATATGGAAGGTAGATCAAAATATGGTTAAACAGAATAATGAAAGTAAAGAAAAACAAGATAAAAAAATCGTCATCACGCCTATCACACGTATCGAAGGACATGCAAAAGTAACTATCTTTCTTGACGAACGAGATCAAGTAAAGAATGCTCGTTTCAATGTAGTTGATTTTCGAGGGTTCGAAAAATTCAGTCAAGGGCGACCATTCTATGAGATGCCTCTCATAACATCGCGTGCATGCGGTATCTGTCCAGTAAGTCACATATTAGCCTCAGCAAAAGCATGTGATGCCATTGCCGGAGTAAAGCCACCTGAACCTACGATAATGTTAAGACGATTAATGCATATGGGTCAATTGATTCAATCGCATGCCTTAAACTTCTTCCATCTATCTGCTCCCGACATACTGTTAGGCATGGATTCTAATCCTGAAGAAAGAAACATCTTTGGTTTAATAGATCAAAAACCCGAAATAGCTATTCAAGGAGTTAAACTTAGAAAGTTTGGTCAAGAGATAATAGAAAGAGTTGCTGGAAAACGTATTCATTCCGCTGATTGGGTTAACCCTGGTGGAGCAAAATGGCCCCTGAAAAAAGAGAATGCCGATTAC
>DATGZD010000125.1:0-10946 GCA_035297385.1 Candidatus Sulfotelmatobacter sp. | reverse complement strand
CCGACGACATCAACTGCTACGGGAATATCTATGGAACTTCTCATAGCAATCATTGCCATAATAATCGCCATCATTGCAGTGATTGCATCAGTTGTTTACGTGCAACGAAACAAAAAACGATAATTCCTCCCCCTTTCTTTTATGGAAATCGCAGTGCGCTAATTTTACTTTCTTTTGTGAAATAATTTCTTTCGCTTGGATATACTCGTTTTTAAGTTTTCGATAGCCTTTAGAACTAATGCGTACCTGATCAGGAGGATGAGCTATACCCTTTTTGGATTGCTTGTTTATGATTGTCTGGGTATTCGGCTAAGAAGACAATTTTTTCTTGTAGAGCTCCAAGCTCTTGGAATGCTATGTTGTCTCGGGGGATACGTGCGCTAGAAGATTCTTTCAGAAATCTTAAACGTTCACTACAATAAAACAATCAAACTGGAGAGTTAGACAGTCCCTCTTTAATATATGCGCCTTGCAATTCGCATTGCAGTTTGCTGCATGTCCTCCGGTTCTGTCTAACTCTTCAAAATTCAATCAGGCCATCTTAAAAAAAATGTATACTTGTAGAAATGTAGTAGTCAGGATGCAACAACATAAAATTATAAACTTAAATTAAAGAACAAGATTGTGGCAAGAAAACAAACAAGAGAACAACTGTTGGAGTGAGAATTGACTAGTTAGAAACTAACGTTATCTGTGGTAAGAGCATTCCCCAAGCATAACCATCCTGAAAGAATTTTTTTAACCACAGATAAATTAGCTAACTCTAATTAGTCAAATATACTTTTTAAAACGCGCTAAAAATGCTTTGCTAAAAGGACTCCAGCGAATAGTAGAGAGTAATATAGAAGTGAAGCGCGCGCTTTACTTGCTGCTTAAAATTTAAAAAGGGTTCATAACAATTATTGTGCGGGGAGAAAGATTGGAAAAAAACAAAGAAGATCAAATGCTAATAGAATTAAGAAAAATTCGTGAAGCAGTCGAAAAAGGTCCACCACCAACCCCACCAAAAGGTTTATGGTATGAATTCAAAGACTTTCTAAAGAAGTACGGTGTTCTTGGTTTGGCTGTTGCTTTCGTGTTAGGCTTATACTTAGGCGGCGTTGTAAAAGCACTTGTTCAAGATTTACTGATGCCTGCTATTGGACTTATTATTCCTAATATGCAAGATCTTGCAAGTTTTGTTGTTCCAGTGATGAATCAAAAATTTGGTATAGGAGACTTTTTAGTTGCAGTAATTACTTTCCTTATAGTAGCTTTGGTAGTGTTTATTATAGTGAAGATAGCAAAAAGATGGCATATAGATTAGGCCTACATTTCTTCCACCTTTTTTAATATAAAAATGAACTTAAACGTGCGCGCTATTAGAAATAGCTGGAAAGAATTAGCGCGCGTTTCTTCTTTCTTTTTTTCGACAAGTTTTTTCTAGCTAGCGGACGCTATCATCTTAGAATGCTCGTAGTAGCGCGCTGCACTACCAGCGCGCGTTTCCAAAAAGTAATAAAGGAAAAGTTAACTTTGCTAACTGCGTTAAGGTTTCTCATGGATATTGGCAATAAAGTTTATCTAAGCGACCGAGCCGATTGGCGTAAATGGCTTTCTGAAAACTATGACAAAGAGAAAGAAATCTGGTTAGTTTTTCCTAAGAAAGCAAGCGGCAAACCAAGAATCCAATATAATGACGCAGTTGAAGAAGCATTATGTTTTGGCTGGATTGATAGTACAGCTAAAAGAATTGATCAGAACTCTTATGCACAACGTTTCTCACCCAGAAATCCTAAAACTCCCTATTCAGAAGCAAATAAGCAACGATTAAGGCAACTCATTAAAGCTGGGTTAGTTTTGCCTTCTGTTGAGGCGGTAGTGAAACCAATTTTGGAAGAAGAATTCTCTGTTCCCTCTGATATTTTAGACGAGATTAAGGCTAATGAGAAAGCTTGGGATAATTTCATGAAATTCTCGCCTCAATATAAGAGGATTAGGGTAGGTTTCATTGAGGGCGCGAGGAATCGTCCACAAGAATTCAGGAAACGATTGAAGTATTTTATCGAGATGACAGAGAAAAACAAGCAGTTTGGATTCGGCGGAATAGAGAAACACTATTAGGACATGTGGGGGTCAGTGTGTCGCGTGCGCTAAGTCTACACTATTCATAATTTGAACAGGTTTTTTGTAGGAGAACATCAGCTAGCGCGCGCTAGCTTATAACGGGAAAAGTTCATCAAGAAACTATAATTATCTTAGGAAAAAAAGAGAAAGTTGGTTTTGATTCATTCTTTAGCTTAGCGTTTTCTTAGTGTGAAGAACAATGCTACTCCAACTATAGCAACTACAATCATTATTGCAATTGCTGCACCAATGATAGTCATTGTATAGTCTGGTATTGTTTGTTGTGGTGCAGAAGTTTCTGTTGCTGCTTTACCTACACTTAAGCCTGTTGCTGCATATGAACCAAAGTATGAGTTGCTTCCATCAAATGTTGCAAATATTTTATACATGCCTTCTGTTGTTGGTTTCCATGGAAGACTAAATTGACCTGTGTAATCACTTGTTGTTGTTCCTAAATCAGTGACTTGCCCATTATTGTCCATTGCTGCTACTCTAACGGTTACACCATTTGGTTTTGGTGGATTATTTAGTAATGTTGCATTTTGCATGTATAGGTAATCCATCCATTCACTCATTGCAGAATCGGCAACAGCTGGAACTCCGTTCGGGAACCGCACTTTAACCGCGTAGTCTTGTGAGGCAGGAGACATATCCATGACATTGCCTTTTATCAGCACTGTTGCACCATTAGCAATGACATCATTTTGAATTGATACTGACGTTGAAGTTGGACCTTTGCCTATGCAATAGTAGCTTCCATCGTTTACACTGTTACCTATGAGATAACCATTAGCAGCAGCAGTAGGGCAAATTCCACCGTTTAAAGTATAGATGATGTCACCAGTAGTAGCGTTAATACATACTAGCATTGCAAACCTTGGAACAGGATTTATTTGGTATCCAGTAGTATAGCCTGCATAACCATAGAGATTACCGCCTACCAAGATTAGGCCCCCCATAACGAAGGGCACTACATTATTAGTGTACTCGGTTGAAGCAATAGGCTGACTCCGCCATAGCAACTTTCCCGTTGCCAAACTTAGAGCCGCCATTGTCCCGTCTTCGAACGCCATATACAAATTGTCATAATCAGCGGTCTCAGAGTTATAATGAGTCCATGTTGAAGCCCACGTTGAATCGGCAAAGCTGGGACTCGACCAAAGTAGAGCGCCAGTTCTTATGGAGTAGCAATGTAACATTGTATCAGTTGAATCCCAGATAATAAAGTTGTCCACCGTAGCTAATTGAAGTTCCTCGTTAGTATTTGCCTGATAGTCCAGAGTAAGGTTCCATAGTGAGGCACCGGTTTTTGCGTTATAACCCCAGTACTGCTGATAGTTATAAAACACAATCGTAGACGCATCTTGTGATACTGCAAAGATAGATGCGGTGCGTTGAGTTATGTTTATTGGCATTTGTTTTATCCATGTGATTCCTGTCGGCCAATTGTTATTCACGACCTTCGACATGTTCCAAGCATATATGTAGCCTGACCCGCGTATATTCGGGTAACCTACCACTGATGTTGCTGCTCCAAAGGCAAGAGGGGTGCCGTCAACAAGTCGAGCAGTGCTCGCGTTAGCGATTTGCCGCTGTAGTACTCCAGTAAAGGCATCATAGTAATTCCAATAAGTGATTCCACCGACTGTGACTGTTCCATATAGCCACGGTACATAGCTTGATCCTATGGAGCTCTCGAGAACTACAGTGGATTGGTTCAGTGCAATCGATGATGCGGCTTGTTGATATGTGTTTCCTGCTATGTGGATACCGTTGGTAATTGTTCCATTCGCTGTATACAGTAATTTTCCAGTTGCCTCATCGTAGCATTGAAATTGGCCAAAGTTTCCTCCGAACGGTGTAGTATTGGGAATATTTATGAATACTTTGCCATCCATGATCACACAAGGGGTAGTAGTCGTGATAGTGTTAAGAACACCTTGGTAGCCAAGGCTGCCATAAGCTCCGCCTATAAGGCCTCCTGATTTAATCGGTTGATCCCAAACTATATGCCCAGTGTTAGGTCCTGGACCATAGGGCTGCCACCGAAGCTGATTGACACTGTTAACATTAGCCATCGTAATGGCAATGCCAGTAAAGTCGCCAGAGATTGCGCTCCATTCTCTGTTGTTGGTGTTTATTGGATAATTCCAGTACACATTTGGGTTTGGTAATGGTGACCATGGATAACCATTAAGTAGACCAGCCAAAACTGGATCTTGCTGTACTGTAAAGTAAGCTGTTTTGCTAGTGCATCCTAAATATTGTACGGTTCCTGTAAAGTCAGTAATGTTCTGTGCCGGCATAGTGAATGACACACTCCAGTTACCCACCATATCAGGCTTATAGAAGAAGTATAAAGCGCCAAGTGCTTGCATTTGTCCTGGTGCGTATGAACCTGTTTCGTCTGTCGGCATGAATGTGTCTTTTGTTCCGTCAGGTCTTACAAACGTCACCGTTATACCGTAAAAGCCATTAAAATATGGTGAACCGCCATTGGTTGTAGGTAGGGGATAGACCCATAGGTTTACAGTTGCTGTTTGGCCGACTCCGATAAGGAGTGGCGCGACGCTGGCGAAGCCTACAGTTTTCTCAGGCTGAATGACACCAACTTGAGCTAAACTGGGCTGTGCAAAAGCTATAATCATAGACACAGTTAACATTAGAATCAACGAAATCGAACAGATTGTTTTTTTGCTTCCTTGAATGTTGCTTGTTCTAATTGCGAAATTAGTTATTTTTCTTTTCTCCTTTCAATTTGTCAAAGCTTTAAAAAGCTCTGCAAAAACAAGGTATTGTATCTTAAGAGAATTTATAATTTATCTATCTAACTCCTAAGAAAAATAATCTACTACGACCATAGCATGATCAAAACATTCTCTCTTTTTATTCAAAATCCTTTTCACACATTGGGCATTTAATTGGAAAATCCTTTTTAAAATACACAAGCCGTATCGAGCAAGAAAGACAAAAATGGATTACATTCTTTACAATGATAAGAACCTCCACCTATCTCTTTTCCGCAACTATCGCACGGTCGAGTCAAATCGTGAAAATCAACAAGCGCGCGCTGCAACATCGTCTTTCCTACACACGTTAGCGTCTGTGATAGCCATCCCAATTGCAGTCGTGATTGTGTTCGTTGTTGTACTTGTCATTGTCTTAAGGAATGGAAAGAAAAAAATAGCATTGTAGCGCTCTCGCTACATTATGCAAGTTTTAGTCAAGATTTCTTGACTTGCTAAGTGTTAATTTGATCAAGAAAGTTTGACAAGAACTCTTAATAGCACTATGACAGTCGTGATTAGATGAGATATAATGAAGAGACAAAACCTTGCTGCAACTCTTATCATAATCATAGCCTTAATCTTAACTGCAACAGTCTATGGTGTCCAAAGTACACTTAACTCAAACTCGGTCTCTACTTCAAAACCTAATTCGTCTCAACTTCAAACATCTTCCTCCCAGTCACAGGAAGAATTTGAATTACCCATCCTTACTCCTCCCGCTATCTCAATTTATGTTCCAGACAATTACTCCACTATTCAACAAGCCATAGACATTGCGTCTTCTGGAGCAGCAATTTTTGTTCGGATAGGACAATACAATGCTCCAGTCACAGTGAATAAAGATGTTTGGCTCATCGGTGAAAACGGACAATTCAAAATAGATGCCCATAGCATAGGAGTTGACCTGCTTATTTGTCACAACGACGTGAACATTACAGGTTTTGACCTAACGAATACGCCTACACCTGCAACTGGCACTTGGTTGGAACAAATGCAAGGCATCGGTCTTTCAAAACAACTTCCAGCCATTCAAGTAACAAATTCACAAAACTGTAACATCTATAACAACAAAATTAGCAGTAGCTCTGATGCTATAGCCTTAGATAACTCCAGCAAAATCAACATTTTTAACAATGAACTCCATGGCTGCGGCATCCAATTAACTAACTCCTCTTCCAACAAAATAATAAGAAACAATCTAGTAACAGGCGGAACAGGAATCAAATTAGACACTTCGAAGAATAACATTCTGGTAAACAACACCATAAGAGACATGGCAGAGGGAATTTGGCTCTATTCTTCAAGCAAGAACACGCTTAGAAGTAACACATTGATAAACAATTACGGCAGTTTTAGCGTAACAGGCTACAACTTTGACGTCTACGACAACAATGTGGATGTTTCAAACACTATCGAAGGCAAACCTATCTACTACTGGATTGGCAAAGCAAACGAGGTGGTTCCCTCTGACGGTGCTTGCATAGTTCTCGTAAATTGTACAGGTATGACTGTTCAAAATTCAGTACTATCACTTGGTTTTGGTGGCTTGGTTCTTGTCAACACAAACAATTCAACCATACAAGGCGTCACATTAGCAACCCAAGACCCGCGCTTCTAACAAAATATTCTACACCTGGAAACCCGTTAGAGATTATACTCTATCATTCCAACAACAACAAAATCAACAGTAGCTGTGCTACAGTATGGCTAAACTCCTCTGACAGCAACATAATAACACAAAATATTGGCGTAATCCGCCTAACTGACTCTAACTACAATCAAATTTTAGGCAACAGTATCCATCAAATTGCGTTCATGAGTATTGATTGGTCAGGTGTTACCTTAAGAAATTCTGCCTATAACCTCATCAGCGGAAACACCATCACGAATAATAGCGCAGGAATTTGGGTATGTGACGGTGCAAAGAATAATCGTATTGAAAACAATGTAATAGATGATAATGCTCAGGGTGGAATAGTCTTAACAGTTTGGCCTTATAGTTCTGGACCCCGAGCCGAATCAACCTACATCTTCAATAATACTATCAGCCACAATGGCAATGAAGGCTTGCTTGATTCAAGCTATAATACAACCATCATTGGCAATCGATTCATAAAGAATAGCAACTATGGCTTGGAAATAAGTGGCGCAGCAAATTGTAACATAATCGGTAATGAAATAGAAGGTATAACATTTGGGGGCATGGGACGTAACGCTAATAATTGCACTTTTATTGGCAACAATATCAACATTAACGCTGGTTTTGGAGACCGTGATATTTGGTTTACAAGCGTCAACCCTGGTGTCTTTTATCATAACAATTTCTTTAGTGCTATCAGTTTTGACCGTGCGGGCAATGTCACGTATACTTGGGATAATGGTATTGAAGGCAACTACTGGAGCGGGTATACAGGAATTGATGCGAATGGAGATGGCATAGGTGATACACCATATACAATAACTGAAAACAATATAGATCGCTATCCTCTCATGAAACCATATGACATCACGAAAGTAATCCTAAAAATATAGAGTAAGATTTGCCAACAATCTTTTGGATTAGTTATCAATGTCCACTTAGACGCAAGTTTCTTTTTTAGCCTGTTTTGGTGATTGTTCTCTATGATTGTTCGACTTTGAAAATTCCTGCAAAATGTAATTCTATGTAGCTGCTGCGGGTTCTCCCTTGAATGCGTGCTTCTTGATCTATTTTGTTTAGAACAGGTTTTGAGAATGCTACACTTACTGCGCGATAGTTATTATAATAGGGATATCCGACATCCATTTTTTTCTGGACTACAATAGTAAGTCAAGAAATTTTGACTAAACTTTAGTCAAGAAAGTTTGACAAAAACTGCTTTAAACATAAATACGCACGGGTATTGTTGAAACTAAAATGAAAAAAATAGATGTAGCTTTGATTCTTCTTTTACCAGTAGCTTTATTGATATCTAACTTACAGGTTGAAGTAACTAAGGCTAATTTTAAACCCGGTCCAATTGATATTTCAATAATTTCACCTAAAAATGATGATGTAACAACAAATACAGTTCCAATTAAAGTTTCTATAATAGTTTTTCTTGATCCATTAAAAACTTCAGATTATCGTTGGATTGCATACAGTCTTGATGGGCAAAGTAATGTTACGATGATTCCTAATTATCAAGGAGTCTCTGGAAGTGGACTATTTCAATATTCAACAGTAACTGCAGAAGGAACATTATCTAATTTACCTGAAGGTTACCATAGTCTGGTTGTTTATGCAAAATATGATTATGGCAGTCGGATTAATGAAGGTGCTACAAGAATCAAATTCTCAGTAGGTTATCCAGCAAGTTTACCGCCATCTGATGAGTATACACCTACTATAACAATAGATAACCCAAATCAGAATCAAAATTTTAATGAAGATTCAAGAATTTCTTTTTCCATAACTATAACTAAAGCAATTGCAGGGTCTTGCACATTACGTACCGTTGGTTATACATTAGACAAGAATCTTACAGATATTGCTGGCGAAAACCTCAAATCTGCTAATGGTCCACGGTCTGAAATTGTATTTAATGATAGTTTTCCTGCTTTTATTCCACCATTTATAAATAATAATCCAAACATTACTCTAACAGGATACTTGCCTGCATTATCAACTGGAACTCATAAAATGCAAGTATTTCTCTTTTATTACGATCCAATAGATGAGTATGCTCAAACAGCTCTTTCAAACATTACTTATTTTTCGGTTGGTAATCAAATAGATCAACAGTCTAATTCGAGAATTGACTTAAGCATTCAACCTTTCATCACGACATTAATTGTAGCTTGCATTGTTTTGGTAATAATAATCAGTTTAGGTCTGCTGATTTACAGGAAACATAACCATGAAGATAATGTAGTCAAGAATTCTTGACTAAAGCTTAGTCAAGGAATCTTTACAAAAACACTTTTTATGATGTTAGATGAGAAGAATCTCCATGAAATACATCACATTAGTTAGCCTATTACTTTTTGCTCTTCTTTCATGCTTCATGTTGTCTTCTCTACCCGATATTGCAAACGCTGAAGTTACAGGCGTATACATTCAAGGAGACGGTACTGTTCAAGGCACAAACAGCATTCAGCATACGGGCGATTCGTACACGTTTGTAGGTGATTTTGCTGGTCCGCTTTATGTCCAAAGGGATAATATTGTCATAGATGGTGCTGGACATACAGTGACAGGTGGCAACGGAAGGGGCGTTGTTCTTCAGGGAAGACATGGAGTTACCTTGAAGAATACTCGAATAACGCTTGATGGCGGATACGTTGTTAACGTAGAAGATGCCTCAGACTGTACACTAGTGGGAAATACTCTTATCGGAACACCACAACCAATTCCCGGTTTACCTACTTCTCGTTTGATAGGACCCATCGCTGTCAATTTTTTACATTCTGTACGAATTACTGTAAAAGATAACATGATGACAAACTTCATGTATGCACTCTCACTTGAATGGTCCAGTGGACATACAATTACTGGAAATACTCTAATTGATGGCATAGTAGGCATAAGTATAGTGGATACGACTGATTGTGTTTTTAGAAATAATCATTTAGTTAACAGCAGTTTTTCATTACGGGTCTATCCATCGTATGAGTTTGAAAATGACTTAGATTCCTCAAACACAATTGACGGCAAACCAATCTATTATTGGCTTAACATCAAGGATAAAATTGTTCCATCGGACGCCTCTTATATTGCACTTGTAGGCTGTGAAAACATAAAGGTAGAGAATGCTACACCTGAAGGTATTGCACTTGTTTCCTCAAAAGATAGCACAATAAGCAAAGTAACATTAGAAGCTAACGATGGCATCGATTTACTTAATAGTACAGGAATAAGAATCATTAACAGCGTTCTTCATGGAACTGCAATCGCTTTAGACCTTCAAAACTCCTCTAACAACACCATTAGTGGTAATGAATTTTCAAACACTAAGACACGTGGAATAAACTTTGGTACTGGCGGCAACAACCTTATTTCAGCTAACACTTTTGTCGGCAACAGTTATGCAATAGCTCCCTTTCAAGATTCAGCATCTAACGGCAATATCATCATGTCAAATCGTTTTACGAATAATACTTATGCATTAACTCTACGCGGCACGATGAATGTTCAAGGTAACATTTTTGAAAATAACAACGTTGGACTCTTGCTTTATGGCGGTTCAGAATCCACTATAATGCAGAATTCCTTTATCAATAATACGAACGCCGTGTACATCAGTGGATCTTCAGGTAATACAATTTATCTCAACAACTTCATTGACAATACACACCAAGTTTCCGATGCCGGAGCGAGCAGCTCATTAGCTCAGACATCTAAGACAAACTCAAATTTGAAAGGTTCTCTACAACTTGCTGTATACCGTTTCAGCGAGGTAAATTTCATACCCCCTCCACCTCAGTCTACCAATCGTTGGGACAATGGTTCAAAAGGTAACTTTTGGAGTGACTATCATGGGTCAGATGTGAACAGCGATGGTGTAGGAGATACAGCTTATTATTTGTATGAGAACAATCGTGACAACTATCCATTAATGAACTCAGTCACTGTTTCTGGAGTGTCGATAGTGCCTGATAATCAGTTGCCAGAGTTTCCAGTAGGAAGTATCGTCACAGTAATGCTAATAGTTTTTGGGATCGCAATTGTAGGAGCATGCTTTTTCATAACAAAGAAGAAAAGAATTACCAGTCCACTTACTGCTTCTATAGATATTGTTGTTAAAGTGACAGCAAATCTCTTCATTCTAAGAAATATAAACATAGAGTAGACGACGTATGAAGAAAACAGTGATAACATTAACTCTCTTACTACTGATATGCACGTTATCTTTTGAGAGTTACACTGTTAAAGCTGGTATTAGTGCAAACATATACATAGGTATGAATCATGAGAATTTTCAAACAATAAGAGTAAATCAACCCTTAGAATTTAGAGTTATAGCCTTTGATGGAACACCACCCTATACATATCAATGGTGTACTCAAACATGGGATTCAATTTGGGGTTCA
>DATGZD010000124.1:0-2621 GCA_035297385.1 Candidatus Sulfotelmatobacter sp. | reverse complement strand
CCATCTCCTTGGTCCTGCCCTTATGGTCGGTAATATCGGCAATATAGGCTTGTGCCACCGCTCTCTCAGTCGCCAGACCGGCAATGATTCGAGAAACGAGCAGCATTAGATATGACTGGGCAAATGAGAATACTGTAAAGCCTACAAAAGAAAATAGAAGCGAAACAATCAGAATTGGCTTTCTTCCCCTCTTGTCTGAAGCCCGGCCCAAAAGCGGCGAAAAAAAGAACTGCATAATAGCAAAAGAGGCCACCAAAATCCCCAACGCTGCAGGACCAGCTTGAAATTTGTCCGCGTAAAATGGCAGAAGTGGAATAATCAGTCCATAACCCGTAATATCAATAAAAACCGTTAAGACTATAACAAGAATAGGGGACAAACCTTTTCCTGTTCCAACCGACTTGAACATCAACGCTTCAGCACCAAAATTAGACTTGTCAATTCACGGCTTTGGCTAAAAACTTTGCTGCCAAAAACACCAACATGTAGAATTAAACCAATAGCAAGTAACAAACATTGCAATCAGCCACACTGCACCCAGTCAAAGCTTAACCAAAAAGACCAAAACAACCTAAACCTAGCCACGCAAAGGTACAAGAATGCAAAGAAGAATGACAAGTAGGTAAAGTGGACGAGGGGATTTGAACTCCGTCCGAAGGGAGATACCACGTGCAACGTTCCCCTTTTAAGTGAGTTAGAGATTAGGGACTAAGTTAGAGCTGGAATAGATTTTGGTTTGAGGTGAAGCCATGATTGTCAAACGTGAGGATGGATACTACGTTATTTCTGAAAAAACTAAAAAGAATTTAGGCGGTCCCTACAAAACAAGAGAAGAAGCTGAAAAAAGGCTTCGACAAGTAGAGTTTTTTAAGCATAAAAAAGATGGTTAATTTTTCTAAACAAAATTGCCTATGGGAGAGTTGTCAATAGAAGCGCGCTACAATCCTTTTCTTTCTTTTTTGCACCTAAATCTAAATCAAACCCAAAATTAAGGCATAAGACTGAGAAAGATCGCTCGAACTATAGGGTTAAAGAGCAGTATAGGCTTCTGTTTCCGAAGGGAATAGATAAGTTAGGCTATGCCATAACAGAAGGAAAAGGTATCCAACTTGTCCACTCAGAAAACTATTCTTTTTCATGCATGCCACTTAGCAACTACCAATTCCGTAAAACAGCACAAACTGAGGAAGCTTATAGCATGGCTATCCGAAAAAGAAGGAAGAGGAAAAGAGTTCATATCACTCTACATGCCTCCGTCGACATCGATTGATGCGCTAATTACAATCCTTAAGAAAGAGAATGATGCAATCCTGCCAAAATCTGAAAATGGTAAGGATCGCCTTCAAGAAGTCTTTAAGGACGTTATCCACAATCTGAAACAGCTGAAGGAAATTCCGGAGAATGGATTAGCAATATTTGCTGGAATGTTTGTTACAGATAATCAAGAGGGAGAGGTTCTGGGATTCAGAGAGATTGTGCCTCCAGAGCCCATCATCAAGTATCTTTACGAAATTGACAATCACTTCCGGCTTGAACCACTGAGAGAAATGCTCAGATACCAAAGAATTGTTGGAATCATAGCGCTAAACTCAAAAGAAGCAACCTTTGGTTTACTCAACGGCGAACGCTTTGAAATTACTGATAGCATCACGTCAGGGGTTCCGGGAAAATCTGGAAAGGGTGGACAAAGTCAAAGGCGGTACGAAAGAGAAAGAGATATGGAACTCACATATTTTTTCCACCGAATTGCAGAACATGCAGCAATGACATTTCTCGAGAACCACAAAATCACGGTGTTGATAGTTGGAGGACCAGGTCCAACAAAAGATGACTTCCTAAGGGGCGATTACCTTCATTATGAGCTCAAAAACGCCCTTTTGAACATAGTTGATACACAATTTGCTGGCGCTCAAGGAGTGAAAGACGCGCTGAACAAGTCGTCTGAAGAACTGAACAACATGTGTGCACCTGAAGAAAAGAGCATTTTGCAGCGCGTGTTTGCTGAACTGAGCAAACAAGATGGCTTAGCTATTTATGGGCGGGAATTAGTATTGGATGCGCTCAAGAAAGGCCAAGTAGAAATTGCAGTGGTAACGGATAATACTGATATCATTGAGATTGCTGCTGCATGCAAGAAATGCGGGCTATCAAAGACAATGATAGCGGATAAAAAGAATGTTCAGGCAATAACGAAAATGAATTCAACTCCATGCGTTAGATGTGGGGCAATTCAATATGAATGGGAGGAAAAAGATATAGTGGATACTTTGGAGGATGCGGCTTCGCAGACAGATGCGAGTGTTGAAGTAATATCTACAGAGTCTGAGGAAAAAGCAAAACTCACAGCTTTGGGAGGCTTTGCCGCACTATTAAGATACAGATCCTAAAAGAATCACTATAGGAATTACATGTGCTTTTTCAAGATTTGTAAGTCCCAGTGATTGAATTAGCACCATAGTTTACTTATAAAGGTGCAAGGGGGGATTTGAACTCCCGTCAAAATGGAGATGTCACCCGAAGACGCAAAATTTAAAATATCAAAACAATCAATCAATATTTTATGTCAAAGAAAGCAAGAAAAGCTAAAGCTAAGTTAGAAAGAGACGAGGATAAGATCGTTA
>DATGZD010000123.1:0-22289 GCA_035297385.1 Candidatus Sulfotelmatobacter sp. | reverse complement strand
TAACGATGGCTCCATGGACAAAACTAAACAAATAGTACAAAAATTTCAAGAAAAGCATTCAAATTTGAAACTAATGAATATTGCCCCGCATAAAGGCAGAAGAGGAAAAGGTACAGCTTTGAATGCAGGATTCGTTGGCTTTTTGATGGCTTGGCGGGGCCTAGAAGTTGAACCGCGACATCGCTGGATAATTGGAGTCTTTGACTCTGATGCAGCTCCCGAGAAAAATATTCTCAAAAAGGTCTCGTTTCAATTCAACCAACCAGAAGTCGGAGGAGTGCAAACTCTAGTACGAATAAAGAATAGAAAAAAATCCTTCCTCGCCAAGCTGCAAGATATTGAATTCCTAGCCTTCGCTAGAGCAGTTCAGTATGCACGGAACAACTTCGCTGGATCTGTTGCACTCGGAGGGAACGGTCAATTCGTCAGGGCTTCTGCCTTCGATACCACTGCCCTCAAACCGGAAGAAGAGTACTGGAGGAACGAAAGCCTTACAGAAGACTTAGACTTGGGAGTACGACTTTTGACTCTGAAATGGAGGAACGCTTACATAGATACGACCTCAGTCTCCCAAGAAGGTACAGAAACTCTGATGACAATGTTTCGACAAAGAGAAAGATGGGCATGGGGCACACTCCAAACATTAAAACTCTTTGTTTTAAAACCAAGTTTTTGGAGAAACAAAATTAGCCTCAGAGTAAAAATCGACGTTTCTATCTACCTGGTTCATATCCTCTTACCAGTCCTTGTCAGTGTATGCTGGATATGGTCAATACTAGGCTTCTTTGGCATAATTCAGACAATTAATATCTTCCCATTGATTTTCACTTTAGCAAATGGTTTTTCTTTTCTCCCTCTACTTGGATATGGACTATGGAACGAAAGAGTCGACTATCCTAGGTGGCAAATAATTCCTCTTCTATTCGTAACCGTGGTCTATACATATCATTGGATACCCTGTGTGACCTCAGCACTAGTAAAGGCGGCAACGGTCAAACCGACTTGGACTAAAACGCCACGTTTCACATAGACTGATGCTTAATACATTTGCTAACTTTTCCATCATCCATAGAATAGCAAAAAGACATATTGAAGCTAATATCAATTTTATAAGAATTTATACCATTTCTTGATTTCCTTGACACTTTGATCTTTCTCATAAATTCGGGACAACATACAATCCAGTGACTTCGGACATTCTACGCAGGTCTCAGGGATAGCTTCACCACTACCACGCTGGCTAAGATATCCAAAACTATACTTACACACAAACGAGGATTGAGAAGTCGTCCTTGTTTCGACCACATCTACTTTTTGAGTTTGAACAAGCTCAACAGCAGCTGGTTGTGCTACTGGAACTGGCAAATTTTCAGCTGGAACAGACGTCTCATTTTCTTCATTTTTTTGTTCCAGTAGGTCCTGTGCTTGAGTAATAGGACTATTGTCAGTTTGTGTGCTTACTACTATCTCTGGACTAGAGACTTTCGCAGACTCTTGTGCGGCGAGAGCAGCTTGTATTTCAGGGTCATCTTCTGGTCGAAGTGATGTAACCAATGTTTGACAGTTGGGGCACACTTTGTATTCTATGATTTTTGGCTTTGAGAAAACTTGTCTGCAATTCGGATTAGAACATAAGTATTTTTGCCCTGAAACTTTCTCTTCGTCCACAACAGTCAATGATTGGCACCAATATCATTAAAAAAAGTTCTTGTAAATATTTAGAACTTGTTTAAGCTGAATCATTATTAATCATACAGCCTACTGGCCTTATGAGAAAGAATTTTAAGATGAATTATGAAGAAAAAAGGAAGCAGCTTGGAAGCTCCTAATTCTGAAGCTTGCCAACCAAGCGCGCGCGAATTATCTCGTCTAGGATTCTAGTTATTGTTGGTTCGCGAGCGTAACTACTTTGAGTCTTGTGCCCGTGATCCATCTCCATTTCCATGCGGAAATGTCGGTATTGCATATACTTCAGTGACGCCATTAAGATCTTTCATTTTTTTCCGCACAAAGTCCATTGCCTGTTCCGTTCCCCCAGCATTAATCCAGACACCTACGTCCCATGCACCAAAGATGTTCATGCTGTAACGAAGGTCTACGCCAGCTACTGGTTTCTCTTCCATCCGTCTGATTGCGCCTAGTGTGTCCATCAGCTTAGTTGGGTTCAATTTTAGCAAGACTAAATATTCTGGCAATCTTTTTTCCTCCAATTTTTGTTTAGACAGAAATAATGGTATGGTTAACTTAACTCTTACGAATCACGAATACTTATTTGCCGTAATATTCCGGCTTTCTGCCGCAATCTTTTTCGTAGCGCGCGCTAAACGCTATCGACGTATGGATAGTTTAGATATTAAACTATACTGTCGTAGACGCATTCTGTTATCGAACATAGAAATCATTGACGGAGTTTTGCGGTTTTATGAGGAGTCGGAAAAGCGGAAAGAAAGCCGGAACTTCTACTAATTCAATATCCTTTTATTATCCTAGTTTTGATATCTACTTAATTTAATGCGAATAAAGTCTCTCGTAAGGTCTCCTTGATAATGGTGTTATTCTGTAGAATTGTTTATTCATAATATCAGTAATCTCACTGGTGAAATAGCGGCAATAATCCCGAACTAAGTTTTCAATCACACGCATATCGCGTTTTCCTACTTGACTAATCTTCAGACCCTCACTTAATTTGAAGATATTACCACGAGTATAGAGTACGCCACCGTGCATTCCTGTTCCAACAAAGCGAGCTGCACACTTTTCATCTTGTGTACCTAAGCCTAATACTAATGCTACGCCACCTGCCATGTATTCGCAGAAGAAATCTTGAGCTACACCACCAACAACGAGCACTGGTTTCTTGTTCTGATACTCTTTCATATGGATACCTACACGATAACCGACGTCATCTCGAATGAAGATTTTTCCACCACGCATCGAGTTAGCCGTCAGATCACCTGAACATCCATGAACTACAATTAAGCCTTCATTCATCGTGTTCCCACAAGCATCCTGTACATTACCATGTACTGTAATTTTTGGTCCGTTCATGAACGCACCTAAATCGTTTCCGGGAGTTCCGTAGATGTCTATTTGCACAGGACAATCCAAACCGGTCCCAATGTACCGTTGACCACATACATTAGAGATCTCTATTTTCTGAGCGCCACTTCCACATAGTGTTCGAAGTATGAAGTTGAGATCTTTGTAACGTAAACCTTCAGCATCGATTCTTTGCAAGTCGCCTTCAATTTTCAAACGTTCCATCAGATTGCCCTCCAGCATCAAGTCTATTTTATGTTCTTGCAACATCATTATTAATCCCCTGCCATTTTTACACCTAAAATTTTCAATTCAGTCTTCGTCAAACCTACACCACGCAGAGCTAGACGGTTGCCGCGTAAGCTTTCGATAGCGTTTATACCCATGCCACCCATCATATCTTTGATTTCATAACTCCAGCCCTGAAGCAAATTCACCAAACGTTCCCTTGCAATGTCAGGGTTGAGACGTTTGGAAATCCATGGATCACTCGTTGCGATACCCCATGGACATTTGCCAGTGTAGCATTTCTGACAAACAGTACAACCCATCGCCACTAACGCAGCTGTGGCAATATAACATGCATCAGCACCTAAAGCTATTGCTTTGACAACATCCGCACTACTTCGAATTCCACCAGAAGCCACGATGGATGCATCATTACGTATGCCTTCCTCACGTAGACGTTGATCAACCTGAGCAATCGCAAGTTCGATCGGTATTCCCACATTATCTCTAATGACTTTTGGTGCAGCACCTGTTGCTCCACGAACACCGTCTAAAGCAATTATGTCTGCGCCCGCACGAACCATACCGCTGGCGATGGCTGCCACATTGTGTACAGCGGCAATCTTAACAGAGATTGGCTTAGAATAGTTCGTAGCTTCTTTCAATGCATAAATCAATTGTCGAAGATCCTCTATGCTGTAGATATCATGCTGCGGAGCTGGCGACAAAGCATCTGTACCCGTCGGGATCATCCTTGTTCTCGCCACAGGTGGAGTAACCTTCTCACCAGGTAAATGTCCACCTATACCCGGCTTGGCACCTTGACCAATCTTGATTTCTACAGCAGCACCCGCATCTAGATACTTGGGATGAACACCAAACCGTCCAGAAGCAACTTGCACGATGGCATGTGAACCATACTTGTACAGTGATTGATCTAAGCCTCCTTCACCAGTGTTAAAATATGTGCCACATTCTGTGGCAGCACGTGCTAAGGCTTCATGTACATTTAGGCTTACTGCACCATAAGACATGGCAGAAAACATGATGGGCACATCAAGACAAAGTTGGGGTGTAAGCTTTGTCTTCAGTACAAGCGCTCCATTTTCTGTCTCTAAATCCATTTTATCAGGTTTCGCACCCAAGAAAGTCCTGATCTCCATAGGCTCACGTAAGGGATCGATGGAAGGATTTGTTACTTGACTCGCATTAAGTAGGAGTCTATCCCAATATGTAAAGTATGGTTTATCACAACCCATTCCTGTTAGAATTACTGCACCTGATTCTGCTTGTTTCTTTACATCTCTGAGGGCTTCATACGTCCAATTGACGTTCTCCCTTGTTCTGTTAGGGTTCTTTCTGATTGTGATAGCATGTGTTGGACAAAAAGTTACACAACGCTGACAGTTGACGCAATTCTCATCTTTGCTGAAAATACGATCCTCATCAGCATCATAACTATGAGTCTCGTATGTGCATTGATTTACACAGACTTTGCAACGTATACAACGTTCTTCATCACGATCTACCAAGTATTCAGGAAGTATGTAACTTTTCATCTGTATGCCACTCCTACACCAGTTAAAGCTTCAAGAAGTTCAGGATTACGAAGTCTACCCACAACGGGCTCACCACCTCTGGGCGCCCAAAACTTATCCAGTGTTGGACAGACTAAACGTATCGCTGATTCTTCTGATGACATGTAAAGAAAATCACCGTGCCTTCCAGCAACAAGTGGGCGGAGTTTAATCCTGTCAGTTAGCCCAATCATCTCACCATGATGAGCAATAAGGATACCAAAGGGACCGTTCATCAATAGACTCCCATAGATTTGACGCAGAACCGTGTACAAACGCCGCTGTTCAGACGGCATCTCGTCTATTTCACTCCATAAGGGAGCTGCGAAGACTTTTGCCATCATTTCCACCGATAAACCTTGTCGCCGCATGAGCAGATCTACAGCATAAGCCATCACTTCAGTATCAGTTTGCATCGTGCATTTGTAACCATACATTTCCAAATAACGACGGTTTATTCCATAGCTTGAGAGCTCACCATTATGTACTACCGTCCAGTCCAAAATATTGAATGGATGTGCGCCACCCCACCAACCGGGCGTATTAGTTGGAAATCTACCGTGAACCGTCCATAGGTAACCTTCATAATCATCTAAGCAGAAGAATTCCGCTACGTCTTCTGGGAAGCCAACACCCTTGAATACACCCATATTCCTTCCGCTAGAAAAGACGAAGGCTTTACCGGTTTCAGTGTTAATTCGCATAACAGCCTCTATCACGTAATCGTCAACTGTTTGATTTTGTGGCTGACCCCTTTTTGGTTCAACAAAGTATCTCCATACACGTGGCGGGTCTTGCACATCGGCTGGTCGTGTTTGCATCTCTTCATCGTAGATTATGTTAAATTTCGAAGCAAGTATCCTATCAGTTCGTTCTTTTGCATCACGACCTAAGTACATGATGTGTAGAGCATGATAGTCTTTGAAATCAGGGTAGATACCGTAAACAGCGAAACCACCACCTAAGCCGTTACCACGATCATGCATGTTTGCGATTGCACGAACTGGGTCACGTGAACCGAAACGCTTCCCTTCAAGGTTCATCATACCGAAGATAGAGCATCCTGCGAAGTCTTTATCGTCACCGAAGGGGTTGTTAACTTTGCTTAGGTTCTTCATTATGCACACCCCAAACACATTGTTCGTCTTAAAGAAGCAGGGAGCACAGCTAGAGTAAAATTATCAGAAATAATGTCATTCTTGAATTTCTTTACGTTTACATGATTTTTCATCAGATGTAATAGTGTCCCAGCTCTCTCCACTTCGCTGACTAAGGTTACCCCAACAATCACATTGTTTTTCAGCACAATTTTTTTGTAGAGATTCTTCTCAGGATCATATTTCGATAGAATTTCATACATGTTTTCTTCTTTCGGATTAGCTATCCCCATAGAAACTACTGGAATACCAAAATACTTTAGCGAACTCATGTTTGTACCGCCAGCATATTCTATTCTATTACCTGCCATATTGTTTCCAGCAACTTTTCCTTCTTCAACAGCTAAAGGCCATAACGGCAACAATCGGTTTTGGTTTAACGTGAAATCATAAGCCTCTGCTACATCGCCACTTGCATAGACGTCAGGAACGTTCGTCTCCATGTGATCATCGACAACTATACCCCGATTGATTTTGATTGCGGTCCCTACCGCAAGGTCAGTTCTTGGTATAACACCGATGGCAACTATCACAACATCACAAGGAATCTGTTCACCTTTCGTTAAGATTACACCGCCAACAATATGATCGTTTTCAGGTTTACCTATTATTCGTTGAACTGACTGCCCCGTAACAATAGTAACGCCAGCGTTTCTCATGAGTTTTTCAATGATGTCAGAACCTTTTGCGTCAAGCAATAAACTGAGGATTTTATCCTGCAATTCTACAAGCGTGACCTTTAGTCCACGCTTAACTAAGGCTTCAGTGACGCTGATGCCGATGAGTCCAGCACCTATGACAATGACATTCTTGGCTGTTTCTAGCTTCTCTGCTAATCGTTCAGCATCCGCAAATTTGGTAAATGTATATACACCTTCTTTTTCTAAACCTTCCATCTTTGGAACAAAAGGTTTTCCACCTGTGGCAATGAGTATCTTTTCATATTGCACTCTATCACCGTTATCTAAGGTTACGGTTTTTTCTTTCAAGTCGAGGCTTGTTGCAGTTTTACCCATCAATGCTTCAGCATTGTTAATTCTCCAGAAATCGTCTTCACGGCAGAGCATTCTCTTAAACGTAGCTTTTCCGCTGACGAAATCAGAAATCATGGGCCGAGAATACTTAGAACATGGCTCTTCTGATATAACTGTTAAAGTTCCGACTGGGTCAACATCGCGAATAGCTTCAACTGCACCGATTCCTGCTGCTGAAGCCCCAACAATAACGTATTTTGGCATTTTAAGGTTTAACCTCTACAACTGTGAGCGCACGATTAGGGCAGTTTTCGACACAAGCAGGGGTTTTCATTTCTTGACATAGGTCACATTTAGCTACAACTTTGTTTGAGGCATCCATTCTTAGTGCTCCGTAAGGACAAACCATGATGCAAGTCCAGCAGCCTATACATTTGTCCTTGTCATGCGTGACCAAGCCTGTCTGTTCATCCTTCTTCATGGCACCTGACAGACATGCAGTTACACAGGGGGCATCTTCACAGTGTCGACATTGAATAGCAAATGAAATAGGCTTACTAACCTCCAAGCGTACTCGACTGAGTGCCCTTGGTTTTTCTTGATTGTATGCTTTCAGGATATCTTTAGATTTTGAATGTTGAACGGTGCAATAAACTTCGCAAAGTCCGCAACCCATACAGACATGTTCATTGGCGATTATTCTTTTCATTGATCTGCCTCTACTTATGAGCAAGTAAGCACGTAAATCTGTAGATCTACATCATTTGTGCAAAACACTGCACGGCTCATTGCCTTACATTCGTTAATGTTTAATCTAGATTTACATGTGTTTTTTGGCATATTCTTCACTCAATTTTGAAATGCAGTCATCTAAAGGCAATATATTCTATATAACCATATTGAAAATCATTTATGTATACAATAATGATAAATGTATGATATATGAAACATATACCATTCTTGAATTCTTGGAATTCTAAAACATGAAGAACATCTTCAGTAGAAGCAGTACTGAGAATTTTGTTGTGAAAAAATAGAAAAAAGAAAAAAAGATTAGGCAGTTCAGTCTAAGATTTTTTCAATTGCATCCTTTTCGACTTCATCAACGGTTGGGATTCCAGTGACTCGTGCAGCTCTTTCAGATAGACTCATAAGATCATTTCTTCCCAAGAGCTCGAGTTTCCATCTTCTTGCGCCAGCCATCAATTGTTTCAAGCCTACGCCGACTCTGTCCGTAAGATATGTATAGACACCTATGGCTTCTAAGGGTATCTCGTTGTATCGTTTTCCAAATTGTGCTTTAAGTTCAGGTGTCGCAATGAAGAATTTATCAGGGTCGCTTCCGTAACGGTCTACAAATTGTTTCGGTAGTTTTCCTTGTGCAGCTAATTGTTTGAAGTAGTTTGATTTCATTGCAGCAGTGATTGGTGAACGTCCCATTAAGACTCCCTTTATCAAGGGTTCTTTCCCGAAATTGCTCATGGCAATAGATTTGAAAATTGACGTTTCTTCTATGAAACCACCCGCTATGACCAAATCAGGCACATGTTTACCCTTCTTCTTCAGTATTTGTGCACATTTGAGTACTAATGCTTCTAAGTAAACTGTCGGAATACTCATCTCATCCATCATAGGCACTGGACTCATTCCTGTTCCGCCTCCCGCACCATCGAATGATAATGCATCAATTTTTGCTCCTGAAGCAAATTTCATGGTATAAGCTACTGCTGAGGGTCGGTATGCACCAGTCTTGAGAAATACATGCCTTGCGCCTTGTGCTCTAAGCCAATCAATGTCTTCTAAGAAGGGCTTTTCTTTAGGTATTCCAACTCGACTGTGTCTTTCGAAAGTTCTGAAGACGCCTTCTTTGAACGCCTTTTGCACAACTGGGTCTTCAGGATCAGGGATGACGATGTAGCCTCTACTTTTTAGCAACAGAGCTTTGTCTAAGTTGTTAATTCGCACTTCTCCACCTATAGCTTTGGCACCTTGTCCCCATTTTCGTTCAATAACGTTGACTTCAAGCTTAGATAACGCATAAATATCAACGCCTAGTTTTTGATCTTCTACGTTGGTTTGAACGACAACCTCACCGAATTTTCCATCCCAGAATTTTCTGAACGCGTCGACTCTTCTTTTTAGCTCTTCAGAATGCACAACTTTTCCTTGATCTAATTTAGCGGCTGCATCCATGCCGCAAACGTTTTCTCCAATTGTTATAGTTACGCCTGATAGGGCTGCACCGATGGCTAAGGCATCCCAATTAACGCGTGCGACATCAGTTGAGCCAAAAGCGCCTGTCATGATAGGTAGTTTTAATGGTACACCGCCGATGCTGGTTTCTACGTTAACGTTTGGAAATATCGCTACTTCTGAACTTTCTCTTATGCCTTGAACGTCGAAAACACTTGCTTGTATGTTAAAATGTGACCAATCTAAATTGTAGTTCTTGAGTGAGCCTGCTGTGCTGGTTCCATACTGCGCCGGTTCGGGATAGAGTGCTTCACGCCCTCGGAAGGCTGAGAGGCTGATTTCACAGAGAATCGGACAGTCATGTATACATAAGGGGCACATACCGCTTACGGTACTTGTATCTTTAACGCGTGTTGCTGTTCCAACTGTTGATTTTCCGTTGAGGTACGAACTGTTTTTTTGTACTCGTTCAGTCATTTTTTATTCTCCATAATTCATTGAAAGTTTAAACTTTTTAATATGGGAGCTTCTGAACAAACGTCAAACAAACTATATAATCATGCTCAATATAGTCTATATGCATACTAGCAACAGCATATACAATAAACAAAATACATATAGAGATAATGCATATGGCAGAAAGAGAATTAGGATATCGACGAGTTCAGAGTACTGGAAGAGGCTCATACATCATTTCTCTACCCAAAGAATGGGTACAAGACATTGGGTTAAAGCGTGGAAGTGAAATAGGTTTCAATGTGCAGCCTGATTCATCACTCGTTCTTGTTCCAAGAAAACTAGAATCAAGCGACGATAAAAACACTCAGAAAGAGTATTGTGTAAATGCTAACCCTAAAGAAGAACCTCATTCCACTCTTCGTATGATAAAAGCGCTGTATGCCATCGGTGCTGATATAATCCACATACGTTTTAAGAGTGTAGAAGATGCAGAAAAATACAAGACAGAAACAAAGAATTTTGTTAGAGATACTTTCTTAGGTTCAGAGATTATTGATGAGACAGATGATGAGATTACTATTCAAATTCTTATCAAACATTCAGAGTTTTCTATCGAAAAAGCAATTAGGAGAATGGCGATTGTAGCGCTATCTGCGAATAAGGATGCTATCGCAGCTTTAAAAAATCACAGTACTTCACTTTTTGACAGTGTTATTAATGCTCGCAATGATGTGAACCGTCTAGGCTTGTATATCATCCGTCAATTGAAGTATGGCATTGAACGCAGTCTATTCAGGGAACTTGGATTCAGAACACCCAAAGAATTTCTGTTGTACAGAATAGCCGTGAATGAGATAGAAAATATCGGAGAAAACGCTACGAATATAATTAATAATTTGGGCACATTCCAGAAGATGATCGATAATGGAACGCTCTTTTTGAAGGGTCCAATAGATGATGAAGAGATTCATGCACAATTATTACACTTTAACAATTTGGCGCATCATTTGTTTGAAGATTCCATGAAAGCTATGTTTAAGCGTGAATACAAAGATGCAGAAAAAATAATCTCACAACGAGAAGGATATATAGCTTTAGAAAACGAGCTGATAATGCTAATGTCTAGCAAAAAATTGGATCCTAATGTAGCTTCTGTATTTAGGTTAATCTTTGACAGCTCACGACGAATTATGGATTATGGCAGAAACATGGCAGAATTAACGCTTAATCGTACGGTTGAAGAAAATTGTTCAACCCTATCCCTGAAGTAACATCATGTAATTAGGTGACCAATGACTTTAAAAAGCAAAAATGTTTTATGTTCCTCTAATCCCTAAAGGTTGACTGAAAAAGACTGGGACAAAAACACAGGAGATGTAGCGAATGAGTCAAGAGGCAAAAAAACTAGACAAGAACGAATTCTATAAGTGTCCGCTCCCACATCCTCATCCAAGACAGGACCAGGCGTACTTTAAGAACTTTGACTCTCATTTTAGCACTTTCGGCAACAGAGATGATCATCTCCAAATCCTGCAATTACACGAAGAACTTAACTGGAAGGTGAGATGTTCAGAAGCTGAGAAGCGTAACTTGAGTGATGAAGATTTGCAGAAGATTTCATTGAAAACATGGATGGATGCTATAAAGAAACAAACAGGAAAACCAATTCAAATCGTTGTTAGAAGATAAACTACTGACTGATTTGTGGAAAATCTGTTTTCTTATTTATGAAGCAATTTTCCAAAGAAAAGTGTTAAACCATTATCGAAATAAAGTAGACATATCATAAACATAAATAATAATAAGACTTTTTGTCCTTGGATAATAGGCGAGTTATTGAATTTCTTAAATCAAAATCGGACAAGAATTATTATTGTTTTAAACCATCGAAGACTTCAACATAAGTAAATTCGTCAACATGGACTTCGAAGCTATTGCTAGAAGCAGGCTTAACCCTTGCATTTATGAGAATAAGCTCTGCTGCATTCTTAAGCGAAGCTTCTAGCTTCTCTGCCTTCTCATTCCATGCAACTACCTCAATATCGCCAGTCATATCTCTAATTCTAAAACGTAAGACTTTTCCTACACTATTATCTTGACGAGTAAATGTTGACAAAGGAGAAATATTCTCCACTTTTCCAACTAAGTGAATTGATTGTTTTGATTCTTTTATTCCTTTGACGGGAGAAACGAAATGACCTATCGATGGATAATCTTCTTTGTTTATATCTTGTGGATCAACTTCAACGTCGCTTTTTTCTCCGATATGCAATTCTGTTTTACCATTACGATCTGCTTTCGTGTAACCTCGCATGAAACGTACAACTTGACCAACTTTTACAATGCCTGATTCAATTAAATCCGCCTTATTATTCCACAACATCACTCGTAGCAATTCATCTTTATCAGCAATAATCAGACTGGCATACTTTCCTGGTTTAACTCCCTCAAAAGCTTTAGCTGGATAGACTGCAACTATACGGCCGACAATCGTAACATTGTTTAGACTCGGAATCAAATAACTAATTAACAATTTGCAGTCGTTTGTAGACTCTTTAGGAAGCTCAACGCCATGGTTGGTTGCGATTATTCTCAGTAATGTCTTGTCAGCTATTAAGCCATTAGTTCTATTTTTTTCTGCTTGGAGCATTGCAAGGATCTGGTTCTCTGTAAGGTCTGGACATTTATTCAGAATGGTTTGAACAATTTCGTTATCCATCATTTCGCGAGATTTCACAAGAGCTAAAGCGTATAAGCCGCATTAAACTGTTTCCGCATTTAGAAGCAAAGATTAATCATGTTTATTACAATCAGAATCTAATTGGTTTTTGGAGAAAAAAAGAAGTTGGCGGTCATTGAATTTCTCCAATCGACAGGCATAGTGTTAATTATCATTGGCGTTTTCATAATTATACTTGCAATTCTATTAATCTCAAGTAAGTCTGCAGGCAAAGGCAGGGGAAGAGTTAGAGGCGGTGGGGTCATTATGATTGGTCCTGTTCCCATAATATTTGGAACAGATAGGAAATCGTTAAAAACTGTAATACTTTTGGCGATTGTGCTCATGGTAATTGTTCTAATAGTGATTATTGCTCAGTATTTCTTGAGGTGAAATATGAATGACCGAAGATACGAAGGAACCTGAAGTTGAGGAGGGAATTGAAGTTTCGGGTAAATTACTCTTGGCTTTATCCATAGGTTTTGTTGTAATCATAATTGGTATAGTCTTGGTTGTTATAGGCTCATTTTTGGCAGATGGCTCTTCGAGCATCGGTGGAGTAATATTCATTGGTCCATTTCCAATCGTGTTCGGTGCAGGACCTAACGCAGCATGGCTAATTATAGTAGGTATAGTTATTGCTATAATTATGGTTGTGTTGTTGTTTTTGCTTCGAAGAAAAAGTTGAAAGAATTATAATTACGTTTATTCGTTTGTTTCGTCTTCTTTTCCATGGAACATATACAAGAAGACTAATACTAATGCGATGAACGTGGATGTCATTAGTACGTATTCCATGGTCTGGAAGTAAGCGCCTAAATCCATATGTTTTTCCCCTGTTACCTCTTAGTCATGTAACATTTGCATATTTAAGGAGTAGCTTTTTTCCACTCTTCCATCAATGAAGGATACAAGTCATCACTTTCTTCGATGGTCTCGTACCAACCCAAGTTGCGGGCGATTTTCTGTGCAATCAAATGGTAGCATAGATGGATTTTTCTGTCGAGCACTCGAAAGTAGAAGTCGTCACAGGTACAGAACTCAGCTTCCGGCATCAATAAGTAGTCTCTTTCGCGTCCGACAACTATCCAGACGATTCGACCACTAGGCTTGAAGATGTATTTTTTAACGCGATTCTCTTTTAGGGCTTCTAATGATTTTGTGAATTGTTGTCCGAACAATTCATAGAGGTCGGTTAGGTTCTTTCCTGAAAGTTTGCCTTCTATCTTAGCTTCTCTACATATTGTGTTTAGGGTTTCTATCTCAGCAGCTTCATCATGTTCCTTTTGCTTTTCTAAAGGCTTTTCATTTTGTTTTTCGATTTTTATTTCACTCATTTTTCGATACACTAACTTAATTTATTCTACATTGATCGGTTCGCCTTTTGGCGATCTGGATGGCTCAGCTTTTGGAATTATAACTTCGAGAACACCATTCTTGTAGGTCGAATGTGCTTCCTTAACTTTTACTTTTGCTGGTAATGTGACATCTTTGTAGTATTTGTATTGTGGAGTATCGACTGCAATTGTGAGCGAATCTTCTGTACCATGCAGTTTAATGTCACTCTTTTCAACACCTGGCATTTCTACTACTACGCGAACCTCAGCATTTGTTTCCACAATGTCTACTAATGGTTCTCGTTCTTCTTTGACTTCTGGACCCTTCAGGCTTTTTCTCAAATTTCCAAATTCTTGAACCTCAGGCTTGCCGTCTGGACCTATTTTCATACTGTAACCATAGACGAAGGGGCCGAATTCTTTCACGGTGCTACCGTCTGGAAGTTTACGTTCTTTCACGTAATCTTTGGGCACGTTCTCGGTGAAGTTCTTGAATTCTTCTTCCATCATTTTCTCCATTTCTTGGAACATGCGATCTATATCTCCAAAGAATGGGTCTCTACGCCGTCTGCGGAACCATTCAGGGTAATCTTCATCATCTTGAGACATAACTTTTTTCACCTATCAAAAATACCTATATTTCCATTCCAATAAGGATTATGATATGAAAAATAATGTTTGAACATATCATTCTAGACTTTTTAACTATCAGATTCTTCTTAGTTGATTGAGCGTGTCAAGGTACGTTCCATCCAGCAAATAGATTTCTGCATTATCCATATCTAGAATTCCAGACCGAAGCATGGGTCCAATCATTGTAGCTTGCCCTTCCGATCCTGATCGTGTTTCATTGAGAGCCCTTCCACCAAGAAAATCATTGAAACTTGGCATCAGGAAGACTTGTTTCGCCTTGGATTTAATATGATAATGTCTTTGTAGAGTCTCTTCCACTGTTCCTTCAATTTTTATTTCATGTTTTTCTAAGAGAAATTTGGTCAGCATGTGAGAGTTGCAGTTTGCCTTCACCCATACTTGGCGCGTTAACTTAAAGCCTGAAGGATCACGAAAAACAACTACAGGATGCACGTGTCCCATCACCAATGTTTTGCATTCCAATAGACCAGGTGATAGCCATTTGTGTCCATGAAATAAACCTACATCATCAACTATTGTACCCGTTGCTGGAAGAAGCACCACATTTTCGGGCAGCAATGGCTCGAGATTAGCATCATGATTTCCGCGAACTATACTTATTCTCTTAACGTAATGTTGAAGTTGATTGAAGAAGTCAGGGATATCATGCCATTCGCTTGGCTCGCTCTTTACAACAGTAAACTTGACATCTCCAAGAATGAGAAGGCGATCCGGCTTGTATTCCAAGAGTAAAGATATTAGTTTATTCAGGATTTTTATGGTTTGACTGGGCACATGAATGCCCTTTTCTTGAAGTGCATTCTCCCAGCCGATATGTGGATCAGCAATAACTAGGGTCCGTGTTTTTCCATTCTCAACTAAAGCAGCAGCATGAGGCAATAAGAGCGTGAACATGAACTTTCCTTTTAAGAATACTTATTTTACTAAATTGAGAATTCTTCTATGGATCTCCTTATTTCCTGACGCTACAAACTTCACGGTTTCCCTTGGATCTAGCTTTAGATCTATGGGCTTGCCTTGAGGAGAAGTCAAAATTCCACCTGCTTCTTCAATAATGAAAAAGCCTGCGGCAACATCAGTTGCGCGGAGCCTTCCCCGTAGATCTATGAAGGCATCTGTCAGACCGTCGGCTACGTAGCAGAGTTCGAGAGCGTTAGCGCCGAAATGGCGAATATGTCTGGTTTCTTGAATTAAGTTGGAGAGTTGTGAAGCGACTGATTTGAGTTTATATGTGTTTAAGTCTAAACCAATAACTGTTTCATCGGCATCTAATGATTTTGTCGTTGAGGGCTTGATTTTTTTTCCATCACGGAAAGCGCCTTTGTCCTTAAACGCTGTGTAGGTTATATCATGAAAGAGATCGGTAACGCATGCAGCGAAAACTCTTGATGATACAGGTTTATCTGAAATAGCAATAGAGGTACAGAAGAAGGGTAAAAAACGCACAAAATTTGTTGTGCCATCGATAGGGTCAACCGTTGCATAACAAGCGTCTGGTTTGTCACCGAATTTTTGGGTACCTGATTCTTCACTTATTAACGTAAATGAAATGCCATTTTCCAATAGCGTTTCAACCACAGCCTTTTCGGCTGTTAGATCGGCAAGTTTCGTCCTGTCACCACCAGCACCTATGCCTAAGTCAGGCTGTGGCTCCTTCAGCATATCATGTAATGGTTGAACATGAGTTTTCACATTATTTTTGCAGTTGAGTAGAATCTGTGGCCAGTCAGCTTGGCTTACCATAAGCGATCATCTTAATCGTCATTATGATAATTCAGTCTCATAAACGCTCTATTGAATAGAAGATTTGACTCTCTTAAAGAATGATGAGTTATTGAATCTAAATGTCTTTTGAATCCTGTTCTGGCTCTATGATTACAGCAGTTCCCGTAGCTGAAAACAATACAATGCCTGACTGTAACCCTAAATCTGAGGTTTCCACATCTAAACCGATTATGCCATTTGCGCCAAGTGCGATGGCTTTGGATTTTGCTCTGTCAATGGCTTCCCAACGTGCTTTCTCAACTTCAGATGTAAAGGCGGTTACTTCTCCACCTATCATTGATTCAAACCCCGCGATAAATTTGCCGAAAATTCCTCGTGTACGGGGAGTTAGACCAGTAACAACACCTAAGACTCTCTTTATTCTGTAACCTGCAATCGTTGGAGTTGTAACAATCATGAAAGCGGAGGCTGAAGTGAGTAAAGTGCCACAGTTAGGACAGAAGCTTGCGCCTTCAGGGACTATGTTTCCACATTTAGGACAATTCATTATTTCCACCGTTCTTGGTTATCAGCTTGTTTTTTATAAATATAATGTCTAATGAGCACATACGCATTAGTTTTTATTCTACTTATGGAATGCAATTTTAATCAAACTAATATTTGGGCTCTAGATGACAAGCAAAGTAGGGTTTTACATTGAGAAGTTGAAGACATTAAAAGAGTGGGACGCTTATCTCTTGGGTGAATCTGGGCTACCAGGACCGCGGGGTAACCTTGAATTAGCCAGAGCGTTTGCAGAAATTGGTAACGAGAAACTAATTCGAGAATACATTAAGATCAAACCAGACGAAGCTCCAGTTGACTCTGCTAAGGTTTTCCTAACATTTTGTGGCGTGGTTGGACTCGGCACATTAGTTAACAGAGGCAAAAAAGAATACCTAAAAGATATCCGTCATTTTGCCTCTGACTCACGTTGGAGAATCAGAGAAGCAGTTGCTATGGCGATTCAAAGAATTGGGGACGCAGAAATAAATCTTGCACTTCATGAAGCGAAAGAATTGAGCGTCGGCAATTTTCTTGAAAAAAGAGCAGCTGCTGCAGCACTCTGTGAACCTCGATTGTTAAAAACAGAAATTATCACAGCTGCGGTTCTCGATATACTTAACGATATAACCACTTCAATTGTTGGTCTTCATTGTGAAAAGGATGAAGATTTTAACGTTCTTAAGAAAGGCTTAGGCTACTGTTGGAGCGTTGCGGTCGTAGCGAATCCTACAAAGGGCAAGAATCTAATGGAAAAATGGATACAGACTAAGGATAAAAATGTTCTTTGGATCATGAAAGAGAATCTTAAGAAAAACAGACTGACTAAATCTGATAAAGAGTGGGTAATTAAGCAGACTAGAGAAATAAACAAGAATGAGTGAATTTACCGTGCTAAACATCAGAAGAGCACTCCTGAAAGATTTGGACACAATAACTGAAATCTACAATGAAGCCATATTGCATACCGTCGCTACGCTTGATACTGAACCCAAAACCGCCAAAAATCAGAAATTATGGTTCACTGAGCATGACGACAGTCATCCTCTGCTCGTTGCAGAACAGAATGGACAAATTATGGGATGGGCATCTCTAACTAAATGGTCTGATAGATGTGCCTACTCAGGCACAGCAGAGGTCTCATTATACGTTAAAAAAGAGCATCAAGGAGAAGGTATAGGACGAAAACTCTTGAAAGCACTTCTTGAAGAAGGTGAAAAAGCAAACCTCCACACAGTTATTGCTAGAGTTACGAGAAATAACGAAGCGAGCGTACATCTTTTCGAATCAGAGGGTTTCGAGTTTATCGGAGTTATGCGAGAAGTTGGCCAAAAGTTTGGCAAACTGTTAGACGTATTTATTATGCAATGGATCTATGTAACGAAATAAGATATCAATTTGTTTTTGGTGCCGGGGGCGGGATTCTCGCTTATTTTCAGCTTCGAGCCCGCGACTTCTGGGATAGGGCGTCTGGTCCCTTGTCTCTCCAGATTATGAGTCTGGCGCCCTAGCCAGGCTAGGCTACCCCGGCCACTCTGCCGCGTTGAACTGTATCAACGAAGGCAGCGTTTAGGTTAGTCTTCTTTCAGTGAGATAAATCTTTTTGGCGAATAGGATAGTTAGGGCTCTTTTGTTGATGATTATCTTAATCATTTCTAAATCTGTGATCAAGGATTTAATTCCCAAAAACAAGAGACTAACTAGTAATTATCCTGCTGTTGTAATCTTTTAGGTATGTCATATGTACGGGATCATACGGATAGCTTTCAGTAGTTGGATATAGGTAGCTGCTCATATTATGAAAAGGTAATGGATCTACAGTAAAGGGCAAGTAAGATAGTCCGTTTCCTTTGAACCAGACTGAAGCAAAGATAAAATAGTCTCTCACCATTCCTTGGGGGATCGGGTTAGCATCAAATGGAAATTCTATTGAAACACTGTCTCCTTGCCGCCCTATTACATACATGCCATCTGGATTCGATAATAGGTTAAGTACATTGCCATAGCGTGTGAAGTTTCCTGAAGAGGTTGAATTTGTTATGAATAACTGATTAAAGTTTGCATGGGTTGGTTCTATAGAAGTCATGAAGATTTGTTGAGGTTGTGTTGTATCGACAGCGATGTAATCAAAACTAATGTCTTGATAATACAGGATCCTCAGTGAATAATCATTAGTTGGGAACAGCCCTGTGAGGTTAACGACAAAAGTGTTAGGATTGACAGGAGGCATTGGAAACTCTCGATCGTTCGGAACAGGTATCCAATTGCCGTTTTCATCTTTGACTTCCATATAAGGAGGTGGCGACGGTACCACACCTGGTTGTGAAGCGAATTGGGAAGCCCAATCACCTCCTGCTTGGTTCGTGGGCCATGCAACCACGGCAGTGACAACTAGCTTTATTTGTTTGGCACCCGTTAAGTTGCCAAGATTCAAATCAAACGTATTCCAGGTCCATCTTTGTGCTACAGTGTAAGCTCCATCTTGTTTTTTGATACTATCGAGCACATCTTGTCCATTATTCATAGCTATGATGGGCGTAGACGGATTTTTGTTCACAGTATAAACGGTGCCTAACCCAGAAAGATTATAGAGATAAGTTCCGCGGGTTGAGTAAACGTCAACATCTGGTTGATGATCTACTGCTACTAACTTGACTGAATCTAAGTAAAATATCTCATCAGAATCTTCAGTAATAGCCATTCTATAATAGTTGTTCGCTGGCTGGAGCTGAGTGCTGTCTAACTTGATATAACTCCATGGATCACTGTAGGCAAAAGCAATTGTTCCATCTGGTCTATAATAATTGACGAAGCCGAGCCAACCTGGACCATCAGAAATCTCCGAAGCATACTTGTATCCAGTTCCATTCCAGACGTATAAGGAAGGGCATGAACCTCTGCCGCTTGCACCGCTAAAGTATGCGTAAAGTGACATCGGGCTTGCGAGATTTATTGTTCTTGTTGGGTTTGTTGATCCATCTTCCCACCTTTGAAAAGTGTAGGTATTAACTGCGGCAGGCATAGCAATCGTATAAGTTCCAGCGCTTAGGAGAACAGAGAAAGGTGTAGTATTAGATTTTCCATTCAGCGTGAATTCTAAACCAGAATAAGCGGTATTGATTGAGAGGGTGTGCATGCCAAATGGGACAACATTGAAAGATCCGGTTAATGTATTAATTTGGACTCTATAAGCTCCTATGTTTGTCTCAGTTACAGTGAAAGCTACTGTTGTGGACGACACTGCTGAAACTTCGACAGTTTTATTGTCTATTGCTTCGTCGTTAATTTTGAGAATCACCGATATAGACCCGTTTGTCCCTGTGTTAGTCAACTGTGCTGAAATTGTAATTAAATCGCCAGGCCATGATTCAGTTGGATTTATGATTAGATTTCCAATACTTATCGCAGGAACGGTTGGAGGAGATTTTGTTGAACCTGGATTTGTGGATTGATTCAATGAAGGAGAGGAAGGCATCGATGGTTGAGTAGGAGTTTGGGAAGGCAATGAAGAAGAGTTAGAGGAAGAAGATGGTGGCTGAGGTGAGGAGTTAGATGATGTGGATGGCGTTTGAGAAGAAGTTGAGGTCTGAGTTTGAGCATAATAGTAGGATACTGCTGAAACTAAAATAATCGATATCAAAAAAACTACAAATATGGATTGGTATTTATTAAAGGTCAGTTTCATTCTGATTCTTTCGTTTGATGAATTTTGTTGAAATCAATACTTGTCCTGCTAATTTAAAAACAATACGGAAAAGGTCAACAATTCAAAGCCTGACGTATTTTAGCTGTAGTTTCAAATAACTAGCGGGATAGATGATTATTTATTAGTCAGGTTTGTTTTGAACCTTAGCATAGCTGCTATTCCGCCGAATGCATTCTTAAGCATCTGACCTTCCTCGGTTTCTGTAGATATCATTTCTACATCTGTATTGGAGTACTCAGCCAATTGTGCTAAATTATCTACGATATCTGTTTTTTCTGTTATAGCGAGAGATGGCGCTGAACATTTGGGGCAAGGTTTTCCAACTAAGCTTTTTTCGAATTCTACCATATTCGCTGCTTTAACCGTCTCGTGTTCCTCATAGCTACATGCTCCACACTTAACAACAACACGTTGAATATCTAGACTCTCAGATAAGAGTAAAGTTCGTACAGCACCAGCCTGCAAGGCTTTACGGACTTCTGCTTCACCGTATGTTATCATGCCAGTGTCATGGCCCACTTCGTAGAGGAACTTTTGCATTATCTGTTTCTCTTCAATGTAGCGAACTTTACGCATGATTTCGGGCGCTTTCTCTACAACTTCTTTAACGCCCTGTTCTTCCACATAAGCTGTATCAACTACATCCAAGATTTTGGCTTTTAGTTGATAGTTAAGGTACTCTCCTTTTTGAAAATCATATTTTGTTGGTCCAGGACCAGCAAGAATGATCCCTTTTAACGTATCAATTGGCAAAAATATTTCATTCGCATGATTTCCTACTCGATGAAAATACTCATTTAGTTGCATGTCTCGCAATCTTTCATAACGTCGTGCAGATTGTCCACCAGCACGAGTTTTGCCTGTTACACCTGAATACATCTGTCTGACAATATCCAACCGTTTACCCTGCAGTGTTGCAATCGTTGCATCTGAGGCATCAATCAATAGAATTCCATATGTCTCCTTCTCTCGAAGCATCTCCTGTAGATGCTCAGTATGAAAACGTGAATCACAACGGTACAAGTAGATTTTAATCGGTTCAGGAGGCGAGATTACGTATGTTTCCATACGTTCGGTTCCTGGTCCGCCACCATCCTGCGGAAGAGCCCCAGCAAAGATTACTATACCCTTCTCGCCCGGGTCTTTGAAGAGTTTAAGTCGTTGCTGAACCCTAACAAGAGCATCAAGGACATTCTTACGAGTCACATTAGATTTTATGTTGCTAGCTGTTCCATACTCTTCACGTAGCATGTTTAGGGCATCACTGATTTGTTTTCCTGGCGGAACGTAGAGAGTGATGAGTTCTGTGTGACTACCCTCTTTGCTAGCTAGCATATTCAGTGTTTTTCGTAATCTATACAGCTCTAACGAGGTCTTTTTCTGCGTACTCAATTTTTTCACGAATAATATAGTTAACGTTAATCTAACGTTACATTTAATCAGATAAAAGTTATGTAGCAAAAAATTGAAAAGTTACTGTGCGCCTATAGCATCTTTCAAGAAGGCTTTAAATGGCCCAAGTTTTCCGCCATAATTGCCAGATGAAATCTTAACAACTCCCGGCACTGCAGCTGCAGCAATTACTCCTTGTTTCATACCATTCTTTACAGCATCAAGCGATAAGCCGTTCATAACGATCTCATAGACACAGGTCACGCCTTCAGGAACCACAGTATCAGGGACTAGTGCACGCAAAGTTGGACAATAGGGATGATTGGTTGACGCTTTGAGTTTATACTTGAGTGAACCTGCTTTGCTGCCCGCACGACAAATTCCTCCTGGAAACTGCATAATCACGTCGGGAGCGTTCCGACGAATAGCATCTGCGGCTGCTTCTGCAGCTTTCAAGCCAGCTTCTTGGGTTTCGGAGAATATCATAAAGTTTCCGCCTGCAACGCCTTCTTGTGCACCGAAGCCGTCTTCGACGATGAAATTGCCTTCCATGACTGGGATTCTCCAGCATTTGCGGTCAGCAACC
>DATGZD010000122.1:0-8059 GCA_035297385.1 Candidatus Sulfotelmatobacter sp. | reverse complement strand
GCCATGGCCATGTCAACGGACTATCACTAACGTGGGCAAGGAAATGCGCAAGAGTCACATCCTTAGCCGCCCAGTAGTTCCAGAAAGTTGTGTCTGCGACAGGAGGAGGAGTCAGATAAAACATGTACACTCCAGGAGGCAAGTCGGGTTTGATGAATTTGATGTTCAGGTAATACCAGAAGGTTGGATCTGTGTTTCCGTTAAGAGTTAGTTTGAAGTCTGAAACCTGATTTCCTGGGACTCCCTTAAGCGTTTCGTCATCTGAAGTCCAATAAACCATGTTGCACTCTTTCAGAATCCTCGTCGTAGCATTAGCAAATCCCATTGTTCCAATCGCAAGAATGAAAGCAACCGCAACAGAAACTCTGACGATTTTCTGCACTACTTTTTCACCTCCTTCTTCATCGAGTGATCAGCAGATCACCAAAAGCTCCAGTAAACAGATAAAGAATGGCTAGTCACCAAAGTAGGTAACCGACTGCATTAGAGCTTATAGAAGGGGCTTTTACGTGTGCTTTTCGAAAAAGATTAGCGCGTGAGCTTGTCCGTCGTTTAGACAACGGTTGCTTGCTAGAGTGAAGATTATGCGGGTTTGAGCCGAATCCCTATACTATTGATACGGAGATTGGAATTGAACCCATTACCGAGTGGAGATGTCACCCGCAAATCCCATTTTTTTCTTGATAGCACGCTTTTGTATGACTAAAGTCTCATGGTGCCTTCGAGAACACTTATATGCAAGATATGCATGGTTGAATTATCACGTCATGTTTAAGGTTCTTATTCAGAATCACAGCTATGCAACACCGCCTCGGTATAGCATGTCATTGTTGTTGTACAATAGCAACAACAAACCTTTTAAAAAAACCTTTAAAAAAGACAATAGGCATTCCTCATAAGTTGTGTGATATGTGTGATTAATTCGCCTAAAGGATGCTCTTTCTCTATTCTATTTCTAGTTATTTTGACATCAACATTCTTTGGAATGGTTTTAGCTCAAACTCAGTCCCAAGACAAGACCTGCGAACAATGTGGAATGACAGTTGATGTGACAGGCCAAACACGATTCAAAATTGTCGATACAAAAGGAAATACCCACATTGCTTGTTGCCCCATATGCGCCCTAAAACTGCTAAAAACCTATTCTTCACTCAACATAACATCTTTCTGCGACTACCATGGTCCTACCCATCCGATCACAATAACAGCCACAAACCACGGAAACAACGTAACAGTAACCCCTAAGACGGCGCTCATCATCGCAGGGGGTAGCTGCGCCAAAAATCGACTCGTTTACGATTCACAGGCCGCTGATGCACTTCTCTCTCAGCCAAAAAACGGAACCTCAATTTGGCTCTCCCCCCTCACTAACGCAACAGTAATAAAAAACGCTACGCAAATGAACATATATCAAGCTGTAGCCAAGTACTCAGGATTAACCCTTGATCCAACAACATGCGAAGCATGTGGCATGACCGTAACCGCCGACTCACAATGGCGCTACAGAGTAACTGACGGACAAGGAAACACACACTACGTCGAATGCTTCATGTGCACACTAGAACTAATCAACAAATATGATACCTTACACATAGAAACCACCTGTGACTGGTACGGACCCGGCTACCCCATAACAATTGACTCAAAAGGATACGGCCAAACCATCACAGTAAGCCCATCAACTGCCCTATTTCTACGCGGCGGCAACTGCGTTACCGCAAGAGCAGCATACAACCAAACCGCAGCAGATAACCTCCTCGCTTATGGCTACTCCAGCTACACTTCGCCCGAGCAACAATACGCACTCCCAACAGCAACTGAGATTAAAACAGTCTCAGAGGCCATACAAACATGGTATGCACAACCCTTAGATAACACCCCCTCAGCATCAGTATTCATCACAATAATCACAGTAGGCATCATAATTATTGTGATATCGATCTTTGCATTCAAAAAACTAAAGACAACTAAGTGAAAAAATGATCATAAACCTGTACGTCTCCGTAAGCTTAGCCATAGCACTATTCGCCCTAATCATAGGCTCCTACGCCGGAATCAAAGCATACAAAATACATGAAAACGTAAAAGATGCGTTAGCTGACAAAAAATACGAACTCGAAAAAGACTTCACCCTAATCTCGACAGTCGGCTGGCTAGTCCTATCAACAAGAATACTAGCCATACCCCTTTTCTGGATAACAGTCATATCACTAATTTCCTCTGTACCAGGCGCCATGTGCGAATTCGGAGTCTTCCAAGCAGGATACCCATTTTCCTGGCTCGACTTAGGCATAAAACTATTCAGCATGTTCGCCTTTGGCGGCTGGCTCTTCTTTGATTTCTTCAATAGAAAAATGCAAGGATCCCCCATGATGGCGACAATATCAAAAGGGTTCCTGCTCCTCCTTCCACTTCTCCTGATCGACGCATTTCTTGATGTCGCCTTCTTCACCTCCTTAAGACCCTTAGTAGTTACCTGCTGCATGGTAGTCTACCCTAATTCCGCCTCAGGCCTATTCAACATCGGCTGCCCATTCTGCTTCATAACATACAAATATCCATTACTATGGGGAGTAATCTCAGCCTACTGCCTCTCCATAGCTCTTATCTTCTGGAGCTTCCTTTTCCAGAGATCCTCACAAAAAATAGACCTAAAAGAAGGCATCTCTGGGAAATTAAAAACATATCTAAAAGTCAGCATCGGATTCGCCGTCATCGGCACGATCCTACTAATTATACAAATTCTACTCGGATCATTCAATTTAGCATAACAATACTCAAGGAAAGATGAAAAGACAGTGAAACTGAAAGGACTATTCATCTTAGAAATCGCTATTATCATAGGCATAGTAGCCTCCGCCATGACCTTTCTATGGTTAACGCCAGATCTTGGCTCATCACAACAATATGAGTCATTAGACTCCTACACCCAAAAAACGACTCCAATCCATTACATATCCATAATCAAAGACCAGCCCGCATTAGTAAGGTTCAACTACACAAGCTACGACCCATCCATTATTGTACTAGATCTCTATTTCGACTCAATCGATAAACCAGGCGATTTTGACATATTTTGTAACTACAAACATGTCGCCACAGTGTCAGTGACTCAAGAATCCAAAAAAATAACATTAAACTTGGTCTCTTTCTCTGGACTAGACTGGGTCGAACCGCTAACATCCATGTTCGGCTTAAACGACTTAGTCTTCGAATCCAACGGCCCAAACGCCTTTCTAGGCACAATATCCTATCAAATCACCTTCAGAGGAAGCAGATAAAATGAAAAACCGGCTAATCCTGATCGCAGTTTTTCTCCTGACCCTAACAGTTCTAGTTCTGTGCGTCATAAGCGAATTAAGCTGGAACCTTAAAGAACAAACCCAAGAACCCATACGCAAAATAACTGGACTACCAAGCATAGCCATAGGCAACCTTAACCCCGCCGCACGAAACCCCAAACTGGAAATAATCTGCACTGGCTTATACGACCAACCTGGAGGATACTGTTATTACTTCTCAACCGGCGCACCCTTCGAAGACTATCAATACTTAGCAAACATAACCTTGAGTGGAAGCGACAAATGAGCAGAAGATTCGGGAACCTAGTAAACTATTCACTAAGTTGCATCAAAAGATACCGAATACGAACATTCGTAATTCTCATAAGTCTAGTCACAGCGACCGCCCTGATATCTTCGATGCTCTTCATAAAAGACGGCATCTCCAGAGATGGACAAATCAGCCTAAAATACGCGCCAGACATAACCGTTCAAGCTATCCAAAATGGAAGACAAACCTTCATCAACACCAGCTACATCCCGCTAATTCAACCTACGCTAGGAGTGAAAACCGTAATCGACAGAATCTGGGGGTATGGAAACATTGGAAACACACTTGTAGTCATAGTAGGCATCGACACAGAAACCCCAATCATTAACCTAGACTCTGCTTATCCAATAGAGTCAGGTACCTTCCTTGAAGCCGACCAGGATAGCACCGTCGTCATGGGAAAAGCAGTAGCCGACCTGCTTGGAGCCAAAGTAGGAAATGTCCTCTCTTTAATCTCCGAATCAAACCAAGTTCACAAATTCAAGATCGTAGGTGTCTTCAACACAGAATCAGGAATCTACAACTCAGACACAATCCTCATGACCAAAACTGATGCACGCCTCTTCTTCGACGTCCCCGAAGGCAAAGCAACAGACCTCTTGATATACACTGAAGAAATAGATCCTCAATTCTACCGAACACAAGTCAACTTCATAGCCAGAGAAACCAGCGAATTGCCAAACGTAAGGGTGCTAACCAAAGATATAATCGCCAGTGCCCAAGAAGTCACTTATGGATCAAAGTCTGGATATTTCTCAATACTGTGGATACTAGTACTAATCGCAGTGGCAATCGTCGCCTTCAACCAAACAGTTGTCGTGGGCCATGAATCCAAGTTCGAAATAGGGCTCTTAAAGGCACTCGGATTCTCAACATCAGACATCATCCAAATAAGACTTATCGAAGGAACAGTTCTAGGATTCTTAGCAGGCTCAATCGGCCTGATTGTTGGAATCCTCTTCGATTCGGTTCTGAATGCACCTGTACTAAAAGACTTCATCCTGGGCTGGGCTACCCTCTACCCAGCATTTCCCGTCCCCCTGTTAATCAGCGCAGAAACCGTATTCTTAACATACGTCATCAGCATCGTGCCTCTACTATTCGCAATAGTCATCCCATCTTGGCTAAACGCTACAGTAGACCCAGATATCTCAATGCGAGGTGCCCGAGCATGATCAAAACAGAAAAACTAACAAAAATCTACAACCCCAACAAGAAAAACCAAGTTGAAGCAGTAAAAGACGTAAACATAACTGTGAAAGAAGGACAAATCACCGCCTTAGTGGGACCAAGCGGTTGCGGAAAAACCACACTCATGAGTATGATAGGCCAACTGTTAACAGCTACGTCAGGAAAAGTTATGATTGACGGAGAAGATCTATCAACCTACTCCGATAATTGGAGAGCAGTCTTCCGAAGAAAAAACATAGGGTTCATCTTTCAACATATTAACCTACTACCCAACCTGAACGCTCTAGAAAACGTGATGACACCGCTTATCTGTCATGACGTCAACTTATCAGACTATGAAGAAAAAGCACTAAAACTCCTAAGCGACTTAGGGCTTCAAGACCGGTCTCTTTTCAGCGTTGAACAACTATCAGGCGGCCAACAACAACGCGTGGCAGTCGCAAGAGCATTAATTACTGAACCGAAAATAATAATCGCTGACGAACCCCTAACCTTCGTTGATGATTCTTCGGCACAGCAAATCATCAGTTCTTTCAATAAACTTCGAGATGAAGGAAAAACAATCCTTATTTCAACTCACCTATCAAGCATGGCAAAGATTGCAGACCAAACCTACCGCATGCAATCATCAAAAATCATATAGAAGAAAATGACTCTTTTCTAGAAAATTTCGACTATTATTGTGACTGTCTATAAACAGTCACAATACAATAAATAGCAATCAAATCATTCTGACTTGGAGATTAGAATTTGCAAACACGTCAAATAAAAAGTAAGAAGTCCATAGCAATCTTTACAACCATACTGATAACAGTCATCGCCACATCATCATTCGCCGCCAGCACACTGGCAGTAAAAACCATGCCAGTTACCTTAGACCCTAAAACAATACCAAAATACGTCAACCAACTAGTGGTTCCCCCAGTATTTAGTTCAAGCGAAGAAACACCAACATACACAATCCTTATGGATCAAGCAAGACAACGAGTCTTACCAACAGGCACCCCACTGATTGGCAGCGCCGATGGATTAACGAACGTATGGGGCTACAAAGGAACCTCAATCGCAAAAGGCGCAACCCTTGGCGTTCCAGATGGAACGATCCTGACTAACTTTATCCATTCGCCTTCCTCAACTTTCGAAACAATACGAGGAACACCAGTAACCGTGAAATGGGTAAACAATCTAGGCAGCACTGTTCAACCATTCGCAGTTGATCCCACGCTATACTGGGCAAACCCAACAGGAGCCTTCCCAGATGGAGACATTTTCTCCGCTACAGGTGGGCCATTCATAACATATCCACCAGGTTACATTGGACAACTTAACAACGCAAATGGCGTACCACTAAACGCACAAGCACCAGTCCCACTGGTAACGCATCTTCATGGAGCAGAAGTTCAAGGAGAATACGACGGAGGACCAGAAGCATGGTGGACAAGCACTGGACTTACGGGCCCGAGCTACGCAACATATACAGATGAATCATACACATACGCTCAAAGCACAACATACGGCGGATCAACCCTTAACGCAGCAACGTATTACTATCCTAATGCACAAGAAGCAGATACCCTCTTCTACCACGACCACGCATTAGGCATAACGAGATTAAACGTCATGTCAGGTTTAGCAGGATTCTACCTCTTGAGAGAACCAACAACCACCAACCCAATAACCACACTGACGGCAACAAACTTCGACGAATACCTAACAAGAACATTCCAATATGGAGTTTCAGAGATCCCCATAGCCATACAAGATCGCACATTCAAAACTAACGGCGAAATCTGGTTCCCAGAATTAGGTATAAACCCAACAATCCACCCATACTGGCAACCCGAATTCTTCGGTGACACGATAATGGTCAACGGTCGTGTCTGGCCAAATCTAGATGTAACACCCGGCTGGTATAGATTCAGAATCGTTGACGGTTCAAACGCAAGATTCTACACATTGAGCTTTGATAAAAAGATGACCTTCACTGTAATTGGCGCAGATGGGGGATACATACAAGCACCCGTTTTGACAAATACATACACAATCGCCCCGGGCGAACGAGTTGATATTCTAGTCCAATTCACGCAGGCGATGCTCAACAGTAAAATCATCCTAACAAACACTGCTAAAGCACCATTCCCTAACGGAGCCACAGCAGACCCACAAACAACAGGACAAGTAATGCAATTTACAGTAAAAGCCACAGGAACAGCTATTACTCAAGGAGTTTCCACAATTCTAACCTTACCTACCGCTCTTAATCCAACACTAGCAGGTGCCTTCCCAACACTGCCAGCAACAACCAAAACACGATACATAACCTTAAACGAAGTTATGGGTCCAGCAGGACCAGTAATGGTAACCATAAACGGCCAATACTTCAACGCTCCGGTATCAGAAACCCCTATGGAAGGAACGACTGAAGATTGGGTTATAATCAACCTAACAGCTGACGCACATCCGATCCACACACACTTAGTAACGTTCCAATTAGTAAATAGACAACCAATTCAAACCACAAAGTATACTACCGATTGGCTAAAGCTACAAATCGATCCGATCACAAACACACTGGTTGCACCGCCATTCCCAAGATACTATACACCTGTAGTTCTAAACCCAACAGCTTACTTCCAAGGAAAACAAGTGCTCCCCTTACCGACCGAAATGACTTGGAAAGACACAATTCAAGTAAACCCAGGCGAAGTAACCGTACTCAGAGTAAGATTAACACAACAAGACGGAACAATATATCCATTTGACCCCACTACTGGAAACTACGTCTATCACTGCCACATACTTGACCACGAAGATAATGAAATGATGCGCCCCTTTACGGTAGCACCGAATCCAGCAATCATTCGCTAAACCTTCTCTTTTTTTCCTTTAGCGCGCGCTAAGGATAATCTAATCTTATTGGAGCTTCACGCATAGAAGTGAAGAAAAGTAATTTTAGTTTATCAATACTGTGTTATTACGACTAAGGCGTGTAGTGGAGACTTAATGAAAACTGAATCCTTATGCTTTGAGTTACTGATTATCGATTCATAAAATTAAATACTATTTAAATTCGAAAATTATTTGTTCATGAGAGTAGAGTACATGCTCAGACTCTTGTGGAAAGCAAAGAGTTACTCTCACTTCCTCCCATTTGAAGGAACCCTTTCCTATTCTTTGCTTTCTAACTAAATTCTAAATATAAAGCCCAAGATTAAGTCTGGAAGTTAGACAGTATGATTTTGGGGGGAAAACCCTT
>DATGZD010000121.1:0-2049 GCA_035297385.1 Candidatus Sulfotelmatobacter sp. | reverse complement strand
AGCCCACTCCTTTAACCAATCAATGACTGTGAGAAAATATTGCCTAGCCGCTTCTGGATAAATCTCCATTCTGGCAACTGCTTCCTTTGCTTTCTCTTTCCATTCTTTATCATTATAGTTGAGGAACCATTGGTCACTAAGCACCTTCACAATACATGGCGTCAAACAACGACAGACAACGGGTTCAGGTAAATCATACATGCTATCAGCGTAGCCTAAACGTTTAAAATCTGCAATAAGTACATCTTTAGCTTCTCGAACTGTTTTACCAGCATATGATCCACAATTGTCTTTGAGTACTCCACCGTGGAATTCTTTTTTGTACAATTCTTTTGTAGCTTCGTCAGCTTTTGAGTCATATTGATTCTTGACACCCATTTTTTCAACAATCTCAACAGCCGGATACTCACCAAACCCTTCAACCTTAATGAGCGAAATAGGTTTGATTTGCTTCACCACCTCAGCAGCTACACTGAATTCTTTGAGAACTTCAGGTTTTTCCTGCAAATCTCTTAGTGCCAACCAATCAAAAGGTGCATGAGCGGGCACACTATAGACTACGCCAGTAGCAGTCTTTGAATCAACGAACCAGCCTGGCAAAATTGGAAACTTCTTTTTTGTGACTGGGTTGATGAAAAGCTTACCGATGAGCTCTTTACCCTTAAGACTCTGTTTAACCTCAACTTTGCGTTCTTGTTCCCTGAGTTTTTCGGCAGCTTCCTGACTTATAATCCACTCTTCCCCGTTTACTAAGGCATCGACATATGTGGCATCGGGGTTAATCCACATATTTGTCACACCATAGATTGTTTCAGGACGAAATGTAGCGGCAGGCAAAACTCGTCCATCTTCTAATCTGTACTTAATTAGGATGTATTCTTCAGGCGTAACACCTTCTCCTACTTGGCGATCATGATCACCCGTAGGACTTTTATCTTTTGGACACCAAACAACGGGATGTGTCCCACGGCTAACATAGCCTTTTTCTCGCAAGTTCATGTATTGCCATTCTATGAATTTCTGATAAGTAGGCATAATAGTCGTGAACTCACGTCGCCAATCGATTGAGAATCCAATACGTCTTACAATAATTCGTCCTTCATTCGTATAATACTGAGCCATATAAAAGGGATCAACAAAACGTTTTAGCTCAGTTTCTGGGACACCATCAATTTCGCGAAGTACACGAATGTAAGCTTCATCACCTCGCGCCACGCGTTCACTAGCACCAAGCAATGGTTGTCCCGTCCAGTGCCAAGCCCAAGGCCATAGTACATTATAACCTTGCATCCGTTTGAACCTAGCATAAGCATCTACCCTTGAAGCGGTAAATGTGTGCCCTACATGTAGTGGTCCATTCATGTAAGGGTAAGGAAAAGTAACGAAGATTTTCTGTATTTTCGAATCAGGATTTGCCTCGAAAATGTGTTCTTTTTCCCAACGAGTTCGCCATTTTTCCTCGATTTGGCTGAAATGATTCATGGAGCTTGTTGAATTGAGCCATTAGTTATTAAGAGTTTTCCTTGGTTCAAAAGCAATAATCCAAAATGAAAAATACTTGCCTACAATATAAGGTAAAAATATGAACTCCAAGATTAAGCTAATGGAGACAGTTCTGGAAATAATCGACAAGAGGGGAAGACACATTGTCGAGCACGCAATAGATCAAATAATCAGGTCTCAATATGAAGCAGGACTAGTCTCCTCTGCTTTAAGGTATTACGCTAAAGTAACACTTCCACGAGTACTCCCTATCTTTCCCACTCTAACGTCAATTTCATGTGAGATGACCGACGGCGATCCAGCAGATGTGGTCCCCTTTGCTACAGCGATGGTTTTGATTACTTCATCAGGAGACCTTCACGACGATATCATCGATAGGTCAATTCGCAAATATTCAAGGAAGACGGTCCTTGGTAGATTTGGAACCAGCGTCACATTACTCGCAGGAGACGCTCTTTTGGTTCAGGGACAAGCTCTCTTACAGATTGCATGTGAAACGCTCAAAAAAGAACAGAGAAGAGCAATTTTACGTTTAATTCCTAAAGC
>DATGZD010000120.1:0-4407 GCA_035297385.1 Candidatus Sulfotelmatobacter sp. | reverse complement strand
ATTTATTCCCCCAAATAGCTTATTGAAACTATTAGTGTTAAAACCTGCACAACTAAATTCGTCAACAATCATGTAACCTTTAGATTGCAGTTTTTCCCTAAGCGACAAGTGATTTTTGGCAACATATCTTGTAAACTCCGTCCTGTCTAGCTCCATGAACTTCATTGGAGCTCCACAGGTTGAGAAGATGAAGGCTTTCTTTTCGGTGACTAGTGGCAGTGCATCAGCAAAGTCAAGTAGTTCTTTGTAGTGTTTTCCACTATCTATCCCTGAGCCAAAACCCACAAGGTCATACTGACTAAGCTCTTCAAGGACAGTTTCTTGCGGAGACTTCACCTGTGCATCGAGCACTTTTGCCATAACTTCCGCTACCTTCTGGGTGTTCTTGTGATGATAAGAATATACAACTATCAAAGACTTCAATGGCAATGTAAAATCCTATTTCTTTATTTGTGGTCTATAGTTATTACAACATTACCCTTTTTGTGTCCTTTGTCGCGCGCGCTGTGAATGTTAAAATAATTATTAGTAACAGTGTTAGTAGTGTTATTAACAATCTTTTTTGCATTACTCTTTTTTCTCCTTACTTCTAAAAGAGCAAAAGATGGTAGGTAATAAGTTACTCATATCATTTATGCGCGCGCTATGAAGAGCAATGAATTCTTGCTTGCTTGGTGCACAATGATTTCAAACGAAGATAACCAAACATAAATAATACCCTTTAATCGCAAATATTTTTTTGGAAACCTCGCCAATGAGTAATTTAGAGATTTTTTGGCTGGTTCAGACAAGGGTCTTTTGCAAATAACGTAAGGGTAAATGTACCTGTTAACCCTAACATGCCAAGTGTACCGATTGTCATTGCATAACCAGCCGCTGTAGTACCCACAAAAGCTAAGACTGCTCCACCAACAAAAACTCCTACTGCTTGACCAATACCACTTAAACCTTGTCCTAAAGACATCATAGTACCTCTATATCTAGGAACTTGCTCCACGGATAAATTAGGACTTGCTGCAAAAACAAAACCGCCTATGAAGGATCCAATAGCCCTTATTACTACAGTTAAGTAAAGATTAGGAATAAAAATAGTTATGACATAAGAAGTAACGATTACAATTATTGCTGTGAATGCACCCGTTATCATTAAGCGTTTTCTTCCAATTGGGTTTACCAAAAAACCTCCAATTAACAACCCAGCAACAAGAACCGAAATTATTACCATACCTATTATACCCCTCGAGGCTGGAGTTAATCCAAATATGTCAGCGTAAGATACAGGTACAAAAACTTGAGCCGCAAGCCAGATACTTCCTAAAAAATTATTCGTTAAACATGCAACAGCAGACCTGTTTGACATGATCTCTCTATAACCGTTTAAGAAAGGTGGTTTCTTTGAGCCATATTGTGTCAGCGAGGTTTTTGATGGCACAAGAAGGATAACAAGCACTAAACATACCATTGTGGCAGGTAATAGGAACCAAAGAAGGGCATCGCGCCAGCTTGATACAGTGCCACTGGTTGCGAGAAACCCCGTAATAGGGTTGGCTACCAGAAGTGCAATGTATGCTGTTGACAAACCCCAAGTAATTCTAATGGCCTTTTTGCTTAGAGGGTATACATCAGCTATTAAGGCAGGAGTCATTGAAGCCACAATAACCGACCCCACCCCATTGAATGCGTAAAACAGTTGTGCCATCAAAAAGCTTGGTGCTAAATATACTCCCAATATACATATAGGAGTGGTTATCACTGCTAAAACCAAGAGAATTTTGTACCTTACCTTAATGCTTAGGGCACTTAATGCAAAACCTGTGACTACTCCGGCTAATGAACTGTATGCAGTAAGAGTTGCAGCCACTGAACGTGTAATGTTATATGTGCTGGCAATTTCAGGCAAGAGGAGAGGTACAAAAACGTCTATAATATTGACTGCGAATACTGCGCTCAAAATCCCCAAAAGCATTAATCGACTCGAATTCCCCACTTCAGGCTTAGGGTCTGATATTTTTATCCTCAAGCCTTTTCTCAACCCAAGTTATATTTAACATTTGTTAACTCGCTAGCTCGCATGAGAATGCACACTTAGACCACAAAAAAGAGAGCTTTGCGGGTTATCTCCACTTCAATTTAAATTCAATTCCCATCCTAGCTTTGCAGACCCATCCATCACTATTTGGTTTTCTTCAGTCGACCTTAACTTGAGGTGGGGAAGAGTTTGAATCTTCTGAAAGCTTTACTAAACGTGAGTTCCGATAGAAATTGGTTTTATTTGTGCCAACAAAGTTAAAAGCCTAAACATAACAAAAAATTCAGCGATGCAAAATGGCTAAAATCAAGCTCTTAGTCATATTTGTAACTGTTTTCATGGTCGTATCCTTGGTATTCAACGCTTACCAATGGAATTCAAATCTTTTATTTACAAAACAGACGAATGAAAAAGAAATGCCGCTGATACTAATTCAATCCGAAGCAGCTATCAATGCTGAACTGCTAAAACTAGATAGACTTCTTTCAAATGCCTGCCAACAATTATCCACTATTGGTTTAACAGGTCAAGAAGCTGAAAAAATTCTAAATGATATATACATAGAGAACTCTGATATTGTCGTAAATGCTGCAACAGAAAATAAAAACGGCATTTTACTTGCAGTTCAACCTAGCCAATACAGCAACATAGTGGGTCAAAACGTAGGAAACCAAGAACAAACCATTGAAATGCACAAAACCATGCGTCCAGCACTTAGCAACCTAATCTCTCTAGTTGAAGGCTTTCCCGGCATCGTGATGGTTTCACCAGTTTTTGATACAAACAAACAATTTATTGGTTCACTCAGCATTGTTTTCCACCTTTACCAGCTTGTACACCCAATTGTTAAAGATTCAACAAAAGGCATCTACACTATCTATGCATTACAGAAAAATAGCACACTAATCTATGACGCTAACCTTGAAGAACAGGGCAAAAACATCTTCACTGATGAAGAATATGCAGGCCACACAGAACTGCAGACTTTCATTCATCAAGTTGTAGAAACACAATCAGGATACGGCACCTACTCATACTATGATGACCTTGCTACGTCAAGACCTTTAGTCAACAAAGAAGCCTATTGGACAACCATAGGAATCTACAACACGGATTGGCGCTTGGTAATAGCACGCAACCTGTAATACATGAACTTTTTTCCACGCACCTATTTTTTCTTTGGTATGCGTGGGGGGTTGGATCGAAAAGAAAAACGAGTTTTGCGGTAATATTTCCATTCAGGTGGGACTTTAAATCGCGCTAGAAGTGCAGCTGGGAAAGTAGGCTGTATTTGGTATCTTAAAGCGAAGTGGCAAAGTTTATACTGTCATTGTTGAAGACACTGAAAGCCCAACGCTTACGCGCGCTATCTAACTTGATGTTAACAATAGGCTGTCAATATTCGTTCGGATGACGGGTTGATTCATCAAATGCTCCATCACTAGTAACTATTTTAAGAGTTAATGAATCAGGATTATTCACATATATTTTTGATGGGGTTACTTCATAAACAACAGGCTCGCCATCAACAATATTTGTCGTTGCATTAGTCAATATTCCATTAACATAGACTTCGCTAATGTTGATTCTTGTTTCGTAACCTTTAGTCCATACAATAGCGTCAATTTCACCAGTTTGATGATTCCAATTTATTGATTGAATCCATATTTCAAAAATTGGCACTGACCTTTCACTGCTTGCTCCCTCTAAAGTCGTAACTCTAATTGGAATATCTGTATGAGTATCCCAAAATGTTCCAGACAAAGTAATGTTAATTCTTTGATTTACATCCAAAAATACAGGATTAGAAATTGCGGCATTATCCAATTTTGCGTTTACGTAAACTGCATTTAAGGTTACATTTTGATAGCCAAGATTTTTTACATCAATTGTAAGTTTGCCAGTGCTTGTATTCCAATCTCCACTCTCTATTCCTATAGAGTGTGCCTGATGTGCACCTCTATAGCCATTCGATATTCCATATAGAATGAATGTGCCAAACATTATGAGACTTAAAAAGATAATAATAACTATAATTGTCATAACTTCTTTAAGTAACAATTTTCTCAAAACTGTCACCTTGTATTAAATACATATGAGATTTGTAATATTGAAAATTTAAGATTTTTGAATTGTAAACAGGCTAATTCATTTTTACTGGGCGTCAACATTGAAGAAAATGGTTAAAAACAGAATATGTCAAATAAAGAAAAAAAGGGAATTGCAGGTGATATCTCCACTTTGGTTGGAGTTCAAATCCTAGTCTCTGCAATTTGATTTGTTATCGCTATTTCGCTGCAGTTCCGGGTTAGTCGTCTGTGAATTGTGCTCTACAGAATTTCTCCTATGATTGTGATGGGCTTACCTATGAGCGATTT
>DATGZD010000119.1:0-8485 GCA_035297385.1 Candidatus Sulfotelmatobacter sp. | reverse complement strand
CTTAGCATTCATGTCAACGCAGCGCCAACGCATAGTTATTTGAAGTTGCTGCTATAAATCATGTTTGGAAAACCCTGCTTCTCTAGTGTCTCATAAACGCATTAAGTCTTTTACCTGCATATTTCGGCGTGAAGTTTGGCGCTATTCTATATTCAGTATTTTGGTTAGGGTGCTTGAGAAGCAATATGAAACAGGAAAGGAAACCCTTCCAAAGGCGAGCGTCATGATTTTATGAGCGATATCTTCAGCGCGCGCTTCAAAATCATGTCTGGTTCAATCAATTGATGGTTCTATTTTTCCTAAACATTAAGACTAGAGTTGAAGTAATCATAAAGATGAGTACCGTTAGAGTAACTTGAAATTCTGGAATTGTGTTGGTATTTAAAGTAATTGTTTTTGAGTATATTGTACTTAATAAGCCTGCATTATCTTTAATTTGATAATAGACTGTTTTTAATCCATCTTCGGGTGTAAGATTCCAAGTCTTGGATGGTGCCGGGTTTTCCCAATTCTCAGTATCCCAAATTCCATCATTACTGTAACGTACTAAAGCTACGTTTGATGTTGTATCTACATAGTTTAATGTTAATGTTACTGCTGGAGTGTTTGTTGATGCTTCATTATTGTTAATAGTAATTGAACCAGTTGGGGCTGTCTTGTCCAGTTTTATTTCAACATTTTTATGTGGAGTTTCTTCATACCCTAAAGTATCAACGCTCCAGTATTCTATTTGGTTTATTCCTTCATTAGTAATAGTAGGTTGCCCATTAGAGTTGACTGTTTTAGCTGGACCTCCGTTTATCCTGTAATAAGTATTGCTTATGCTTGCAGAATTGTTCGATTTGCCAGTTAATTTTACTGTAAAATCCGTCGTATGCCATAAACCATCATAGTCATCAACAGTAATCGGTGGTTTATCAGGTTCGACCTTAACTAAACAAATCTTCCCTGTCAGAAAGGCTTGGTGTGATGTGTCCTCAAACATTTCAGTTATTCCTGCCATTGCGTATCCTCCGTCACTTGTTTGGATAACTGATCTAGCCGAAGCATGATTCGCTCCTGCGTATGAGCAGTTCCATAATTGAATTCCATCGGAATTTGTTTTGATCAGCAAGAAATCAGTGTCGGAAGAGCTGAAGGATAGACCACCTGCCATTGCGTATCCACCATCAGATGTTTGAACCATAGAATTACAATAGCAGGAACTTGTTTGTGACTCTCTGTATGTTTTAGCCCATATTTTGTTACCCGTAGAATCAATTCTAATCAACAGGAACGCTTGATAGCTCTTACCATTATTTTGAATGTAAGCAGAGCCAGCTATAGTATAACTTCCATCGTTGTTTTGGACTACTGTGTTTGACACATCTGATTGCCAATCGCCTTCGTAAGTTTTACTCCATTGTAGATTACCCGTTGAATCGGTTTTGATTAGTAGGCTGTGTTGGCCGTCAAGAGATAATGTGTTGCCAGTTAATGCATATCCACCGTCGCCGGTTTGAATCAGAGAGGCAGCAGTGTTGTAGCCTGGTTTGCCGTAGTTTTTGTTCCACTGTTGATTGCCATTAGCATCAGTCTTAACTATCCAAAGGTTAGTATCGCCATAATCATCTATTTCACCCTGGCCTGCCAATGCGTACCCTCCATCCCGGGTTTGAATTATGGCTTGCGCAAAATAGCCAGTCTTCTTGCTCCATTGCTGATTGCCTGAGGAATCTCTCTTGATTAGAAAATCTCTGTCGAGCAAAACATAGCCATTGTCACTAGTTTGAATAAAACGGTTCCCACTTACTGTCTTTCTCCATAATTCGTTACCTGCTGAATCTGTTCTGATAAGCAGATCGTTGCTTGTGAAATTCTCAGAGAAGGTTATGATTCCTGATAGTGTGTATCCACCATCTTTACTTTGGGCTATAGAATAAGCTTCATGGCTTCCATACGTTTTAGTCCATTGTATTGGTCCATTAGACGTTAAACCAAGACTCTGAGAAATACTACAAGATACAACAACTAATAAGAAAAACAAGGTTAACCATAATGCTTCCTTTCTGTTCAACATTGAAACTTCCCCCTCACCGTAAAAACTAATCCTTTCATGAAACGATCTTTCCCCCAATCCCCCATTCGCTAACACGATATTTGCTCTTAGATCTTGCTTATAAAGTAACTATCTGCAGCAGTATTAGCTTTTTGTATCAACTCCTAACAGTTTTCTTAGGTTTTCAATCAGACAGTCTTTTTTGATAGAATCTGTCATGTACTGAAGTAAATCTGCATCACTTTTCAACAAATTCTCTACATCAATGGCAGAATGTGCTGAAGAAATTTCTATTCTACATTCCTCCAAATATCATTTGAGAGTATCAGCAATTTATAATTTGTCTAATACACAAATGCATAATGAGCTTAGTGTAGACTAGAAATTGAAAAAAAGGCTTATGTCTATAACATCTAAGCCTTAGGCTGCGTTCGAACCATAGCAAAAACATATCCAAGTGCTTGCTTCGATCACTCTTGTCTCTGTAAATCCGTCTTTTTATCAGACTTATTATTTCTTAAATTGATGTTTACTATATTTGCATAACACGTTTTATTACAATTCACCAACAGAAAACTTAGTCTTTACTTCTTTTAGGCAGGGAGCAAAACAGGTGTATTTGTTTGAGGTTTATACTTCTCTATATTGCTAAAAGCTCCCCTTGCTCCAAGTATTAACTGTTTTTCTCCCTTGAATGTAGATACCTTTGCATTTACTATGTGAACTGTATCTCCAACAGAGACACTATCTATCTCTTCATTCCATAAGCAGAGTCTCATTGTTCCCGTTCCATCTGCTATTAAAACCATAGCCATATCGGCATTTTCACCATATCTTACTACAGTTTGTCTTGGTTCGATAAAAGTTAAAATCTTAGCCTTGAGATTGACATGGTTCATTCCTAACCTTATATCCTTAATAAAGTAAGATTTCAATGTCGTTCTTTTTTTAGTTAAATACTTACGAACCATATCGGTATCCATAAATTCTCCTAGCGATTCTCTGTCTTCTAGGAGAAAATCGTTAGAGACCTGAAATTGTGCAATAATTCCTGAACTGTTCCTAATTAAGAAAGCATGCTTTATTTTCGTCTTTCCACGAAATTCTATCGAAACTTGACCACAGTTAATTGTCTTATTCTCATCAACGGCTTGATGTAATGCGGCAAGAAAATCTTCAGATTTAAGGTCGTATTTTACGGAAAGAAAAGCAAGGTATTCGCCTTTTGATTTTTTATGTCGCAATATTTCTTCATTCCTTGACCATTCACATGGTGAGATAATTATGTTTTCTTAACCAATCAGATTGATTTTTTCTGTAACGCCAGAAAATGTCGCCCCGTGTTTCTGACTGGAAATCCCAAGGAGAAACTAAAACTATGTCACCATCTCTGATCCATACACGTCTCTTTAATTTACCGCGAACTCTGCACAAGCGTTCTTTACCATCTTGACACCTTACCATTATTCTATCAGCGCCAAGCATTTTGACAGCCATGCCTAGAACATCGTTAGTAGTTGGCAAAACCATGTGTTCAAGACTGCCCTCGTTTGTGATTTTTCTTCTACCCATTTTGCGCACCATAAATTAATATCATTAAACTGAGACAGTTTTGTTTAACAACAGGAGTTGTCGGAGGTCGTTTTTCAAAAGGTTCATCCAGCCACGCTTACAGTGAAATACTGCATCATCGCTGATCGACTTAATCCTGCAGATATTCTTCTCCTGACGGTTCTTACAGGCAGACGTCCCAGAAGAAATTTCTCCACATCTTATTTTGCAAAGATTGTTTCTACAATCATTTATTGCCAGAACGATATTTTCGGATGTTACAGGTGGCATGTACTCGTCTGAGAATTGTTGGATGTTAAATGTACCCATCTCTTCGATCGCAGCGTCAGTGAACTTTTTACTGATAAAGACTCCTCTTTTACAGCCTTCACGGGTCATGACTTTCAACATATTTTTTACTTCATCGATGCCAACCAGATTTGGCTTCGTTTGTGTCTCAGTCAAGCGTATAAGTACTTTTTCACCCGTACTCCTACCCGATGCGACGACATCTTTTCCATTAGTCCATCTTTTTGTTTTTCCAGATTCATAATTTCTTACAGCAATCAAGAAATCTGCTTTTTCTTGAACGCTCATTTCTTCTTTACTCAATTCTTGTCCCCTTAATCAAGTACTTGCGAATTAGAATAGTCTGGAGAAAAAGGAAAGCGCAAGCGCTGATTCGCGCGTCGGTAATCGGACTCTTTCCCTAAAGAATTCTAATAACCTGAATAAAATGTGTGACCGACTATATTAGTATAACCACGATGAAACCATATTCTCAATGCCGACTTGCGTTGTTTTATTGCAAATCATCAAATTGATAGAATATCCAGATAATTTTTGAGCTTAATAATACGTGTTTACTACGGTCGAGATCGATTGTTAAGCGAAGAGATTTTTTATCCTCGGGGCCGAACCTACCGAAAAATTAAATCTTTTCAAGTTAAACAGCAGCTATTAGTGGGTAAAAGAAATAGGTGTATGTTGAGAGCGGGTTTAGTAAAAACTGTAGACAATGTAAATCATCTCTACGAACTACTCGTACGTCGAGAAAGAAAACTGGAAAAAAGATTTTCATAAACAATAAGAAAATTGGGGACAAAAAAGCATAGTCATCATTGAAGGATCGCTCGTAATATTTAGCCAGAAGTCTCCAGAAAATTCGAATATGTCTTTGTATCTATATGGTATTCACGGTGAGATTAGGTATTGGATATCTTGTTCAAATGTCTCGAACAATTAATGAATTAGCTGAGCGTAAAGATTAAACATCCTTAAGAGTAAGCCCGTCTATGATTAAACGCACAAAGGTGAAAGATTTTTGTCTCAACCAGTTTATGGAAGAATAGTAAACTATAGAATAGGCATCAGGACACAAATGTCACGTGAATGCCTAATCCAACTTACAAATGTAGTTTCCGCCGCTGAGGCTGGTCGACTTATAGGTCGAAAAATAGTTTGGAAGGGTGAGAAAAAGACCTTTCTTGGAAAAGTTGTAGGGTTTCATGGAAGCAACGGCATTGTCCGAGTAAGGTTTAGAAAGGGTGTACCTGGTCAAGCGTTAGGATCCTCAGTTGAACTCATTGGCTGAGGGTTTAGCCTCAAATTCTAACGTAAAAGCCACAGTTCCAAATCTCAGTATAATTTACCGAAAAACTAGTGAACTCTTTGAGTAGAACTGGACGTTTCAGCAAATTAGAATGTAAAAACTCTATGTATAGAGCAAGCCCATACTGTTGGAATCAGTGTCCACACAATATTTGGCGGAACCCTTAAAACTATTTTATATTTCTTTTTTTTATCAAAAGGTTAGTTTTCTCCTTCTGGATGTTTATACATCCAAGCTACTGCGTATGCTTCAGCTTTTGCTTCAGTTGAGAATTCTGGAGAAATCTTTCTACCTTCTTCAGTGTCTTCTACTTTTCCAAAAAGCATTACTAGATAGTGAATGCCAAACTCTTTCTTTTTGATAACCAAACTTTGGCCTGTAGTTTCATTCATGAATCCTCTCTCTTTATCGATTCTTCTCCAGCCCTTTATCGTCTTCATGGTTTCTGCCTATCTCAGTTTATAAGGATCTGCAGGTCCTTTTTTTCTTAAACACTTCCATGATTAATTGAATCAGTCGGAGAATAAGGTTCATCAATGGTTATTGTCTTGATTTGTACATCTTATCTTCGTCGAGCCCATGCCTGTTTGGGATTAAACCTGTTAGCTTTGTAGGTTGTTTTTGGTCGCTCAGATGTGTGTTTGGAAAAGCATTCTTTGCAGAAAACGGGTTTATTCACGGTAGGTTTGAAGGGTACCATAGCAGGCTTGCCACAAGTTGAGCATTTAATTTCGAACATTTTTGTTTGCATCTTGACATTAACTTCTATTTACGTTAGATATAATTGAAAAAAAGTAAATTTCCAATTATTACTAGTTAACATTTCAGTCAAAGACATAAGGGTTTCTATAGTCTACTGAATAAAGCAAGGATAAATTGTCATTATTTCAATCTGTAGTATTAAAAGAGTTAACTCTGATGTTTAGAAAGGGTTATTTCAGTCTCTGCTTCCGAATCTTTTTTTCGTACATTCTTGACATAGATTTTGCTTAAACCCTCTTGTACGTTGAGGTTGAAACAATTTTCTACAACCATAACATTGAATTTTACTAATTGCTTTGGGCTCAAGTAATTTTAATCTGCGTGTAAGCTCCACTTTAACCTCAGTATTAGTCTCCTTCTGCCAAGCGACGTACAATAATTCTTTAGCTACTTTTAAGCTAGTCTCTCCGAAGATTTTAGTAAAGACATTCTTGTCTACATTAGGGTCTACGCATAGTGGAAGCGTGCAAACAAAATTTAAGGGATAACCTTTGATTCTTTCCAAATCCACAACGGCAAACCGGAAGTGTCTGCCAACAGAATCGTCTTTTGTGCTATCAAGAATAACTGGTTGTAAACCAACTTTCATAATACTCAACAGTTATAAGAATATTGATCGATTCAACCTAATAGGCATAGCTTAAGTGCAGATCTATTTCTCGACTCAAAATATGCCTCAATTTCGGATGCTACAGTCATCAAATTACGTAGAAAACCAATTTCAAGACTCATAAAAATAGAAAAATGAGGTTTTGTATGAGATGGCTCTGTGTTGGTTCAAATCTAGCTCGCCTATTGCAGTAATCCAAGCAGTACGATTGCTAAGAGAACCAATGATAAACCAGTATTGCTTAATTGCGCTTAATGCAGACTGAAGCTGTGCGACTTTTCAAACTACTCTTAAGATTTAGATGAAATCATTCTTGCGGCTTAACAATTAATCTTATTGCAAAATCAACAGCGTATTCCTTAGCCTTTTGATCTACAGAAAAATGCCAATTCTCTATGCTAACGTTTGAACCCTTGAGCTGACCGATGGCTTCTTTGGTTTTATCAACTATGTCTCTAATTTGATCAACTGTTTCATTAACGTTAATTTGCTTGCCTTTCTTAGGTTTTTCTGTTGTAATACTTACGTCCATTTCCTCATCACTCTTTCTGGACAATTTTTCACCTCCGAAAACTTGGGCTTTCTGTTGCCTATACTCTCTTTAGACGAATGTGCACTACGTTAGGCATTTAGAAAAATGGAATATTGCCTATTTAAGGATAAACGATTATCCAAGCCACCAGAGTCTTCGAAGCCCCAAAACGCGCGCTCTTCGTCCATTTAAGGTCGCCCTTCTCAAAATCCATATTGTAATCTTACGTAAGATATGAGGTAAACAAATAATCTGATAGAATTAAAACCAGAACAACAGAACAATGTTTTGCGGCTATTAATGCATAAATAATTGTATGGTACCATCAAAATCAATCTACAGCACGACCGGTAAACTTGTTGCATCAGACTTTCGATATGGAAAAGATAAAAATTAAACGAAATACTTGTAGCATGTGACAAAAAATGTAAAATAATGTGGGTTTATGCCTTGAACTTATCAGTTGAATTTGTGGGTTCACCAAAAAGTATATTTGGATAGTTAGAGTCTACTAATCTGCCTGCGGTTAAAAAATAGTCATAGGAGAATAAGGTGTGGGGGACCACCTTTGCCGCAGACAAATTTAGTTTCTAACTATCCAATTCTCACTCCAGGGTTGCTCTTTTCCACGAACTATAGTAAATTACTTAATGGTTTATAATTGTATGTTGTAGCGTCACAACTACTACAAATTTCGCTTCATAATATGTCAGAATAGTTTTTTTTGCCAAATTGGAGATACGAATAAATGTTTTTTGTGTCATTAATAGTGAACGAACTATCTGTTTATGGAATATTTTGGATGACAAATTTTGCATGATAAAAATAAGCTTGATTTGCTTTGCTACACAGGTCGATCCTTGTGTAGGGCTACTGTTTTAGCCTTCAAATAAGGCAATATTTTCTCTATTCCTACTTCTTTGCTCAATAGTATCTAGTACTAACTCGCGTCTGACCTGTATCTGCTGATTTAAGAAAGAGTATCCAAAAATTACTATTGTAATAAGATATAAGTATGGCTTTTCCCACAAATCAAGATAGGTAGTATATGAAATGCTAATTCCCTGTGAAGTCGCAGTAAAGATTGTTCTGCCCTGCATTCGTGCCCTGATGGCTAATGAACTCATGAGCAGGTATCATTTAAAACAAGCTCATGCAGCCAAAAAGTTGGAGGTCAGTCAAGCAGCCATAAGTATGTATCAAAAGAAACTGCGTGGTAATTCGATTAACTTAGAAAACGATGCGGAAATCAAATCACTCGTAACAAAATATGTGGGTTCGCTCATGAACAATAGCTTGAATCCTAAGCAAAAAGTCGGTTCTGTCTGTGAAATCTGTAAGATAATACGCTTCAAAGGATACTTATGTCATATCCATAAG
>DATGZD010000118.1:0-14402 GCA_035297385.1 Candidatus Sulfotelmatobacter sp. | reverse complement strand
AATGCGGTAAACCCATGGATAATTACCACCTATTTGATACCATTCTCTATTGTTTGGTTCAATTGGTCTTGTCCAATAATCTGTTGGTACTGCTGATTGCCAAGATAAAACAAGATCATTCTGGACTGTTATAACAACAGTGTTTGAGGTTGCTGGAGTAACATAGACTGAAGGATTATAGATTGCATTTGAAAATTCACCAGTTCGAGTAGCAGAGTATAATCCACGTGTATAGTAGCCTGCTGGAAAATATTCACCTGCAAAATTAAACACAAATTTATATTGACCAACACTTGTTGGAACATAAGTAAACCATGCTGTACCATCTGCAACGTATGATTTTAAGTTTACATCTTCAGTTGTTCCATCAGGTTTTGTGATTGTAACTTTATAGCCAACTTGATATTTTCCTTCACCTGAAGGAAAAGTAGTCCAAACATTTACTAGTAATTGTTGTCCTACACCAACAGGATTTGGTGAAACACTAAGAAACGCTAAGGATGATATTGTGAAATCAGCGGTCTGACCAGCAGGGATTGTTGTTGGTCCTTCGTATCCTCCGCCTGGTGAGCCTCCATGTTCTTGTACTTGTGCTTGAGTGGGTATTGCTAGGGCTGCTATTGAAGTTAACATTACTATTGTAATAATTATTGCGGTTGCTTTAGATTTTGTGAAATTCATTTTTCTTGTTCTCCTATAATTTGTAGAAAATACGGGTTCAAAAATTGTCTTATAAACCTTTGTAAAAAACTATATTCATGTAAACAAACCAGTAGTTGAGCTGATTTTTTATTCTGCAATCTTCAGAAATTCACTTGTATAAATAAGAAACCAGGACTGCAAGAGGAATATCGAAGTACGTGGCAAGATAATTCTTAAAATGGTATAAACAAATAGTAGGCAAAAGAAATGCTTCATTTCGGGGACAATTAACAGTAGTGGGAGTCTATGCCTCATAGCATTAATTGATGACGTCTTACTGTATTCGCAGATAGATCAACTCGTAAGAAAAAAAGAACAGATAGTTACTGATTTTGTCAAACTCGCCAAGAACAGAAAAGGAGGCTATACGTGATTGATCCGCGCGCTTATGCTCCAGATTATTGACCATCTACACTTTAACGCATTTACTTGAAGACTTGACAGAAACAGAATACTACTCTGCTCAAGACTGGACTCTTAGTGCCGCTAAAGCTTCTGTTAACGGTTCATTCTTAGCTAACACTTTCTCAACTTCTGCCCCTATCTTCTCAGCTTGTTGCTTCTCCCTCAACGATTCTAAACCTAACAGTTGTACAAGACGGTCTGTTACCTCAATCATTCTTGAAAGATAAACTGGTTTTTGAGCTTCACTTGCAGTTTGAAAATGATAACTTGCTTGACGATAAAGATGATCGTAACGATTAATCAACATAAGTCGAGCTTTATCTAAATCAAAGAGTTGCGTTAAAACAGGTTGCCACGTGTTGCGAGTTTCTGCATCATAATAGATATTTCTCTCTGAAGTATGGTATTTTTCGCTAAGCACCTTCACAAGTTCACACAGTGATAAGCCTTTTGCTTCGAGCTTTAAGAATTCTAAGCGTCTTTCTAAGACTTCATTCATAGAAAAGCCTCTAAAATTGAAATTTGGATTTCAATCTCACTGTAGTTTGTGGTACGCTTAAGCATATCACCCTCTAATTTAATCTCTTGACGTTGTTGACAATCCAAAAAATAGTAAGGTTCCTCAAAAGTCGGCACACGATATTTTTTACAGATCTTAAAGTAGACATCGACTAACTCAAAGATATCACTATAACTCCACGTTCTTCGAAAAGACTTAACATCCTCTGCATGATTCCAATTGTACGTAAGATACCAATACAGACGCAAACAATACTTTTCATACTCTGATGCCTGTGACTGTAGAACTTCCAGTTTATCATAGATTGCTTTTATTTGACATAGGGCCTTTAGAAAAACCTTACTTTGAGGGTCTTCTGCTGCTTTAGAAATATTGATGTCGTATGATTCGTCTACTCCTTTATTCCATGCATTTTCTAATATTTTTGTTTCTTCTTTAGGTTGAGGATACTTTTGTAGGAGCAACTTTCGCGTTCTATGATATGTTACTTCAATCTCCCATTCTTTAGCAGACATTAGGGATATGTCGTTTCCACAACCGTCCAAGAATTCTGGCAACAGGTCTTTAATGGTCACAGTCGCAGGGTCTAAACCTTGCATTCTAAGCTTAGCATCAATCTCAGCTACCGTCGCAGCAGATTCTACCTTCTCTATATCTTCATAATCTTTTATTTTCTCCTTGAAACCTTCAAACATACTTTCACTATCTTTTGCTATTTACTGCCCTCAACACCAGAGGAAAAGACAACCCGATAGTTAGCTAGATAGCTAACTCTAAAGACACCCTAAAAACAAGACAACAATAATCCATATAATGCTTTAAGGATAAAAAACTATCGTATTATCAACTCACATGAACTTTCGCATACTCAAAACCTCATTATAGTGCGCTATCAGGAATACGCTACTCAGTTCACGGATCTAGCTAGAGTGCATCTTTTGTTATAACATGTGTTTTTTTCACAAAACTATAAAGCAAGATATCAATAATTACAGATTGGGAATGAGAGATAACTAGCCTAACATTCTATGGCGGCGTCGACGAAATAGGCGGCAACAAAATACTACTGCAAGATAGAAAAACTAAGATATTCTTTGATTTTGGTCAATCCTTCAAGTTTGGTCAAGATTATTTTTCAGGCTATCTATTCCCAAGAAACATTAACGGATTAGGCGATTACTTTGCTTTTAATTTATTACCAAGAGTAAAAGGTTTGTACTCTAAAAAAATGTTAACTTACTGTGATCTAAATTACTGTAAACCTGAAATTGATGGCGTCTTTGTTTCACATGCTCATTCCGATCATATTGGTCATCTAAAATTCTTGGACCCAACAATTCCTGTCTACATGGGTGTTGGAACAAAATTATTCATGGAATCAATGGAAGAAACAAGCAACTTTTGTGATTATGGAAAACATCCCTGTAATCTGTTTAGAACAGGCGATAAAATCAAAGTTGGAAATATAACAGTTGAACCGATTCATGTGGATCATTCCATTCCTGCAGCCTATGGGTTTATAATTCATACGTCAGCAGGTACTGTTGTTTATACTGGCGATTTAAGAAGACATGGACCACGAAAAGATTTAACGGAAGATTTTCTTCAAAGAGCAAAAGACGTAGAGCCAGTTGCACTTGTTTGTGAAGGAACAAGGATGGCAAGCTTAGATAATAGACAAAACTATTCTGAACCAGAAGTAAAAAAATTAGCAAACAAAGTTGTGGCTTCAACAGATAAGATGGTCTTTACAGCAAGGTACAGCCGAGACATCGACCGATTCAACAGTTTCTACAAAGTCGCAAAGAAGAATAACAGAAAACTTGTGATCACACCAAAAACTGCTCATCTATTAACTAAACTCTTGGATGATGAACACTTAACTATTCCTGACCCAAGAAAAGACAAACATATTGCTGTTTATTATAAACGCAAAAAATCTTCCAGTTTTGACGATAAAGACTACTATGTTTGGGAACGACAATTCATGAACAATAAAATAACATACGACTACGTTAGAAAACATCAAAGTAATCTGCTTATGGATTTAGATTTTTCAGGTTTTACTGAATTGATAGATATTAAACCAAACGTTGGAAGCGACTTCATACATAGTATGAGTGAACCTTTTAGTGAAGAAGACATCGAAGAACAAGTAATGCATAATTGGATTAACTATTTCAAAATGAATTTTCATCAAATGCATGCTTCAGGCCATATGGCAAAGAATCAATTGATAGAAATGGTAAATCATATTCAACCTAAACTAGCTTTTTCTGTACATACAGAGAATCAAAGATTGTTTAAAGACTGTTGTAATCAAATACAAACAATAGAGTACGGCACACCATATATCTTGAGGTAGAAAAGACTGATTGGAAGAGTCAGCGTATTCGAAACTTACTCGTGAAGATAAATGATGGACGTACTGCAAGAACCTTCACAAGAAATTAAGACTTTAATTACACAATTTGTTCAAACATATAGTGATATTGTAGATTTAGAACTTGATGAAAATCTAACGCCGAAACGTTGGTTTATGCCACTAAACGATTACGCTAAGAAGCGAGAAGCGGTTCATTATTTTCTTCTTGCAGCCTCATTAAATGATTATAGACTAACAGGAAACCCAAGAAACATCCGATTACTTCTGAACTATCTACATGAAACTCTTAATCAAAAAATGTACACTATCAAAAACCCAGAACCTTTCAGAACTTTAATCATGCAATATGAGCAAAGAATGGAAAATTTCGATCATCTTGGAACAACAAAGAATGAAATCTCACACATACTGTCACGAGTCAACAAGTACGTGCAAGAAACAGCAAACGGCGACATGATAGAGTACACGAATAGACTTATACAAAGAGGACTAAAACCAACAGACCTCGTCAAAGAATTAAGCTTCAAAATAGAGGGAATGACTAAACATCAGAAATCAAAGAGCTGGCTCTACCTACGCTGGATGACTAGACCCTCACCAGACTTACAACTATTCAACTACAACCCAGAAGACCTCATGATCCCACTTACCACACCTAAACTCAGAGTCGCTGTTGCTCTTGGCCTAACTCAGAACGAAAACTTGCCCTTCGAACTAAACGTAGCCAAAAGGCCTGAAAGCTGGTGGAAGGACACAGCAGAATTCGACAAAGACACTGAAAACCTTACAAACTTCGCTAAATCCCTCTTCCCCGAAGACCCAGCCAAAATAGACTTTCCCTTCTTCATATTGGGAACATGGCTCGAATACGCAGACCTAACACCAAAATTCCTAGAAAAATCATTAAAATTTCTAATCCAAAAACATCAAGAACTCCTACAACCAATCATGCGCTATCTAACCATAGTTGGTCATTACAACAAAATCGGCGAAGCCCTACAACCAGGCGCATTCACAGGCTTCGAAGCAGACATCTACCAATTTCTTCAGAGTAGACAGATCATATTCAATTATGAATTCATGGAATTCCGTCTACCCAAAAACAACCATCTATTAACATACAAGCCGGATTTTCTTCTTCCACAATACACAGACCACGCAAGAAAAGTCATCTTAGAACCCCACGGCATCAGAAAAAACCTAAATGAAACATTATTCAAACTCTCAACATTCCGACAACATTATGGCGAATTCTTCTGCCTTATCCTCATAGTACCAGACCACTTCACAAACACCATTCAAAAACTCGACCCAGAACACAAAGCATACGACTATCTATGGAAACAAAGTGATTATAAAATACAATTCGAAAAATTCCGCAAAACATAAGATGTATAAGAAAATGGAACAATCAGAAGACAAAAAAAGCAAAAAGCGATAGTTGGAGTATGTATTGGAAAACGAAGATATAATTACTAAGATTAAAGACTGGTGTTTTAGCCAAGAATCACAAATCATTAATGATCATAACCTATTCCAATCTTATCTTGTTAATTTTCTAAAACAAAACCAATGGTACACCTACAAAGAATATGAAATAAACAATTATCCAAAGCAACTTACCGAGCAATCAATCGAACAAGCAACCAATCAACCTTCAACAGGCTCAACTACTTCTGAAAAAGTCAAAGATAGAACTGAATTCTTAGATATCTGTGCTTTTGCTCATAACAAAAAATTAGCCATAGAATACGACAACACAACACACATAAAAACATCAAGCATTGCCAAACTACTCTACTCAAACGCTGACCTACCAATCGCCATTGTTCATGGAAAATTTGGCAAAGCCTTCCTAAAATTTGAGAATACAAGCAAAATCAAAAGAACAGCCAAAAACCTGAACATTACTAATAAAACCATTTACTTAATAGTTATAGAAAATAGAATCGCCGAATGGGTTCAAGTTTAAAGTAAATCTCAAATCGCAGCAAGTTTATCTTTCAATGCAATCGACAAAATTATAAGGATACAAGCTGTACAGAACCTCATTTTGCTTTCGCATCAAAAATTTACAAAGCGTGTCTTAGAAGTATGCTATAGTTGGAATTTAGACAAAACTAATTAGTATCTTCTGTAGATACCTGCAAAATTACAGAGCTTTTTCCGAGCTTTGTTATAAACTGAAAGGAGAACAGAAAAAAGATGAAGAAATCTAGAGAAATCACTAGATTAACTGCAGTTGCTGTAACAATATTGATGATTGCTACTATCGTGCTCTCTACTTTCCCAGCTTATGCACAATACACAAAAATGCCTGACCGAGATACACAAACGGAAGTTGGCGCTAGCCCAACCCTTGTTGGTCTAGGTCAATCAGTGATAATCAACATTATGACCTATCCTGGACCTAACGGTCCTACCTACGAAGCACAAAGTCTAGTTCCTGGATTAACAGGCGGGTTCGGCAACATCTCCGTTACTATAACTCGCCCTGATGGTACAAAAGACACATTCATGCCAATCGACATGACACTTGCACAGATTGGAGTTCAAATACCAGGACAAGCTCAGATAGTTGGACATCTACAGTTTAGCTATAAACCAGATCAAATTGGCAATTATTCAGTGACAGCAAGTTTTCCAGGACAAACCTACACAACAGACAATCAACACCCAACCATAAAAATAAGCGTCTACTATAAACCATCCAGCTCAACTATACCATGCAAGTTTTCAGTACAACAAGAACCCGTTTTAGCAGGACAACTCAATGGCTATCCATGGTCTCCACTTCCCAAAAACTATTGGCGTGACCCAGTATCTGTAGACAACAGAGAATGGGCAGCTATCTCAGGCGACTGGACACAAACATCATACAACGAATATGCAACCGCCTACAATCCATACAGCACAGCACCAAACTCACCACACATATTATGGTCAAAACAAGTAGCCCAATCCGGTCTTGTCGGAGGAGAATGGGGCAGTCTACCTTACGGAGGCAGCGCATCCACAAACATAATTCTAGATGGCAAATTCTACCAAAGCGGCAGGTCTGGATACTTTGAATGCAGAGACCTCTACACTGGTGAAGTATTATGGGAAGCTCAAGGCAGTGTTAGTCTCGCTCAAAGGATGGATCCATCATATCAAACTGCATCTCAACTAAATGAAGGACAAATCGATAAATGGCTATGGGGCACATCCAGCGGTAACTGGGTTAGATACAACCCCTACAATGGAGCAGTAATGCAAAATATCACAGGCGCACCAACAGACGTAACATCTACTAAATGGGAAAACAACAGTCCAATAGTCTGGGTTAACCAAGCAAGCTTAAGCAGTTACAATAAGACAAAACCACTAAAAATAGGCTACTCATTCCTAATCAAATGGAACTACACAAAAGTAACAGGCAACAATTGGAAGACAGGCATCATGTGGAATATCTCGACATTAACAGGAAATTCTCCCACTGATATTGATGTTGGCGACAACAACTTCCGTGGTCCAACATGTGTGCCATATGCAGCGGCAAACGTTGTACTCGTTAGAACTCCTAACGCTATGCAAGTTATGGAGGCATTTGACTACACCACAGGACAACTATTGTGGAAGAACAATGCAACAGTCTTTGACATAGACGTACAAGCTCAAGGTATCGCTACTGGTCCAACTGGTCCTAACATGAAACAAGATGGTGCTTCACCAAACTATGTTGCTTACGATGTTAAAACTGGTAAAGAAATATGGCGCGCACCATCAGGAGAAATACCATGGGGATTACTTCCAGCCTATACTTTTGTTTCGAACAATGGCGTGTTCTTCCATGGTAGTTATGACGGACATGTATATGCAGATAGACTTTCGGATGGAACGAGAGTCTGGCAAAGCGACTATGTAGGGGAAGAATTTGAAACCATCTATAACAACCAGGCGTTCAACGGAAGAGCATTAGGTGCAGACGGAAAACTCTACTACTCTACTGCAACAACTTACAGTATGATGCCACGAGTAAGATTCCAAGTATTAGCATGCATAAACGAAACAACAGGAAAATTCCTCTGGGTTTTACCAATAGGAATCGGTCCTACAGCTGTCGCTAATGGATACATCGTAGGCACAGACAGCGACAACGGAATGCAATACTGCTTAGGCAAAGGGCAAACCAAGACTACAGTTGAAACCCCATTAACAGGCGTACCTGCCGGAACCAGCGTTGTAATCAAAGGCACAGTTATGGATCTTTCACCGGGCGCGCCCAACACCCCTGCCATATCCGACACAGACATGAGTGAATGGATGGATTACTTATACGGACAAAACGCAACGCTATTGAATAATCCACCAAAACCTGACGGTGTAACAGTTAGATTAAGTGCCATGAATTCTGACGGCGACGTAATCGACATCGGCACTGTCACAAGCGATAGCAGTGGCATGTTCAAGAAAATGTGGACACCTCAAAATGAAGGTGAATACACAATCTATGCAACCTTTGACGGAAGCGAATCATACTGGGGCTCATATGCAGAATCAGCATTAGGCATAACCAAAGCAACAGAAACTCCAAGCACACAACAGCAAATTATTGTTCCAGACTATACGATGACTATTATTAGTGCAGCAATCGCAGTGATAATCGCTGTTGCAGTAGCTACAATACTAATAGTCAGAAGAAAATAGACTACACACTATAAAACTAAATTTCCCTTTTTTCTTATTCAATTTCGACTTCCATAATAAAACCAGACGGTCATGGTTTCATTGGCAAACGAAAATTCTCTTTAGAACAACAATACCTTATTTCAGCAGAGCCAAAGAAATCTATTTTCTTGATCTTACCTTCCCTTCTAATAAGCTCTTTTCCTTTAGCTATTATCAATCACATTAGTATGGTTATTACTAACAAAACAATCCTCAATAGTAATGATAAAAAGTATTGCATAATGCCTTCAAGTCCAAAAAACGCTTGACTCACAGTCAGAAACACAAACCTACCCAAAAAACCAGCTCAACGTTTCTCTACTGTGCTATTTGTCATATAAGAAATAGACATCTATCCAATGAAATAACCGAAATGCTTTATATTGACTCACAATAAATGATCTATGGGACGCGGAAAAGATTACAAAATTAATATGTGAGGAAAGGTGCTGGCTAATTGAGTAGGCATTATGTAAAGATTCTGCAAGAAATAGAACTTATAGTTATAGATACATGTAATGGGCATAGACGAAAGTATAATCTTGCACCGTTAATGTTCAATGAAGATTGTGAAGTTGAAAAATGCAGCAAAGATTGTCCAATATTAAGCTCATACGCCACGACTAGAGAATAGATATCCAATGAAGTTAATTGTTCCCTCTACAGAAATCAAAAGTTAGCCTAAGGGACAAGAGATTCATTCTCAAAAAAAGAGAGGTTAAAGTTTAGCATTACGTTTCAGTTAGCGTTTCCTACTCATTAGGATGATGACTACTGTAGCAATGGCGACTGCAATTATGATAGCGATTACTCCAAAGATAATTGTCATCGTGTAGTCAGGAACAGTTATTACTCCAGTTGCTGGGGTCTCTGTGGCAGATCCTACGGATACAGTTGTGGAAGCTGCTGAACTTCCATAAGAATCATCACCTGCAAAGGATGCTATAATTTTATAGTCACCTTCTACTGGAGGAGTCCAAGTTTTGCTAAAAGTGCCGTAGTATCCATCGGTAATCAATGTACCCAAATCAAAGTAACTGCCATTAGTGCTCATAGCGGTCAGCGAAACTGGAACGCCAGTTATAGTTGAATCATGCTTGATACCATCAATTGGACGTTGCATATGAAGGTACTCCATCTGAGTTGTCATAGATTCTTTGGCAACACATGGCGTATTGGGTTGAGCTGGTGATTGATCAAGCACTGTACCCTTTATAACGATGCCATTTCCTTTAGGAACAGCAGTGAAAGGTCCCTCGATAGTTGTTTTGCTCTTACCTTTACCGAAGGCATAGTTGTACCCGTTGCTGGCTGAGGCGACGAGGTAACCATCAGCAATAGGACCTGGAAAGGTCGATATTGGGTCCTGGAGAGTGATGGAGAAGCCCCATGCTCCAGTCGTAAACCAAATACCCTTGCCTGTCGTAGCGTTGATGCAATGAAGACCCCACCCTCTAGTAACCGGCTCAGTTGGCGTGTGTTCACTAGATACTACGTACATTTTTCCGTCTGCGATTATACCACAAGAGCTGAAGGGATCGAAAGAGTAGACTCCTGTACCATTTCTGCCAGTGTATGGTGTTTCATATTCATATGGTGTTGGCGCTTCATACTTCCACACTATTTTACCGTTGGTCCAATCGAAGGCATATACACCAGAGTAGGCTTGTCTGAATAACATTCCATAAGCTGATTGCACAGCATAAGCACCGAAACCAGACGCATCCCAAGGATAATCCATCTTTTCACTTGTCCATGCTAATTTACCTGATGCCAGATCCCATGCCATGAAGGAGCCACTCATCATTAAAGCTGCAACTTTACCATGATCAGCTACTGTGCACGATCCACTGTACATAGTCTCTTCAACTGATACGTCAAATAACTGTTGACCCGTTATCAAGCTGGCACCCCTTATTTGTGTTCCATAGTATGCTCCTACAGCAGCAGGAGTGAGTGCAGTAGTCCAAGCTGCTACGTTTGCCTCGAAATCTTGTGCGGTGCCTAAGCTACTCCAAGGCCAAGTAATGTTGTTCATGATCCTTGCAGTAAAGTTGGTCGTAGTGGTGAATGTGGTCCAATTAATAAGACGGTACCGATTGGGTGCTGCAGCTGCGCCAAGGTCTTGTACGCCTAAAGCGTAACCGTTTCTATAGTAAGTAGCTGACATTAGGGGAGCAATGGAGAAGTTGCCTGTCATAGCACCACTCCATGGGTCATATTTTAGTAGTCTTCCTCCGCCTATGTATAAAAGATTTACACGTTGGTTCCAGCCCGATGCTTCACCGCCAGGAATTTCTGGAGTACCTTTTTCGTATTCAATGACTGTGGGTGCAGTAGTTGTCGCTACCCCAAAGACGTTATTCCCGAGAAAAGACACTGGCATTTCCCAGATCAATTCTCCTGTACGTAGGTCGCTACACTGCCAAATGCTCTGTGATACACCATTGAATGGTTTCGTTGCAACTTGGTAGGCTCTTCCGGCGTAGATCATTAATGGATTACTGCCCGACGTAAAGATACCCCAGGTTCCAAGATCTCCTCCAGCTATTCCTGATATTGCGTTCTGTCGTTTCCATGATACATGTGCAGTGTTTGGTGCTTGAACCCACGGAACGAAACCCTGACGAGGGCTCGCATATTTGGTTGTATCGGGATAGCGTTCATTCCATAAGGTCTCCCAATTTGGTCCGCCGTCTGCTGGACCATACCATGGGTAGTTTCCTGCTATTGACCACCATTCTCTATTGTCAAATGCTATTGGTCTTGTCCAATAATCTGTGGGTAATGGTGATGGCGGCCAAGACAGCACGGGTTCAGTCTGAACGGTAAGTTCTTGTTCTGTGGTGGAGCTGGCTGTATAGTAGCATGATTGAGGGAAATTAACGATTGAAGCTCCTGCGAATGCCCCAGGATACACAGTGTAGTTTCCTGCTGGGAAATAAGCACCTGGAAAATCAAACTTTAGTTTCCAGGTTCCAACTTGATCAGCTATATACTCAAACCATGCTGTTGTGTCTGCACGATACGAATTCATTGTAATGACATCTTTTGTTCCATCTGCCTTTGTGATTGTGACCTTGAAACCTGTAAAGTACCGACTCACGTGAAGCGCTGGTGAAACCCACATGTTAACAAGGATAGTCTGTCCAACACCTACAGAGGTAGGTCTGAAGCTAAGGTAAGCATCGGCTTTAACTGTAACATCGGGAGTAACGCCTGCGGGAAGAGACACAGACCCTCCTTCTTGCATGTTTTTATATTGAGCTTGAGCTGGTATTATGGTTAGCATTGAAGCAATCATGAAAAGAACTAAAGTAATTGCAGTCGACTTCGCCAAGTATCTTGTCAAATGCATTTTTCATTCTCCTTTCAAGTTTATTGCGAAGCTTGGAAAAGCCTCGCGAGACATATATTCCTCTAGAATTTTCTTTTAAGACTTTCCAGACAAAGGATCTTTAGGAGCTCCGATTATCTGATAGTTGCAAACTGTATAGCGTAATATTTCATTCAATATCCTCAAAGAATCCCTTACTCCATCTTCACAACTAATCATGTAGTCCACGCGAGTTAGAGCTCCGTCAAGCCGTGTCATTCGCAATTACCATAGTATTTGTATTTAGTGCGCGCTTTTTCTCCCCCTTTGAGAACATTGCTGTTTCAGCATTTTCCAGCTTAAGGTAGACTCGATTATATCGGGTTTAAGTCAGAGAACGAAGTCACTATTGAATGATCAAAAAGTAATTGATATATCTTCTTAAGAAGCAATAAAACCAGTATGGAATAATGTTAGATAGGTCTTTTGAACAAAAGAAAAGGGAAATTGATTTTTGACTGTAGTGTGTTTATTTTTTCCTTACTGCCAGCAGTCCTACTATAGCAACTGCAATGATAATTGCGATAGCAGCAGCAATTATTGTCATGGTATAGTCTGGAACAATAATTTCTTGTTGTTGCTGTCCACTGTTAGTAGAGGCAGGAGCTGGTCCAACTATGACGCCAGTTGATGCTGATGAACTAGCATAAGAATCATCGCCTGCAAAGGCTGCTATTATTTTATACGTGCCTTCTTTTGGTGGAGCCCAGGCTTTCTCGAAAGTGCCATGGTATCCATCAGTTGTAGCTGTACCTAAATCAACAGAAGAACCGTCTGCACCGATAGCAGTCAAAGCTACTGAAACACCAGCTATTGTTTCATTATGATATAGTCCATCTATTGGCATCTGCCTGTGTAAGTATTCCATCTGCAATGACATTGATTCTTTGCTAACACATGGTGTGCCTGATTGTGCAGGTGACAAGTCAGTGACTGTACCCTTTACCATCAACGCTGTTCCTAACGGTACAGCTGTATCAGGTGCTGTAACGGTTGTTTGACTTTTACCTTTACCTAACACGTATAGTGTACCTGTGTAAGAATCTGAAATTGACATGTATCCATCAGCGATTGAACCAATATTACCCGTCATTATTGTTTTGAATATGCCCTCGCCTGTTGTAGCATTGATACAATGAAGTTGCCAGCCTCTAGTGATTGGTTGTGTAGGAGAATGCTCAGTATTGATGATGTAGATTTTTCCGTCAGCACAGTAGTCTACGCCGTTAAATGAGTTTACAGTAGTACCATTTGGAGTAACATATGGAGTCTCAAATGGACTTATAGCTGGAGCTTCATACTTCCAAACTATTCTACCTGTATCCCAATCAAATGCATAGACGCCGGTATACGCGTTTCTGTAGAACATACCGTAAGCTGATGTTGTATCGTATGCTCCAAAACCGTTACAATCCCAAGGTTCATCCATCTTAGGAGTCGTCCATTTTAGGTTGCCTGTCATAATATCTAATCCTTTGAATTGTCCCCATGCTGTAAGGAAAGCGTATGTTCCTTTATCGCAGACGTCAGATGCAGGACTGTAGCACATGTATTCAACAGAACCTGCTGGCGCTATCGTTTTATTAACAATCACTTGACCTGTTCTCACATTGACGGTTACTAGTCTTTGTTCAGGAGTAGATCCGCCATAGTCACCCCAGCCCGTTCCGAATTGAGCAGCTACGCCTAAAGTATAATCAGTTGTTGCTGGAAGACTGCTTAATGGCCAACTTATGTTACTTACTATTCTTTGAGTGAAGTTGCTACTTGTTCCAGTTGTAGTGAAGTTTATTAATCGATAGCGTTGAGCTGCAGGTACAGAAGTTCCAAGGTCTTGTACACCTAAAGCGTAGCCATTCATATAATGAATCGCTGATGTCAACGGTGAAATTGAAACATTCAGTGTTTGAGCGCCAGTGTTAGAATTATACTTGCATAGCCTGTTGCCGCTTAAGTACACAATTGATAGAGAAGGATACTCGATTGCACCTTCAAAAATCCACGTTCCAAAGCTCTCTTTTCCTTGTGAATGAGTAAAGCCATCAACTTCCCAAAGTACTTGACCTGTACGTATATCAACACATTGTAATGCAGTTGTAGATACTTGTTGTAGACTACCATTAATCATTTGTGATCTTACTCTTGGAACAGTCATGTAACCGCGTCCACCAATCACCATAGTAATAGTGCTTGGTGATGATGATTGTGTTGAGAATGGAACTTCATAAGTCCAGCCTCTATCACCATATGATCCATATCTTCCTGCGCCAGTAATGCCTGCAATGTTATCTACTCGTTTCCAA
>DATGZD010000117.1:0-3538 GCA_035297385.1 Candidatus Sulfotelmatobacter sp. | reverse complement strand
CATATTTCATCAACATTGTATCATTATTATCAAGATACTTCTAAATTTGATATTTCAGCATTTATTTAAATTCGATATAAACAAAGTAAAATACTATTAATATAATCTTGGTTGCTGTTGGCAGGACAAAGTAGTAATATTGATTTAATAAAATATTTGAGAGCAAATATTCACAGTCTCCAATTTAAAACCAAAGGAAAATGTATATCCTGCTTTTAACACTTCGAAAATTCCACTGTTAAGTGGAATTGGCAAATAATCACTCATAATGTATGTAGTCTGACATTAACTTGAAATTATTGTCATACAATTTAGATAACTGCATATGTAGATGAGATAGCAAGCATACAACCTATTTACTTGGCTAGAACGAATCAAAGACAAAATTTGAAAATGAAGGAAGGCAGTTTTAAGACGGAAATCGTTAAATGATAAGGGAACAATCTCTTTAAAAGCCAAAAAGGTGTCTAAAAGTAGGGGTCATTTTCATCATCCTTCCTGTATGAATTGGTAGACATAGCAAGAAATTCTGCTTCCTTGGCGGGACCTGTTATTTTTAGGTTGGGATTTGGTTGAACAAAGTTAAGGCTCGTTTATTACAAATGATGTTTTTGTATGACTATGCTGATCAATGGTAACATTGGATATGTGGTAGTCGAGTAGGCAGAGAGGATTAGGAAAGAAAATAAAATATAGAGCCCACATAACCAGAAAATAAGGTTCAAAATGTGTCCGAATTCCGATGAAAGAGATGCCAACATGGAAAACTATGAAAAAGAAGCTAGGTACATCAAAAAAGTTTCTGAACTTGAGGCTTCACTAAAGCGGATGAGCAAACTTGAAGACACTTACCTCACCCAGCTTAAATATGCTAGAGCTGATCTTGAAAACCTTCAAAAGAACACGGAGAGACGAATCGATGATGCTGTGACAAAGGAAAAGGAGCGGCTCATCATGCAAATACTACTCGTCGCAGAAGAAATCGATCTCGCCGTAGAAGAGGCTAGGAAAATGGCTAATACTAACATCTTAGAAGCGATAGAAATGGTTAGGAGAAAACTCTGGAATGTGCTGACTAACGAAGGATTGTGTCCTATAGAATCTCTGGGAAAACCTTTCGACCCACATTTACATGAAGCTGTACAGGAAATTGAGACGTCAGATCATCCCGAAGGGACAGTTATAGAGGAGGTCAAAAAGGGCTACCTTTTTAGAGGGAATCTGCTAAAACCAAGCATGGTAAAAGTATCTTCTATTCCGAGCTCTAATGTTCCAAGGAGTAGGAATCTAAATGAGTAGCGAAAAAAGAGAAAGAGTATTAGGCATAGACCTAGGAACTACAAATTCTGCTGCGGCCGTAACTATCGGGGGAAAACCGACCATAATTCCTAGCGCTGAAGGACCAACCGCGGCAGGAAAAATGTTTCCCTCTGTTGTCGCTCTTACTAAAGGCGGACAACTGCTTGTCGGTGAGCCAGCAAGAAGACAAGCCATAGTTAACCCAGAGGGTACGATACGTGAAATAAAGCGCAAGATGGGGACAAACAATAAGGTAAATATCTTTGGCAAAGAGTACACACCACAGCAAATCTCAGGTTTCATCCTACAGAAGATTCTGCGTGATGCTGAAACCTTTCTCGGTGAGAAGGTCAGTAAAGCCGTAATAACTGTTCCAGCACATTTTAATGATAATGAGCGCCAAGCAACGATAGATGCGGGCGAGATTGCAGGCCTAAAAATAACAAGGGTTGTCAATGAGCCGACGGCAGCAGCACTGGCTTATGGTCTAGACAAAGCAGGACAAGAATTAAAAATTCTGGTCTTCAGTTTCGGTGGTGGAACAAACGATACTACAGTGATGGAAGTTGGGGGAGGAGTTTTCGAGGTTCTAGCCACGAGTGGAGACACGAAAACAGGGGGAACGGACCTGGACCAAGCGGTGATGGATTATATAATCTCTGAATTCAAGCGAGAAACTGGAATCGACCTCAGTGGTGATATGAAAGCCATAGCTCGCTTGAAAGAGGCAGCCGAACAAGCTAAGATAGCGTTGTCAACCTTAATTACCACAGACATAGAGCTCCCGTACATTACCTCTGATGCTACAGGCCCGAAGAACCTCCATGTGACTCTAACTAGATCCAAACTAGAACAACTAACTAGACCCATAGTGGAAAGGATTAGGGATCCTGTCTTGAAAACTTTATCAGACGCAAAGTTGACCCCGGTACAGATAGACAAGATAATCCTTATAGGTGGACAGACGAAGATGCCACTTGTTCAACAATTTATAGAAGACATAATTGGAAAAAAGCCTGAGAGAACTATCGATCCAATGGAGTGTGTCGCCATTGGTGCTGCCATTCAGGGAGCTGTAATTTCAGGAGAAATTTCAGATATAGTGCTCCTTGATGTAACACCTCTTTCTCTGGGGGTTGAAACCCTTGGTGGCGTCTTTACCAAGATCATTGAGCGGAACACGACGATACCAACTAAGCAGAGTCAGACATTCACGACTGCTGCTGACTCTCAAACGGCTGTCACAATACACGTGCTTCAAGGTGAACGCACTATGGCGAAGGACGATATCAGCTTGGGAAGATTTGATCTGACGGGCATTCCGCCTGCACCTCGAGGCGTCCCTCAGGTAGATGTTACATTTGACATTAATGCAGATGGTGTTCTCAACGTTTCAGCTAAAGACTTGGCAACCGGCAAGCAGATGGGTATCAAGATTGCAGCTTCAACCAAACTTGGTCAAACTGAGAAGAATCGAATGATAAGAGAGGCAGAACAATTCAACGAGCAAGACAAACGTGCTAAAGAAGAGGCAGAGATTCGAAACACTGCCGACTCTGTGATCTACACGTCAGAAAAGACGCTGAGAGAGATCGGTGACAAGCTCACACAAGAGCAAAAAGCCAAGTTAGAGGAGGCCATTCAGTCACTAAAAGGATCCTTGAAGACCGGAGGTCTGGCCGAAATCGGCTCCAAGGTTGAGGAGCTTAAAAGAGTAGTGCAAGAGGCGGGAGCGACAATCTACGAACAGGCAGCATCTCAAAGAGCACAGGAAAAAGCAAGTCAGGAAGCTCCACCACCACCTGAAGAAGAACAGCAACAAGGAAAGAAAACAGTCGAGGCAGAGTACAGGGTCGTAGACGAGGATAAGAAATAGCATATTATTCTCTTTTTTACTCTGTTTTGATTTGTTCCTGATGATTTAGTTTGGCCAACAAACTGGATTTTTATGATGTCTTGGGGGTTGGACGGGATGCGTCTAAAGACGAAATCAAGCGTGCATTCCGTAAGCTCGCATTCAAATATCACCCCGATAGAAATAAAATGTCCGACGCTGAAGAAAGATTCAAGGAAGTATCTGAGGCGTATGCCATTCTCTCAGACCCCGGGAAAAGGCAACAGTATGATGCAGGAGGCTTTGAAGGGATCAAGCAGCAATACAAGCAGGAAGACATCTTCAACCGAGGAACATTCCGAGATATCTTTTCAGAGTTTGGATTTAATGCAGATGATCTCTTTA
>DATGZD010000116.1:0-1733 GCA_035297385.1 Candidatus Sulfotelmatobacter sp. | reverse complement strand
TTCTACTGCTTCTGTAAGAGTGTTATCTGGTCTTACTGATGCTACTTCAGATTGCATAACATCTCTGACTCGAACTCTGGCTAGTGTCGTTGAGATTATAGTCTGTTCTGTTTCTTCAGAAGCTCCCACGTAGATGAAGACGCCTACAATAATTAGCCATAGATTGTACAGAACACCTACCACAGCTAGAACTATGCCGAAAATTCTGCCAAAGAAAGCAGCATACTTAGTTGCGTTAGAAAAGCCTATTCGTTCTGCGAGAAGAGCTCTGAAAACGCGGCCGCCGTCCATCGGGAAGGCAGGAATCATATTGAAGGCGCCTAAAAGCAAGTTAAGCGCTGCCAAATCAAGCAATAGATTGCCTGTTGTGCCTATCGATAACGAGAGTACTGTACTTGGTGAGCTTCTGAATATGGCAACAGCAAGCGCAAAAAGAACCCCACCGATTATCAAGCTTGTTAGTGGTCCTGCGAAAGCCATTCGCCATTCAATACGTGGGTTCTCAGGAATTTCTTCAATTTCTGATACTCCACCTATAGGATATAGAACTATTTTTCGTACTCTAATCTTGTAATGTCTTGCAACCAACGAATGGGCAAGTTCATGGAGAACAACAAAAACAAAGAGGAATAATGTTAGAATGAAAAGATAAAGTTGAGGATATGTAAGAACAAAAACAGCGATCATCAACAATATGAAAGTAATATGAAGCTCAATCGGTATACCCCAAGCTGAGGCAATCTTGACAGAATACTTCATAAACAAAGATTAGTTGAGGCTGCTTTTCAAATTTTCGATAACGATACATTAAAGCAGAAAGAGACAGATACATCCAATTTTGAGTAGACAGGAGAATCTTGTATAGTCAAATTTCATTCCTAGTGTCTTTTTGAATATTATCTTTGAAGTTGATTCATTAAGGCGAATCTTGCCTATCCTTAGTCACAAGTAGCCCGGGAGAGATTCGAACTCTCGTCAAGGGCTCCAGAGGCCCCTATGCTTGGCCACTACACCACCGGGCTCCAAGATTCTGTAATGGAGAGAAAAAGAATACTTCCATGTATTAACCTTAATGCATCATTGGCCTTATTTTTGTACTCGTTTTGCTTCTCTTACACAGTGGCATTCTTGGCTGACTTGATTCCAGTATTCACAGCACCACAGTGTGTCCACGATTGGACTTTTTCCTTGACCGTAACGTGTTGAGCAGAAGATTCTAGTAGGATAATCATACGTGTTGTGACTGTCACAATTTCCGCAAAATTTCTCGGTTTTATTTTCCTGCAATTTAGTTCTCTCTTAGAATAGTTTTTTTCGCTGTAAGTAGGATATACGTTTGAAGTTTTCGCCTAAACGTTCTGTGATTGATGCAACAATGATTGGGAAGATCATCAAGGCATCACCGATAATCATCGCGTTGTCTGCTTCGCCCTTAACCTTACCCCAACTCACAGTCTCTGCTAATGTTGAGCCTGATAAACCACCTGTTTCAGGACGATCCATCGTTACGACAACAGCATAATCTAATCCTTTCTTAGATGCCAAAGTAGCAGATTGTACTGTGTTTCTTGGAACACCACCGCCGATAACTATCATACCATTCCGCGGTGAATCCTGACATATTCCACAGATTTCGGGTACGTCTTTGAAAGCATCAAGGCTCAAAATATTCTTCTGATTTGCCTTTGTTGCATGAAGCCAATGGATAAAACCAAATTCTGAATCGCGTATAG
>DATGZD010000115.1:0-28871 GCA_035297385.1 Candidatus Sulfotelmatobacter sp. | reverse complement strand
TCTCGATTTGACCATTATTATCTTGTAGAACGTAACTGAGCATACCGTGAAAGACCCCTTCTGTTCCTGCCGCCAACGATGCTGCATGTTTACCAGTGGCTATGCCTTTGCCTGCTGCTTCAACACCAAACAATTTTATGTTAGCGTCATCTTCGAAGGGATAGAACGTGCCAATTGCGTTACTCCCACCTCCCACACATGCGACCAAAGCATCAGGAAGTTTTCCTTCTTTCTTTTTGAATTGCGCTTTCAGTTCAGTACCGATTACACTCTGGAAATCTCGTACAATCATAGGATAAGGATGTGGACCAACTACTGAACCAACTAGATAGTAGGTAGTTTGAAGGTTGGTTACCCAATCACGAAATGCCTCGTTAATCGCATCTTTCAATGTTTTAGAACCAGTTTGTACAGGGTGAACTTCAGCATCCAACAACCGCATTCTAAACACATTTAGTCTCTGTCGTTCCATATCCTCTGCCCCCATGTACACTTCTGCCTTCAACCCCAGTGCTGCACATGCCATGGCAGTAGCAACTCCATGCTGTCCAGCGCCTGTCTCAGCGATAACACGCTTCTTACCCATTCGTTTTGCGAGTAATGCTTGTCCCAGTGTGTTGTTTATTTTGTGAGCTCCACCATGAGCGAGGTCTTCACGTTTTAAGTAAATTTTGGCACCGCCAACCTTCTCAGTTAAATTGTCGGCAAAGTAGAGGGAGGTTGGTCTTCCAGCGTATTCTTTCAAGTAATAGTCTAATCGTTCCTTGAAGTTTGATTCATTTTTCACTTGTTCATAGGCTTCTTCCAATTCATTTATGGCAGTCATGAGCACTTCGGGGACGAAGCGACCGCCGTATTTTCCAAATTTTCCATCTAAAGGAAACTTGCTTAATTGTGTCATACTTTCAACTCTTTTGTTATAGTGCCATTGTGAATTCTCTGACTTTTGATTCAATATTACTAGCGGACATAATCGCTGAACCGATAAGAAATGCGTTTGCACCACACCTACTCAAGAAATATATGTCTATATTCTTGTTAATTCCACTTTCACTTATCACAATTTTTCGATCAATGGATGTATTCTCCAAAATTGTCTTTGTTACATTAAGATCAACCGTTAACGTTCCTAGGTTCCGATTGTTAATTCCCACAAAATCGGCATCACTCAGCAGGGCGTGATTAAATTCTTCTTGATTGTGAGCTTCAAGTAACACTTCCAGCCCTCTTGAATGCGCTTCTTTAATCATCTCGGCGATACCAAGCTCGCTGTACCCTCTATTATAGAGTGTTTGGATGAGCAACACGGCACTTGCTCCGACTCTCTTTGCGGCATCCAGTTGATCGGTGCTTATGATAATGTCTTTCATCAACGTTGGAAGATGTGTAGCCTCTCTTGCTTTCACAAAATTCGAAAGTGAGCCTTGAAAATGTTTAGGTTCCGTTAGGATGGAAAGGCCTATTGCTCCGCCTTTTTCCATAGCTAATGCGACTTTCTCAACTGATAGATCAGTATTGATTATGCCTCGTGAAGGTGAAGCCCGTTTAATTTCAGCGATGATAGGCACATGTAAACTCTGTAATATAGCATCGCGTAAACTAGCAGGAGCAGCTATGACTTTGCTGGAATGCTCGTAGTAACCTGTTGCTAATGTTGATTTTGCATCGCATGCTAATACATCGAGAAAATCAGGCATATTTTGCTTCTAACTCCTCGAGTTTTGATAGATCGCCTTTGGAGGTACGTATCAAGTCTTTAAGCTTTCCATAAGCAGAACCACTATCGATAGACTTGCGTGCTACTTCCATGGCATAGGTAAAATCTTCTGCCTCTCCCGCTACCATAATTCCGACGGCACTGTTGACGAGTACAATTTCCTGCTTAGGATCATTAACCTTACAATCCCCGAAAAGGATTCTAAAGATTATCTCTGTACTTTCCTTAGGTGTTGAGATACGTAAATCAGTCTCAGTCGTCGGGTTGATGCCAAAATCTTCTGGAACAACGTCAAAGCAGGAAACTCGTCCCTCCCTTAACCTAGCGATTGTTGTCTTTCCCAAGGTAGATACTTCGTCGAGCCCAGCCAAGCCATGTACTACCATTGCTTCTTCACAACCAAGCTCTCTTAAAACATAAGCTAGAGGCTCAACGAGCTTGTTGTCATAGACGCCCAACAATTGAGCGTTAGCACAAGCAGGGTTTGTTAAGGGACCAAGAATGTTAAACACTGTTCGTACTCCGATCTCTTTTCTAGGCAGGATAGCGTATTTCATCGCAGGATGGAACACGGGGGCAAACATGAAGCCAATACCTACTTGCTCAATGGCATCTTTCACTGTATCAGGTTCCATCGTTAAATTAAATCCAAGCTGTTCCAGCACATCAGCGCTTCCGCAGCGGCTTGTTACTGAACGATTTCCATGTTTAGCGACCGCTATACCTGCACCTGCAATCACGAAAGCGGCAGCAGTACTAACGTTGAATGTCTTTAATCCATCTCCCCCAGTGCCACATGTATCCAAGAGCCTCCCAGATACTTTTGGATGTATACGATGAGAACATTCACGCATAACCCCTGCGAATGCGGCAATTTCCTCCACTGATTCACCCTTCATCCGTAACGCTGTTAGAAATGCAGCGATTTGAGAATCTGTTGTCTTGCCAGACATTATCTCCATCATTGCTTCCCTAGACTCTGTATAGGAAAGATTATGGTCCTCAACTATTCTCGCTAGACCCTCACGAATCATCAACAGATACCTTCCAAGAAGTTTTTGATTATAATCTTCCCATCTTCACAGAGTATAGACTCGGGATGAAACTGTACGCCTTCTATTGGATATTCAACATGTCGGACACCCATAATCTCATTGTCATCATCAGAGACAGCGGTTACCTTGAGACAGCTGGGAATAGAAGCTTGCTCTCCAACTAATGAATGATAACGTGTGGCTGTGAAGGGGTTTCGAACGTCCTTGAAGATGCCTTTTGCATCATGCTTTATGCGACTAGTCTTTCCATGCATCAAACGTTTTGCATTAACAACCTTCCCGCCGAACGTACTGATTATTCCTTGATGCCCTAAGCAAACGCCCAACGTGGGAATATTGCAGCTTAAGTTTTGTAGGATTTCTTTGCAAACACCAAAGTAGCGGGCATCCTCAGCCGTGCCCGGGCCAGGAGAGAGTATTATTCGGTCAGGTTGGTAAGCTCGTGCTTGTTCCAGAGTTATTCTATCATTTCGGCAGACAAAGATGTTAGCGCCTAACTCTCCCACGTATTGAGCTAGGTTGTAGACAAAACTGTCGTAATTGTCGATAATTAACACCTTCAATTTCTTTCAACTCCTGTAATCTGTAAAGCTCGTAGTAATGCCTGAGCTTTCTGTTCAGTTTCGAACCATTCTTTCTCAGGAATAGAATCAGCAACTATACCCGCTCCAACCTGAATATGAGCCTGATTTTTGTCGGCGAACAGAGTTCGGATAGTTATGGCAAAATCTGCGTTGCCATTGTAAGAAAAGTATCCCACTGCTCCTGCATATGGTCCTCTTTGAGCCGGTTCCAATTCTTCTATGATTTCCATGGCACGTGGTTTCGGAGCACCCGAGACGGTGCCTGCTGGAAACACTGCCCTCAAGGCATCATAAGATGTGTAATCATCTTGTATTCTGCCGACAACTCGTGAAACGATATGTTGTACATGACTGTATTCGTGGACTTGCATGAACTCGGGAACATGTACACTTCCATACGCAGCCACCTTTCCAACATCATTGCGTGCTAAATCAACCAACATCACATGCTCAGCACGTTCTTTAGGATCCGACAGCAACTCTTGTGCAAGCCGCTGGTTTTCAATAGGGTCTTCAATGATAGGTCTTGTACCAGCTATTGGAAAAGTTTCCACCGTTCTGTCTTCAACACGAACCAGCATCTCAGGGCTGGAACCAACGATTTGTTGGCTACCCGACTTTAAGAAGAACATGTAGGGTGAAGGGTTTATCTTTCGTAGCGAACGATAGAACTCAATTAAGTCGCCTTTGATTTCAAAATCTAAGCGTTTAGAAAGTACAACTTGAAAGATATCGCCTTGCTTGACGTATTCTTTAGCTTTTTCTACTGATGCTTCAAAATGATCTTTTGTAACATTGGCTTTAGGTTTCTTAAAAGATAATGCTTCACACTCGATTGGCTCATTAAGTCTCAGAAGGTAGTCATAACGATCCTCACCAACTGAGTAGTAGTAAATGGCGTTATGCCTGTGATCAAAGACTATCCCATCGTCAAAAATACTCATCTGAACGTCTGGGAAGCCCAAATCGTCGTAGGTTGTTGAGGGAATTTTTTCCCAGTATCGGATTGCATCATAGGAGATGTGGCCGACAGCGCCGCCAGTGAATCGAAAGTTTTTACCTAAAGTTGTTTGGTTTTCAAGAATTTGCTCGATAACAGGTAAAGGGTCACTTATACAATATCTGTCTTCGTTGTCGGTTTCTTCTGTTCTGACAGTAATTAAACCGTTTTTGGCAGTGATTGTTAAGCTTGGGCTAAACCCAATGAAGGAGTATTGAGCAAGCTTCTTGGGGCTTTCTAAAGATTCAAGAAGGTATACTATGTCGTGCTGCTTTTGGAGTTGAGAAAAGATTTCAATCGGCGAAAATTGCAGAGGAAGTTTCTTGTACTTTAGTTCGGTGGTTGGTTTATTCAAAACTTGTAGGGTTGGTTGCGTTTTGCCAAAGGCGATTCCTCATGCTACTATGCTCCATATGTTCAATGGCATACGTCAACGCCGTATTTAAGTCTTTATTGTACAAAAATATACATTAAAGCGGTAATAATTCTGTCTGATCATTTGAAGCCTCAGTCCCTATAAGTTCTTCACGATTCAGACGGCTCTTCATGCATCATTGGCTTCAACAACAAAAGAGAGTTTTTCATGAACATAAATGTTAACTGAGAATCCTTCAAAAACAGATGAGACTAACAACTAATCTTTCGCATCGAATAGAAGACCACAGAAAAACCAAGAATAAGTAAATTATTTGACTCTTGTTATCTTTATTCTACCCATTATCTTCCAGTATTCAATCTCAGCGCCAGAGACGATCTTTGCCTTTAATTCTTCCTCTTTTGGAAAGGGAGCATCCAAGTACTCGAACGTTTCCAAATCCATGATTTGAACTCCAGTAGGATTTACGGCGAACACTTGACCCGTTCGCTTATCAATAATTGGCACTTCAGCATTACTGTCAACCGGTTTAACGAATTGTCTTTTCTGATCATCAAAAACGCCTATAGCAACAATACGCGCTTTAGCTGAACCATGCTTCCCAGGTTTAGATTTAGTAATATCCACTATATGACATGGTTCACCATCGATTATCATATAGCCACCGACACGCAAACTTCCAACATCAATAGGCTTAGTCATATATACACCAACATTTTACCTGTTAATGCAATTCTTAACAACACCCATATATAGCTTAAGGTAGCGCTATTTACTTCAACGGTGCAAAAATTGTTTAAAAGCGTCGGGTTAGTCGCACGCTACGATAATAAACAAGCATTGAAACTTGCTGACGATCTATCTGATTATTTGAGCAAGAAAAACCTTGACGTTCAAGTGGAAGATACGCTAACTGGAAAAATAAGCACCAAAGCAGACTTCATCCCTTTGAAAGAAATGAAGACAGATTTCGTTATAACCATCGGTGGCGATGGAACAATATTGAGAACCTCGATGACTCTATCTAAGCCTGAACCGCCAATTCTAGCAATAAACATGGGAGTTAGAGGGTTTCTCACAGAAATTGAACCCAAACAAGCTTGTATGGCCATGGATAAGATCATTGAAGGTGATTTTACAGTCGAAAAATGTTGCAAGCTTTCAGCTTCTGTTGAAGAGGCAATGATTCCAGATGGTTTGAATGATGTTGTCGTTTTTGCATCGGAGCCTTCAAAAGTTCTTTATGCACAAATTTTCAAGAATGAAGAGCCAATCCTGAAATGCCAAGCAGATGGTCTGATTGTAGCTACGCAGACTGGGTCTACTGGGTATTCGCTTTCAGCAGGAGGACCAGTACTGGATATGGCAGTAGATGGATTTGTATTAACACCAATTTGTTCTCTATCAGTGTTCCGCTCTATTGTTTTTCCAGCTGATACTAAAGTTACGATTAAGGCAATAAGACCTAAAGAAATGTTGGTCATAGTTGATGGTCGCTATAAACAGGATGTAACATCGAAGAATGCTTCTGTGACTATAACACGCTCAGAGAATGTGACATCATTTATCAGATTCGAGGATAACTTCTACGAACGATTACACAATAGATTGTTATTCAAGGGTATGGGATGAATAATTCAAGCAAGGAAACAGCAAAAAAGAATTTTAGTCTTGGATACATCAGCGTTTTTAGCTGGGTTTGATCCCTTCAGAGTTGACGAGGAACAAGTCACAGTCCCAGATGTTGAAGAAGAGATCCGAACAAATTCAATGATATTTGTGAGGTTCAGAGCAGCAACTGAAAATTCGAAGGTTATTGTTAGAGAGCCTTCTGATGAAGCTCTTAGAAGAATAGAGTCTTGTGCAGTTGAAGTTGGAGACACTTTTTTTCTATCGCAGACTGATAAACACCTCTTAGCGTTAGCATTAGAGCTCAAGATGTCAAATTATGATCCTCAGATCATTACGGATGATTACTCGATACAAAACGTTGCTAGACGTTTAGAAATAGAGTTTACCTCGCTAGCTACTTTTGGTATCCGCCGAATACTCCATTGGATGCGTTACTGCCCAGCATGCCGCAGAGAGTACGCAGCAAACTATCCTTCTAGCGAGTGCCAAGTATGTGGAACCGAGTTAAAAAGAAAACCAAGAAGACATACATAAAAGATAGTTGAAAAAATTGCTCAGCCTTCTTTTGCTACTTCATTAATAGTATCTTCAACTATGTCCAATGCGGCGTCGAGTATTTCTCTCTGAATAGTCAGCGGTGGCGAGAGTCTTAGCGTAGAAGTCCCGCATAAAGTGATTACTACACCACGCTTCCAGCAACGCATCATTACGTTATGAGCTTTCTCAATCGCGGCTTTCTTGCTTTCCTTGTCTTCAACCAATTCAATACCGATAATCAAGCCTTTCCCGCGAACATCACCAACTATAGAATTTTCATCACTGAATTGTGTGAGACGCTTTAATGCGTAAGTACCCTGTTTATTAGCGTTATCAAGAAGCCTTTCTTCTGTAATAACATTGATGACTGCAAGCGCTGCTGCACAGGATAGCGGATTGCCACCCGTAGTGCTAGTATGTGAGGCAGCAGGCCAATCCATAATTTTTGAGCCGGCAACTATCGCTCCCAAGGGTAATCCTGAAGCTAAAGCGTTGCCACTACATACGATATCTGGCTCAACATCCCAGTGCTCAATCGCAAACCATTTGCCAGTTCTGCCCATACCAGACTGCACTTCATCAGCGATCGTCAAGACTCCCAGGTCATCTGCTAATTTCTTTAACCTTTGGAAGAATTCTGGCGGAGGAATTATGTATCCACCCTCACCTTGGATCGGTTCGAACACAAACGCAGCAACATCTTCTGGAGGAGCATATTTGTGCAAGATACACTCATCTATAAAATCTATACAGTCATAATCACAATCAGGATAACTCATCTTGAGCGGACAACGGTAGCAATAACCAAAAGGCACGTGAATAACACCTGGCATCAATGGAAAAAAATATCGTTTCTGAGTTACTGAACTTGCGGTGAAGGATAATGAACCTATAGTGTTGCCATGGAAACTGTTGATAAAACCGATAAACAATTGCTTTCGAGTATGCCATTTTGCGAGTTTAATGGCTGCTTCCACGGCTTCAGTTCCACTATTACCAAAATACGTTCTTTTCTCGTATTCCCCTGGAGTTATTTTGGAGAGTTTTTCAGCTAGGTTTATAGTATGCTCGTAGTAAAAGTTGGCATTCGAGTAGTGTAGAAACTTTTCACATTGATTCTTAATTGCGTCGATTACTTTAGGATGATTACTTCCAACGTTCAGGCATGCGGTTCCAGCGTTGAGATCAATGTACTCGTTTCCATCGACATCTTTTACAATACAATCCTGCGCAGATTGGACCACAAGGGGATAACATTTAGGGTAAGATGGAGAAACGAAACGTTCGTCTTTCTTAAGCCAATCTCGAGCTTTGGGACCTGGGGGAGACACGATAAAGTTTGGTAAAACACCCATACAACTCACGGAATATAGCGAGGTAAGGACATGATATTAATGTTTACGAGCGTACAGGTCATAAAATGATTAAGAGTAGGATTAGTAAGAAGCCCTCTAAACCAAAGATGGGGACAAGAATATGTTTGGCTCTTTTGAGAGCAGCATCTACGAGCGTGGAAAATGCTTGTATTTTGGCTTGACCAATCACTCGAACTTTTGGCACTACCATAGTTAAGGCACTAGCTTTGCAGGGTTCCAGTTGATCCTTCGCTTTCGATGCACACTCCACGATATGATTGATTAGGGTGTCGTGAGCTATAGCTTCGCCGACGGGATGGTAACCACGACTACTCAAAACAACGGCGTTGACCGCATGAGTATCAGTCGTAAAGACTTCACTATCATCGAAACCTATTGCCGTCAAAGCAGCGAGTATCTTTTCACGCAATCCAGTGATCATGTTATTCCCATCGATAATAACGTAAGCAGATTTCTTTTTGGCGACTTCGACGACTATAGATGTTATTCCGCCGGGGCCCATTCCATCTCTTAAACTGAATTCTTTTGGGTAAATCGTGGCAGCGCCGACTTGAAATGATGTAGACTGAGAAGAGACTGCTTCTTCTAAACAATTGGAAGCAGTCGTTTTCAAAGTATCCAATGACTCATCCAGAGTTGTTGTATCGGTGATGCTGTTGTGTGCATTAATTACTATAGCGTCCCTGAGACCGTTTTTCTTTGCTTCTTGACGGACAAAGTCTCCTAACTCTTGAGGTAAATCTTCAGTTGTTCTTGGAGAGAGTGAGAAGCAGATCAGAGCTGTATCACTGAAGATTTGACAGGAAGCAGTCACGAATCCTCTCTTAACTCTGGCAAAGGGTTTTGCCATATCAGAGAAGTTTAGCGTCCTGGTTGAATCGATTATAGTGTCTATGATTTTTTTATTCTGGGCTTGTGAAGCTAAATCTAGTTCATGACCTAGAATGCCGAGGGGAACGCAAGCATTACCATCGAATACTTCCTCGAATTCATGCTTCAAAAGAGATGGAAGATGACTACTCCCAATATTCTTGAATGGACCAGGATGAACTAAAGGCACAATAATTGCTGCTTTAGTCTTCGTACTCTCAAATTTGAGCAAAGACACCTCGATATCTTCGTCTTTACCCATCTTCTCGAAATATTGCTCAAGCGGCGCATTTAAGTTCAATACCCAATTAAGCATGAACGCCCTGAAAAGGGACATTGCTGGTATCCCATAGGTTTTTCGCCCTAAGCGGTCGATTAATGAGACTAACATGTAAGCTGAAGCCAAAGCTAGAAATGGGGTTACAATTAAGAACGGTAGGATTTGAAGAGGAAGCACCGAACCAATTAACTGCCAAATAATAAGAAAGGGAATTATGCACAAGAAAGGTTGAATCAATGAAGCCAAAACACCACGTTTAAGCCCAGCCGTCGAGACTGAAAAGAAAACAACTGCCTGTAGAGTCATGACTGATGCAAACCCTAAAAGGCACAGCTTAACCCAAAAAATTGTGCCAAGAAAAATTGCTATGATCGCGCCAGGAATGATGAAAGCAAGCCAAAGAATCCAAGAGAACAACGAAAGAGCAGCTGTTCTCCGTACGACAAATATCAGGTCTTTCTTGAGTATGATATTAGTAGTTAAATAAGCAGATAAGATCATCAAGCCAAATACGGAAGCGCCTAAGAACAGACTGTAGAGTAAACCTTGAGATGAACCAACAGGAAGAACACTGGATAAACCTAACACAATGCAAACAATTACAAGGGCGGTAAGGGTTTTCTTGAAAGACGGGAGAAAGAACAAAGATGAATAATGTTTTATAGCCTTACTCATAGATTCGTTTAGTGAACTTGAAGTCTCCAATCCATCACATCTCGAATGTTTTTTCTATGAAAGAGGTTTCCTATTAAAGGCTAGCTAAACTGATTGAAGAAGATGTAAATTATTGCAGAAGGAAGCAGCTTAGGAATCACTAATGGAATTTTCGATTAGAAGAGTCAATAAACTGATGGTAGAAAGAAAGAATTTGTTGATGCCGCCAAGAATTGGGGAGGTAGGGCAAGGGCAAACGTTTTATCTACTAAACGCTAATTACTATGTTTTGCGGAACACATGACAGAGCCTGAATTGCCGTTATCCATATTCCACATGCTCGAAAGGAATATGGGTAAAAAAATCAGAGTGATACTCGATCCAACATACGGTTTTGAAGGCACCCTTGTGGCGGTAACTCATCAACCATCAGGAATCTGGCTCTCCGATGCAGAAGCTATCGTGTTAAGGGCAACAATTGCACAGCCTATTCCTCAAGTTACCAGCAGACAAGACATGAGTGAGATATTTTTGCACCTAAACTCAGTTCAAAGAATAGAGGTCTTGCACCCTCCCCGACGCTAGAAATAGAGTGTTAGAAATTACATTTAGTTTAGGAGGGGAAGAATACTTTCGCTATAACTGAAATGACAACAAGCGTTATTGCCAATGCCATCAGGAGTTCAGGTCTGATTTTTATGCCTTCAGTCTCTTCTTCGAAGAACCTAAGCAAACCTGCGCTTGCAGCCGGCATCGGACTCTTGTTCTCTTTCTTTCGTCTACTCATGCTTTTCACATTTCCAGTGGAGCGATTAAACTCCTATTATGTTTCTTCATTATTAACGTTGTGTCCTTACTTGCAAATTCATATTCATAAAGTAATAGAGAAAGAGCTATTTTATTGTACAAAACCTTAAACAATCAAACTAAACAAGAAACTTGAGGTCCATCCTATGCACATTTATGAGTTTCAAGAAATGATGCGGCGTTTATACTTTCAAAGGGATTCTGAGCGTGGAGTTAAAGGAACGTATGATTGGCTTGCGGATGAAGTGGAAGAGTTGCGTGAAGCTCTGCAAGAAGGAGATAAAGAGGCGGCCGCAAAAGAGTTTGCTGATGTTATAGCGTGGCTTGCTTCGTTAGCTAACGTAACTGGAATAGACCTTGAGAAAGTAGCTATTGAAAAATACAACAATCAATGTCCAAAATGTAGGCAATCACCCTGCCAATGCGTGAACTAGCTAACCAGGCGTTTCTGTCCCGATCCAGTTAACAGCCAAACATACGGTTTCTTTCCCTTGTGAACAACTGTTCCTTCTATCTCTAACAAGTGTAAATGATGGATCACGACTTTATAGGATTGTGAGGTTTTGTTTGTGATTGTCCGTGTATCAGAAATTTGCTGCTCTAGTACGGTAAGTATTTTGGTTCTAGCCATAAGCCCCGCCTTAACGTTCCTAGTATTCTGAAGATAGGCATTGGGATGGTAACTATCTTTGATTTGAGGTCACCGATAACAGATTAGTATGGTTGTATTGAAAAGGTTTGGCTTAGGCAAAATCTGTGAGGGATACTTGTTTAGGTTTCTTGTTATCAAACATAGAAGTAATCTCATCACGTATCAGTGCTAATCTTTGCGAATAATATTTGGGCAAATCATACGTATCGACCAAATTTTGAGCTGCAGTAATGTATTTTTCAATCCCGCCTCGATAAACCGTCAATGTGAGTGGCCCACCGCAGATTGCGCATTTGCCTCGAAGAGGCAGCCTGCGAAAACGTTTGTTGCATGATTTGCATCTAAATGCTTGAGTGGAGAAAGCTCGAAGGTTACCAGCGATGTCTCGCATGAAATGGGTTGTAAGCACTTTCAAGGCTACTCGTCTAACGTCCACTGCATCTATTTTGTCTCCTAGCTCTAACTGCTTGTTTAATTTCTCAACCATAGAACCAAAACGTTTGTAGGAGCTCTCTGAATTACCAGCGTTTATGTTTGAGACGGGCGTCGTGAAGTTAAAGCATTCAAATTGAGCTTCTGTTCCAAGTCGATGACTTATCAAATCCATTATTGGACTCACTTGTCTAGCCTCTGCCCTCGAGAGAGTTTTTTGATAGAACTCGGCTGGATAATCAGCATCAACATCAAAATCATGTGCTTGACGTTGAACTTCACGTGGAGTTACAAATGGAATAAGTAACAGGGGAGCGTCCATTATTCCACCAATCTGAGCGGGTAAGTACTTGCGTGAAAAATTGACGAGCACTTCCAGCGCAAGCATGATAGTGTCCTCGTCACCATCACAATCACGTCTCTTAGCGGAGTGCCAGATCGGATGCGCATAGCATAAGTTTAGGTCTGTAAAACCAATGATTCTGCCTAGTATACTTGCACAGGTATGTGGAGCTAAACCCATTATTAGCTGTCCAAACAAATCATCCGTGCTCTTCACGTTATAGTAGCTTGGAAGTTTGTATACTTTGGTAAGAAGGTCATCGATGAATCCTGCAATCTGTATAAAATATTCAGCTGCTTTCTTAGGTATAACGACATCTTGAATCTTGAGTTCACAGACTTGGTTTGAATCGATTAAAGGTTTACCGTAGATGTCACGTGTGTAGCCAAGTTGAATGAGCGTCTCAACTGGGGCCTCTACTTCTTTTGGTTTGAAATGTGTCAACGGAGCGTTTGTTGCATCAAACCTAATTGTCCCGTCTTTGTATACTGATAGATCGTACCTTGCGCGTAAAAGCCCTTTTTCAAGTATTTCTGGAATCTTATCTTCATTTGTTAAACCCTTAACGCCACGCAGTAATTTGGGCGCGGAAGCATTGAGGTTGCTGCATGCTTTTTCGACTAATTCTTTGAAATTAACAGATTGCCTCTGATATGTTACTGCGTTAGCTTTGCATGCGGAGCAACTGTTTTCTTTAAGCGTTCTGCCGCAGCGAGGGCAATTATTCTCTAAAAGCGTTTCAGATCCACATTCATCGCATTTTACTTTGAAAGTATAAGCTTTACAGGAAGGACACTTACGTCTAACGAATTCAATGAAGACGGGACCCTTTTTAGCTGCACTCATTAGGTCTCGATGAGAGCCTCCTGATAGACCTACGGGGAAAAGGACATGAACAACTGTTTTCATCTCACGTCGCTTCGCTTTCTCAGGGCGCCCCATTCGTGCACCGACAAATGTTGCTGCTTTATTCTTAACCTCTAAACCCGAGAGTCGGTTAATGACAGTGATAATCTTATCAGTGGTGTTGTCAACTGTTCTGTCAGTTTTGTAGCCCAGAGAGAAAGCAAACATGTAGGCAGTGTCACCTTTAAGAATGATCTTTCCATCTGAGACGCTGTGCGGTAAAAAGATCTCTCTTAAGACACGAACCACATTTAAGTCAAATTCACCTATGATCTCATCGTTTGGAGTTTCTACAACCTGCGCATTTGTTAACCAGTCTTTCAAAATCTTGACGTCTGACACTGCCGCTAGGTTTGACCAGAAGAAGGTAAAGTCTGGGTGTAACGGAACGTTTAGTCGCTGAGATAGTAGTACGGCTTCTCTTGCAGAGAAGTTTGAATTGAAAGGATCTTTGACGAGTGTATACAGTTTTTCAGGTGAAAACTGGATTGCAGAGGCAGCTTCATCTATGTTTCCTTGAAATCTATCTGAAATGACTTGCTCAACATCTTTTGCCCACCATTCTTCAACGTAGCTTGAAGGTGATAATTGTTTATTCGTGTAGAGGAAATCGCCATAGCTTATCAGCATGTCACCCAAAAACAGAATTTTCTTGATTGTTCCCTTTACTTGATTAAAGTTGTCGAGAGTTAGACGAACGACAGAATCATTATTCAAAAGAACAACAGGCGGCTCCAAGGAATCTACAGGGACAGTGACGCCGCCTTTTCCTGGAAGCTCTAGCCGTAATTGTGTACCGGCTGCTAAGAAATTGTCTAAAACAAGCATTGTTGCAGGATGGATGCCTATAGCGGAGAGCCCTGTATTTCTGGATCGACCATACCTGAGTCTGAAACCGCCACGTCTGGATGGAAAAGCAAAGATTGGTCGTCCAGCGATTACGTCATCCATGAAGCCTGCTGATTTCTTCTCAGATTTCTTCTTAAAGTCTCTGAGCCAATCCCAGCCTTGAAAACCAAGCTTCTCGATGATGACTTGAACTTTGAGCGCTCTACCAACGATACCATCATTGACTACTCGAAGAGCCCCACCTCTGACCCTGTTAGTTTCAACCCTCTGTAGATTTCTGTAGGAAGATACTTCTACAGGATCTGATTCAGTACCCGTGACTTCAACTGGAATTAATTCGAGTGCTTTTTTTAACTCTTCATCTGGTATGTGGTATTGGAAGCGACCAACAGACCGTTCATACAGTCTTAATTCTTCTATAAAACGTGAAATCTCTTCAGTTGTTGGTTTATACTTATCCAAGCCAAGAAGACGTCTTACAAAGTCTCCGACGACAAGAGTTAAGGCCTGATCGGTACCTCCTGCTGATCGTATTGGTCCAGCGAAGTAGATCGCGAGGTACCGGCTACGATCAAGGTTAGTCTTGATCTTTACACTCGCTACGCCTTGAATTGGAGCTGCAGTTAAGCCTTCGGTGAAGATTGCCAAGGCTGTTCGGATGGCCTGTTCCGCCGCAACCTCTGGTTCCATATGACCGAACTTGCCGTACACGATTTCTTCTGCAACCTTAAACGCTATTTCTTCTCTCTGTAATCGTTCCCCAAGTTCTCTGATGCTTATGGCTACATCTTTTGGACCAACAAGACCTTCGACTAAGTCAGCGATGTCTTTTGCGATGACACATTCGGTCTTTAAGGTGGGATCAAAACCTTTTGAGCGTGCTGTGTCACTTACAGAGTATAGTTCGTGAAGCTTTTGCTCCATAGTCTGAATGTATTTCTGGTAATCTTCGCTGATAACGTCCCTCAACGACTTGCCTCATGAACCAATTTGCGCTGCTGCTTTTCTATTTTTCTTATAAATCAGGTTGAGCAGTTCTGCGCTACAAAAAGCTATGCGTTGTTCTGCTAAGAGCGTGATGCCTTAATTCCTTCGATTATTTCAGAAACTTTTCCCTTGGTATCGCCGCTCTCGATTAAGTTACCTGTAACGATTATATCTGCCCCTGCTGAGACAGCGGTTAATGCTTGCTCGCGTGTTCTTATTCCTCCGCCAACGATAAGAGGAATTTCAATGTAATGTTTTACGGCCCGAATCATTGCGGGGGGAACTGGCTCCTTTGCGCCTGAACCGCCCTCGAGGTAAAGAAAATGCATACCCAAATACTGGCTAGCCAACGCGTGTGCTGCTGCTAATTCAGGTTTATCGTATGGTACGGGAATTGCTTTTCCGACTATACCTGCTGTTCCGCCTTGACCGACGATTAGGTAACCCATGGAGATTGGTTCCAAACCGTACTTCTTTATGAGGGGGGCACCAAGTATTTGTGCTCCGATAAGGAAGTATGGGTCTACAGAATTAAGTAAAGACATGAACCATATTGCATCTGCATGGCTACTGATGCCCGTGATATTGTTTGGAAAAAGGATAGTAGGTATATCTACGACAATCTTGATTGCTTTGACTACCTCATCGAGATGAGCTTGAGAAACAAAGGTTGAACCGCCGATCATTATTGCGGAAGTCCCACTTATTTTGGAATTTTCAGCTATCTTAGAGGCTTGAGAAGGGGACACTTTCTCTGGGTCTACGAGAGTTATGTGGATTGAACCTTCGGCTTTGATTTTTTCAAGGAGGTATTTTTCTACACGCCCAGGCAAAGGTTCACGTCCGCTACTATGATTCGCCAACTTTAGTAGAGACTCTTTTTGGGGACCCATAGATTCTGTCTGTGAACATACAGTAAACATCGACTTCACCCTGAGCGGGTTTAACTGGAAACTCTTCTTTGAGACCGCAGGTGCTGCAACCTACAGTTGCCTGCCCGTCGTCACGTATGATTTCTACTCTAACAGTTTCTTTCCCGCATCTTGGGCAAGAGAAGAACTTGGGTAGATGTTTCTTTGGGATGTGAACTACTTTGCGTCTTCTTCTTCCCATCAATATAACCTTCGTGAACAACCTAACAGTTGTTGGCTTATTTATGTTTGTCCTTAAATACTTGCCTATATCCATAAAACTTGATAGGTGAGTGACACACTATGAAACTTAGTCCTGCAATTCTTGAGTTAGACCTACCTGAAGTTAACAAAAGGGTTTGTCGCTTCATAAAAGAGTATGTTGAAAAAGCAGGGGCTTCAGGCGTTGTGTTAGGATTATCTGGCGGTGTCGACAGCAATACCATTGCGGCACTCTCCAGTTTAGCCACCGGCGGAGACAAAGTGACCGGACTCTTACTTCCCGAACAAGAAACTTTTAACCAGAAAGACATAGACGATGCAATGCTTGTGGCAGAAAAGTTCGGTATAAAAACACAGGTTTGTGATATCACAAACGTGTTGCATAGCTTTTACAGATCAATACCAATTTTTGATACTAACGACAGACTCTCTAAGGGTAATATTAAAGCCAGAACAAGAATGATATTTCTGTACTATTATGCAAACAGGTTAAACAAACTCGTTTGTGGAAGCTCAGATAAATCAGAGACGATGATGGGATACTTCACCAAGTGGGGGGATGTTGCAGCCGATATATCGCCAATCATGGATTTGTATAAGACTCAGGTACGACAGTTAGCTGAATACATAGGCGTTCCTAAAGAGCTAGCAACAAAGCCTGCTACTCCAGCTTTATGGCCTGATCAGCTTGCTGAAACAGAACTGGAGATAAAGTATGAGACATTAGACCTCATTCTATATGCTCTTGAGAGGTTTATGGAAACCAAAGAGATAGCGAAACAATTAAAACTAAATGAAGCCGTCGTTGACAAGATTAGAGATAGATGGTTATCTACTGAACATAAAAGACGCTTGCCATTAACAGTGAAGCTTGAGTACAGAACTGTTGGGGCTGATCTGAGGTTACCCAGAACTATCTATTAGGTTAAAGAGAAGAACATACATGCAACAGACCATAAGGCTCGCTTTGGCACAGATAAGCAGTCAAAGAGAAAACAAGGCAAAGAACCTAGAAACAATGGAAGAGGTAACGGCTTTAGCTAAAGACCAGGGGGCAAAACTTGTTATTTTTCCCGAGATGTGCTTAACAGGCTATGTTGTAAAAGACCAACTGTATGATTTAGCCGAAACAATCCCTGGGCCATCAACCAAAAAAGTACAAGCTTTAGCACGTAGAACTGGAATGCATATCGTTTTCGGCATGCCAGAACTGAGTAAGAAAACAGAAGCTACTATGTACAATACAGCGGTTTTTATCGGCCCCACCGGACTCATAGGAACTTATCACAAGATGTACCTTCCAACTCACAGCGTTTTTGAGGAAAAAAGGTACTTCCGTCCAGGATACCAACCAGCTGTCTTCAACACGCCACTTGGCGATATAGGACTCTGTATCTGCTATGATATATTCTTCCCCGAAGTGACACGACTGATTAGATTAGCAGGTGCGAAGCTCATTATTTGTATATCAGCATCCCCAGCTGTTCGTCGAGGCTACTTTGAAATCCTAACAGCCGCCAGAGCAATAGAAAACACTGCTTACATCGCGTACGTTAATTTAGCTGGAATCGAAGATGGGCTGCAATTCTGGGGAGGAAGCAGATTGGTAAGCCCAACAGGAGAGATCGTTGCCAAGGCGAAATACGACGAGGAAGATCTTTTGGTGTGTGACATAGATTTCGCGGACCTAAAGCCGGCGGAAGCTTTCATTCCAACGCTAAGAGACCTAAGACCTGAACTTTTTGAGGAACTAAAAAAACACGCCGAACTCATCTAAAGACAATGAGATGCAGTAGCCCCACGCAGCTTTTCTGGTGTTATGTCAAGGTTACAGGAACGAATCACAGTTGCATCACAAGACTGTGATATCACTTCACTGTCCAACGTTTTTAACGATTGTTCTGTGATAACTGTCACATCACACGTCACGCCATCGGCAAAGTTCGGATGCAAGACAACTCGCGGATAGCTTCATAGACCGACAACGCCATAGGTTTCTTGATAAACAGCGTAGTGAAGGAAGATATATTAAAACAGAGTTAACCTATAATTCACTTTCAAAGGACAACAATTATGAGATAGTAAGTCTATCTAAGAACCCGAAATCTTGGCCCTATAACATGAAAAGTCACACTTCGACCCTCAAATCCAATTTAAAAGCGAAATCGCACCTTAACTCTGAATTACACTGCGAAACCGCAATTTTGTTCACCACTAGGTAACATCCTCGTGGCCAGGGCACAAGGAATAACCTTAAAAATATATGCATTGTATACAGAACTGTATCCATTTACTATAACGGAGAACAAAGCGTCTTGAAGCTAAAAGATAGTGTACAGATATGGTTAAACGGGGCGCTATCAGACCCTATTGTCCAAATACTCGCAAGAAATAGTCAACTAACAAAAACCCAGCTCGAAACATTATTAATTGACATATTGGCCGAGAATTTATCAACTAAACAGTTAAAATATGATGAAAAAGCCAACTTAAGATTAACCAAGGCGAAAATAAGCCGTGGCTCGTTTAATAGGACGTTAAGACAGTCTAAAGAGAACGTCATAAAATCAATATACACAGTGTTATTGTTGGGGTATCTAGGTGTCTTTGAAAGCACAAAACTCGATCCTTATCTTGAAATCGCCAATAAACTGCAGGATTATGTGGAGGCACATAGTGCGAACGATGATGAGGAAAAGCATGAACAAATCATTGAAATAGTAAGAAAAGAGCTCGAAAACAGCCTAAAAGGGCTTTCAGTTCCATAAAAGCGACGTTGTGATGTCACAAATCACGTGAAAAATTGAACACTTTCTAAACAATAACCGATAGTTTTCATTCGTGAATAACGAAGGCTGAAATAATTCAGAAATGGTGAAATAGGTCCAAAATATGGCTTTCCACTGGGTGACTATAGACGGGACTATGTGAGATTTTGAAGACTGTGATCTGTGATATCATAGATGGGCACAATTTGTTCACCAAAATGCTTAAATTACCATGGGAATAGTGTGATGTGTGACGTGATAGAACATATCACGGTGAGGTCACGGTGAGCAGTAATTGGTAGATGTAGTTCAGCCGACGATAACTTTGGTCTTACTCACTATTACAATAGCTGCATCCTTGTTCTACTACAGGTTTGTTAGAAAAGCACATGACGAGTACGATAGGGCCAAGAGTCTGGTTGAAGATGTTGTGGTTAGTTTTAACAGGCAATTAAGGAAAGAAGCCGAGAAAGTGGACAGAACAGGGTACAGAATCGAGGCAAATAGTTCGAAGATAGATTTTGTGAATAGAAAAGTAGGGGAATTCGAAAAGCAGCTTACGCCGATTATTGAACAAATAAAGATGACTTTTGAGGAGAATCAAAGTTTGAGGGCGGGGGTAGAAGCTATGAACGGCAAAATCGTGGGTATGGGGACAGATCATTTAGCGCTAAAGACAGAGATGGCAGGTCTGCGGGAAGAAATACAAAGACTCTCTGTTACGCCAGAAGTAAAGGTTGAACCGGTGATAGCGATAAGGAGAGATAAAGCGATGGCATCGCTTACCGATACTGAAGTGGTGGTGTTAGAGATGCTTACGGCTGAAGGATCTAAGACAGCACCTGAGATTAAAGAGAGAGTAAAACTTAGTAGAGAGCATACTGCCAGGCTGATGAAAAAACTCTACGAGGAAGGATACTTAGAAAGGGAGACTGGGAAGATTCCATTTAAGTACAATGTGAAGAAGGAAATGCAAGAGCTTCTAAAGAAAACAGAAAATACTCAACTTTGACTATTCAAGAGACAGGCTGTGTTGTTTATTTAGCATACGAAGGCGATCATCCATGCTGGAAAGGTTAGAGCTATCTGGCAATGAGTGATCGGTATGTTTATGTTTTTCTAAGTATTCAGGATAATGGGTCACTTTGATGGGTACGGCGAATTTCATCTTGGGTTCTGAGACAAGTAGAGCTTCCCCGACGTCTAGCATCTTTATTTCTGTCTCGCTGTATTCCATGTACGGTGTGTTTTCGGTAAGGTAAATGCGGTCTTTCTTCAGTTCTGTTTTCATGATGACTTTAGTCCACAGCTCAGCAAAAACGTCAAAGTTTATTCTTGAGGGTCTGGGCGTGACGGCATTGAGACCGACACGATACTTACGGTAAGTTAAGGCGATATCAGAGAAAATAGTCTTAGGCTTGTTGGGGTCGAGGAATTCGTGTGCTTCTTCCAGAGTAATAAGTAAGGTGGGCAGCTTCTGCCAGTCTTCATAATGTTCCTCCCACATTCGTTTATAGTGTTCTGCTACAGAAGAAGTAGTGAGACAGACGATCCTGTTTTGGTCTTCAGAGCGTAGACCTGAAATATCGATGAGGCACGTTATACCACTGCAGATGTTTTGGAGGACTCCGTCGACAAAAGTATAGGTAGAAGCTGGGAACAGGTCTTGGGGCAAGGATATAAGTTTCTGTATTAGTGCTTCCAGTGCGGATTTGTTTGCTTTTAAGAAGTTTGCGTTTGATTGATAATTGTCACGGGACGCCTCAATCCAAGAAGCGCCGAATTGTTTGTACAATTGCCAAGCGATTCTTCTTTGTGGTGGTTGGATGTCGGGAAAGAGGATGTCCAGCTTTCTTGGTGTTATGGTATGCAGGCCTACAGTCATTTTTCCGTTTCTTGAAGAATAGTATTGCACCTTGGGAGAGAATAATGGGTGATCTTTCAGTCCACGTTGAGGGTTTATTTCTTTTCCATCTAGCAGCTGCCCTGCGAAGTCGAAGATTAATGCGACTGTTTTAGGGTTATCGATGATTTGGGCGTTTAGTATGAGTTCTGTGTTTGTTTTTCCTGAACCAGTCATGCCAAACATACCCATCATTCGAGGCACTGCTTCAACATTTATTCCAACGGAGCCTAAGAGTTGATCCTCTGATCGTAATCGTCCAAGCTCAAGGTCTCCCGAGAGTTTAAGGATTGAACAATCGGCGTCGTTAGCAGCGTAGACTTTGTCTCTGTAGTTTGGGTTAAAAGTTGGAGAACGAATTCTGCCCCTATGTTTTTCTAAGAAGAGCATTGCATCCACGTTTCGGTATGCTGAGTATGGTCCAAATGCTTCTTTACCCTCTGCTTCACGGAGTTGTTCGATTACCTCAAGGGTGGAGCTGCTTTCAGAATTGACGACTCTTGCGTAGAAATTTCGTTCACCCGAGTCTATTCTTACGATTTGTCCGAACGAGAGGCAGATACCCTTGTTAACTAAGAAGGAAACTGAGTCTGCCTTTGTGCCACAGACAAAGCCTATAGGTTCAGTATGTATCATTCCATCGCTCCCTTTGAAAAGCATGCTTCGATCCATGAAGTTCATCAGCAAAACTACAGCACGTTTCTTCCCGTTTTAGATCTTCGAGCAAGCCATTCTCGCTAAGCCTTTCCTCTATGAGATCGTTGTAGGCTAAAAGCATAGAATCAGAAGGAGCTGAAAAATCATGTGCCAGATAAAGGCTTATTGGATATCCGACACAGCGCGGATCTTCTGAGATACTAGTGAGGGGAGAAAGTAACGTGGATAAGTCTTGTTCTGCTAAATAGTCCATTATATCACAACGAAAGACGCGGTGGCTCTCTTCGCAGAGCTTGATGATCGAGATGTCGCCGTATAGGCTCTTGTCTTTGTCTGCGTGTCTAACCGGATGATATACCCAGGTTCCTGAAGGAGAGAGACTAAACACTGTGGCGATAAGATCTCTGCCTTTGCTATCATGTAAAGACGGTGAATTCTTACTGATGGCAAGAAGGAGTAGCCCCATTTTTTCAGCCTGTTCATACAGGGAAACTCGAAATTTTCGGTCTCCACCAAAGTAGCCGCCCCCGTCGAGGAGGAGATAATTACTACGAGGATCTGAATGCTCGTTGTAAAACGCACTGTTTTTGTTTTGGAGTAGGTCTAGAGCGATTTCGCTCTCGAGTTCGATCCTGATATCTGTTAGGTAGTTACTACGAGCATGGGCATCTCCGACAACTGTGCAGAGTCTCTCTTTAAAGCCCCAATTAACAAGTCGCTGTTTTACTATCGCAAAAGAGGGTCGCATCAGGTATACCCCCCAGTTGTTGGCTCTCTTAATTGTTCTTGTGGAGCAGTCAACCGCCACGAAGCTGCCAGTAAAATCAGTCTGATGTGTTAAAGGTTTTATTAAGGAGACGTTTGGGACAGTATTTATGGATGGTTCTTCCTGGACTTCGGTCGCTCCAGTGAGGCTTCCTTTATAAACATAGCACTTGAGTTTGTGTTCCATGTCGGTGAAGTCGTGTTCGATTGTAGGGTTCATGGTGAGGACCAATAAGGATTAAGCTTATTTGGTTTAGTAGGTGTGTTTTAATTAGTTTTATGGTTTTGTAAAGTAGAGTTATTTTGAGGTTACAGATATGCTATTCAGCTATGAAGTGGTTATTGTTTCTGTTGGAGCGCTGTTTGGGCAATCTTCGTGACAGACTTATACTTTAGGTTATTACCTTCTCCAGCTCTGAGCAGTAAGCCCTTAGTGGCCATTCTTGAAAGATAAGTGGACACTGTGCTTAGACCGATTGGTTCTTTCATTTCCTGCTCGTATACTGACTGGATATCTTTGGAGGAAAACCAGACTAATGGAAAATTCTTTTTGATTACTAAATGGACTTTCTCGAACCTAGAAGAAGGAACGTTTAATGATTCGCCTGTTCCACGGGCTGGTGCCTCATTGGGTGCGCCGCCTAATAATTCAACCAAATCGAGTAGTCGTAGAGCTTTATCTCTCGTAACCTGACCCTCGAAGGCTACGGTATATCGATTACCCTCGCTGTCAAAGAGCTCTACGCGCATTTTCTTTGCGGGCAACTAATTTGCACCCATCTTGCGTTCACAAGTGAAGCGTTCACTTCTTAAAGCTGTTATGGTGAAGTGGGCCAATGTAAACAAGGTCAGAGAGAACAGGAAAAGACTAAATGAGTATGAAATGCAGTGGATTTAGAATTACAAGCTTTACAAGTTTGTAGAACTCCGAAGTAATTGTAAGCTGTGATTGATTCTGAGTCTGCAGTAGAAGCGTAGGGGTGTGTCATTCACAGTAAAAAGACAGAAATAGGGTAATTTTATGAGATCGGGCTTCAAAGAAGCAGCATTGAGATAGCAATTTCACACATAGTTCACATTTTTGTGAAGTAAAATCGCGTTGTTCTAAACAAGATTAGATGTACTCATACAGACTATTGAGAGCGTATGGTTAGCGAGCGAAAACAAGGTTGTTTTGAGTATTTTTGAGAGGATAAAATGGAGCTTTGAAGGACACACACCCCTGTATTTCCTTTGGAAAGGTCAATCAAAAAGAAACTTTTGATCCTTACAGTAATTTTCTTTCTGACTACTCTAACTTTATGTACAATCAATATTATTAATACATATTACGCATTAACGTACGAGAGTATAGTCGTTAGTTATAGTATAGTATATGGTATCTTTCTCTTTTTTTGCATTTGTTTCTTTGAGGTTCCAGTCGAAATCATGGTGTGCGTCTGTAGTTTTCCCTTTTTAACCGTTTTCTCTGTTCTATTGTGCGATTGTTGTACTCTTCAACGAATTTTTTGTACTGTATCCTTTATCTGCTCCACTTGAAATTAGGGTGTTGCCTCTGCAGAATAGGGAGAAGGAGTATGACTGGTTCTAACATATTGGATGATGTATTCGAGAAATTCGTCAATGGTGCAAACATTTTTCGTGACCGAGAAGTCCTAAAGCATGAGTATTTGCCTACGAAATTGCCTCACCGAGAGGAACAGATACGTCTTTTAGGGTCCACTGTCGCTCCAGTTCTGAAAGATGCTAGATGCTCTAACGTGTTCATTTATGGTAAGACCGGCACAGGTAAGACTGCTGTCACTAAGTATGTCATGAGTCATTTAGAGACTAAGGCCAAGGAGTACGGTGCACGCGTAAAATTCTGTTACATAAATTGTCGCATGACTGGCTCTCCATACAGGATTTTTGCTAGTCTAAGCCAGAGCATTGGAATTTCAATTCCTTTTACCGGGTTGTCTGTGGGCGAAGTGTTTGATAGACTTCGAAACGGTTTAGATGCAACCAAGATGATCGTTATCGTTGCTCTGGATGAGGTCGATGCGTTAATAAAAGAACGCGGTGATGGGTTACTATATGAGTTGACTCGGATTAACGAGACTCTACGGTACAGTAAAGTTTCCTTAATTGGAATTTCTAATGATCTTCGGTTGAAAGAATTTCTTGACCCAAGAGTCTTCAGCTCTCTAAGCGAGGAAGAGATGGTATTTAGTCCTTACGATGCTAGTGAAATCCGACGTATCCTTCAGGACCGTGCCCTTCTTGCGTTTCGTGAAGGTACTTTTTCAGATGCAGCGTTGAGCGTTTGTTCGGCTTTAGCGGCTGCTGAACACGGGGATGCTAGGCGTGCTCTTGATCTTCTTCGTGTTGCTGGTGAAGTTGCTGAGCGTAGTGGGAGTAAGATGATAACTGAGGAGCATGTTCGAGAGGCTGAGAAACGTATCGAGCACAACAGGGTTGTTGAGGCGATAAAAAACCTCACGTTACACTCCAAGTTAGTGCTGTTAAGTGTCTATAAATTGAACAAGCCAGCTGCCACAACGGGTGAAATATACGATATCTATAACGGACTCTGTGGAGCGTTGGATGCTGGGCTTTTAACTCAGCGACGCTTAAGTACTCTGATTAATGAACTCGATACTATGGGTCTTTTGAATGCGCGTATAGTTAACATGGGTAGGTATGGCCGCACAAAAAAGATTCGACTTGAAGTAGGTCGAACACTCTTAAAAGATGTCTTTGGTAATGACTCAAGAATCAGTGGGTTGGTTGGAAACTAACTCTTTCCCATAGAATCAATTAGTCTATGCGAATGGTACGATGTTTATTTCGAGTGTTTGCAGGTTGATTAGTGGAACTCTTCCAGGTGTAGGCATTACTCCCATTTTTTGCATGTACTCTGTTTGGTCTTGCCACGCCCCTGAATTCACGATTAAAACTCCTCGGTAGTTGCAGTAACCGACCACATGAACGTGTCCAGCATGGAATATGTCTGGTGTATGATCTATCGTAAGGTAGTCTCGGCTCTCTGGTGAGACGAGGGTTTTGCCTCCGTAGAATGGTGCTAAGTGGCGACCTTGGAGTAGTACTTTCATTGCTTTCTCAGGATGATCGTACGATAAGCCTGGGACGGAAGCGATTACATCATCTAAGCTTCGGCCATGATCGATTAAGACTTCTACACCATGCATACTGACGACTGCGGGGTCTCCAAGTGAGCAGATTTTTCGTGTTCCTTGAACAGTCTTTAGGAAATCTTCTGATATTGCAGGTTGAGGTAAGGCTTTCCGTGTTGCATCATGATTTCCAGGCGTGATAATAATCTCGATGTATTCCGGTATTCGTTCAAGAAGTCTAGACGCGAGTAAGTATTGATTGTGTACGTCTCGGTATCGTAGTTCTTTTGCTTGACCGGGATAGACTCCTACGCCGTCGACGATATCGCCTGCGATTATGATGTACTTGATGTGACCTGCGATTTCTTTGCTTTTGTCGCTTCCGTATTTACCGTTGAGCCATTGGATGAATTTTTTGAAGGCTTCCTTGTTGAATTTTAAGCTTCCAGCATGCATATCCGAGGTTAATACTGCATATACTGGTTCTGTGGCTTTGTGTTGGATTTTTTGGCCGACCTCTGGGAGTATTATGTCTTCAGCAAGGAACAATCTGCTTCGTGTTTTCATAACGGACAGACATACGACTTGGTCTACGAGAAGGGTTTGAGTTTTCTTGTGCAGTTCTTCTTTGGCATTCCTTGAGACTAATACTGTGGCAGTTGTCTGTAGATCCTCTACTGTGAGTATGGTGTTTTGTTTTGCTTCACGTTTTTCAGTGATCATGCCGATTATCTTTAGTTTTGTTTTCGGTTGTGACTTCAACGCTTCCGATATTGGTGTTGCTGCTTTAACGTCGATTCTTTGTCTTAGTAGTTTTTCTAAGCGTTTGAAGCGGTCTTGGAAGTATTGGATGTAGTCTTCTATTGTTCCGTTTGAGCTGATTTTGTCTGTTGGGTCGTCGATTATCTTTATTTGTGATTCAACTTCTTTCGCATAGGGTTGAAAGATGCTTGTGCCTTCAGGCGTTGATTTTGTGGTTTCTTGCGTCGTTTCCTCGGGTTGAGGTGTTGTTTTTTGTTTCTGTTTTTCGTGTGGTTGGAATTTTTCGAGGAATTGCCGTTCTATGAACATAGGTTTTTCTGCTAATTCTTGGATTTCCAGTAATGCTCTATTGATTATCTCTGTAGGATCTTGAGTTGGAGCCATGGAGCTTAAGTATGCAAAAGCTTCGCTATCAAGTTGGTACCCTGCTAAGATGCTTGCTTGAACTGCTTTTTGCAGTTTACTTATCTCACTCAAGCCTGTGGTTGTTCTCCTCTTAGCTCTTCTATCCTAAACATTCTGTGACTAAGGGGTTACAGTTTGTTAAGGTTATAAGAATTCTGGCTCTCTACATATTTGGGTTTACATTTCTATTTGAGGAGAAAACCGCCTTAAATTCCTATTTACTACGAGCATTTAGGTATCTATGTGATGGTTGAAAAACGTTTTTAGACCGCTTGAACACTCTTTAAGTCAAGCCGGGGTGGCGGAGTGGTTATCGCGCTGGCCTCGAGATCCTCGTAGTATAAAAGTGGGCAAGCCAGCCAGTGGGCTTCGTGCTCGCAGGGGTTCGAATCCCTTCCCCGGCGCCATCAACATACTTTTGAACATATCCCGGGCTAGCCGCTACTTTGCTTTTACAATTTTGGCTTTCTCGTAGTCGCAAACGTATTGGAAACTGCTTCTAATAGCTTGATTGCTTCTTCCAGTGTCCAAGCAGTTTTAACGACGTAGTCTTGGTCATCGAAATCGACGAGTTGAGTGTATTGTTACGAGGGATTTTAGTTTGAGCGTTTAGATTGGAGGATATACAAATGGATAAGAAGCCAAGTGAGTGTAGACTTAAACAGTTCGGGATGTATCTACTGCTTCAAAGATATACCTATCAAGGTATATGACTCCTATCTCACTGTTAGCAGCTTTTTACGCGCGCGCTACTTCTCATTCTCGGTAAATATTTCGCCAATCCAAAGCTCAGTCGAAAACCGTTGTTGCTGAAAATCGATTTGTTTGCCGACAATAGATACCTTTCTTCCAACAAACTTCTTTAAGATATTTTCGATTTCTGCAGCATATATTGGCAAATCAGGCTGCCCAAGGCGATGCAGGACAAAAGATAAGGAGGGGCGATTAGCTGGTCCTGAAGCTGGCTTCAATGATTCTATTATACCCGCGAAATGTTCCTCTCTTTCTTGGCGCTCAATGTACCATGCTTTTTCTCTAAATATTCTCTGATGCAATTGTCTTTAACTCAACATTAGTTTTAAAGCAGAGCAGCCATCGACCAGTATACTGTTTGTGGGCTGGAAGAAACGTTATACCCTCTGATGCGCAACGTCCACGTACCTTGTGCTATTCCTCCAGTTACCTGTGCACGTTCAAAGACGCTATTTACAGAGATGCTCGATGAACGAGTCCTCCCAGTTGGATCAATTATGTGCAAATCAATGTCATTATGGGGATCAAGGGTTATCCAGAGTATTTTAATAGCAAACTCTGGCCACCATAATGCTGTATCTAATCTTGATATATTACTGCCAAGCGAAATTGGGATATCGATTCTGTCATTATTATTGACATTCACTTTTCCCCACCACGCCCAGCCATCCGTCGGAAGGTGTAGATGCCCAGCGCCGGAATTATTATCGAAGGGATACGAGGTCTGCCCAGAGAGAATCATTTGAGCGTAGACCTGGCCAGGATCAATACTTCCGCTGTTACCTCTTAGCCAATTCCGCAGTAATGCAGCTGCACCGGCTCCATAGGGTGTAGCTCCACTGGTTCCTCCAAAACTCTGAACGGCAGTATCACTAGCGTTACTGGCGGATTCAGTGTTGGTTGGTGCTTGTATATCTGGTTTGAATCGACTGTCACGTGTTGGACCGCGGCTTTGGTAGTTCTCGAGATTGCCGCTAACCACATCAAAAGCTCCTACGCCTATTACACGGTGGGCGTTAGCTGGGGCATTAACGGTTCCTGCATTCGGTCCATTGTTTCCGTTGGCTGCAATCACCACAGCTCCGGCGTTAAACGCAGCATCAGCAGCTTGAGAAATCGAGCTTAAATCGTCACCTCCATCTTGCATCTCGGCAACTATCACTCTGTCCAAAATACTGACGGCTTTTTGGAAAGCACGCACGACTGCTGCGCTGTCTAATCCGCCGCATCTTGCAGGATAAACTTTCAGGCTATCGAGTGTAATAGCTGTGATTCCACGGTGATTGTTTGTTAAGTTGTTGTTGCCCGTGATTATCGCACCTGTGCTTGTTCCATGGTTCCAACAATCGTCAGTGGGATCGGCATTAGCACCCGTGTTGACACTATCAATTCTGAAAGCGATGTGCGATGGATTGTTGTATAACGTATGAGTGAAACGCAGACCCGTATCTAACAGTCCAATCCATCCTGAAGTTTGACCTAAGGTAAAATACGGATCAGAATTAATCGCTGCCCTACCATCACTGATCATTCGTTGTGGAGGTTTCTGACC
>DATGZD010000114.1:0-4397 GCA_035297385.1 Candidatus Sulfotelmatobacter sp. | reverse complement strand
ACATAAAAAACACAATCCTTCTCCAAATGTCCTGACACAAGTAGATTGCAGCCAGTCTTTGGTTTCTCGCACAAAGGGTAATAATCTTCAACCCAGAGTATAAAAAACCAAAAAATGAATACATAAAAAAGAGATTCCACAAAGCGTAATTTCAAAAGCCAAGTGGCATTCTTAGCAAAATATAGATGAATTCAGAATTCAATTTCAGAATATTTCTTTCCATTTCATAATTTAGTTAAATAAACCATATCAACTTGACGAACAGAATTGGAGGATAAAGGTTGAAACAAGAAACTTCACTCAAGCACAGGCATGAGCTAGAAGCAAAAATGGCAGCAGTCTTCGCTGAAAAAATCAAAGAATTGTCGACAGAATTGCAACAAACATTACTAGATGACATGGTCACAGCCTTCGAAAATAGATTAAATGTGTTAAATCGCATTAGCGGAAAATCCCTAAATTGATGGCTTGCATGGAAAAGAATAGTGAGTAGTAATACATAAAGCCTTTATATTAAAGTCAAACAACATGAAAAAAAAGAGGCAAAAAAATGAGACGCTCAAAACTTGAAATGTATGTCGATATCCTGAAGGTTCTAGCACACCGTGGACCACTAAAACTTACACATGTGATGTACAAAGCCAACGTTAACTGCAGTGTACTAAAAGAATACTTAGATTTCCTAATCAAACAAAACTTAGTGGAAGAAAGGACTATAGGCAAACGACGCGTTGTTTATGCATGTACCCAGAGAGGCATTACAGTGCTAAAATACTTCCGTGAATTGAAGCAAGTGCTCCCAATCGTAGAAGAGGCTCGAAACCAAGCGTCAGTTCCTTTCTAAACTAAACTTTTTATGATCCCATAAGTTTCTTACTTGATCCCTATTTTCTACAAGTCTGACGAGCATAACTTATAATGCTTAATGCCCGAAGCGTTGTTGCTTTGGTGTAAGTTTTATGAAACGATACATCAGTTTAAGAATAATTACCATTATGTCGTAAGACTTAATAAACCCTTACATATCGTATCAATGTACAACGCCCAAACAAGCAACTTGAGGAAACTATGTGAACAACCCAGACTTCTCTGGCAAGAAATCATTAAGTGTCTTAGAAAAAATTAGGGAAAATCTCGAGCGACTTAACGAAAAAATGGAAGTTATGATAGAACTTCAAAAGCATGATGGGCGAAAAGATATTATGCAACCTCTATCGGACACACCATTAGATGTAATGACTTTGCTATCGATGCCGGATCATCTTCGAAAGACAGCCATGACAATCTGCAGATGCGGACGTGCAACAGCTGAAGAGATAGCCGAACAAACAAATCGGGCAAGAGCTGTTGAAAGTGCTTACCTCAATCAGCTTGTAATTATGGGTTATTTAAAGAAGGAACGAAAAGGTAGAAAAGCGTACTTTTACGCAGACCGAGACTCACAAGGGGGACAGTAATGGGCAAAATTGTCGCAGTTCATTCATATAAAGGTGGAACAGGAAAAACCCTATTGTCCGTTAATCTGGCCGCAACATTTGCTAAACATGGCTTTAAGGTAGCTCTCTTTGATTTAGATTTTCGAGCTCCAAGCTTGTTTGCAATCTTAAACATACCCCGCAGTGAATATTGGTTCAATGATTACCTCAACGGAACATGTGAAATAGATAAAGTTCTAATTGACATGACTAGCAAGGTTCCTGGAAACGGCAAGTTCTTTATCGGCCTAGCCAATCCATCAACAGAAGCAATAAGAGACATCTCGTCAAAAGACAGAAAATGGGAAATGCATGCACTATCGAAATTATTATCGTTGCGGAATTCACTGCTGAACGAAAGAGGTTTCGACTACATTGTATTTGACACAAGTCCAGGGCTGCAATACTCATCCATAAATGCTATTGTAAGTGCAGACTTCGTAGCTGTTGCTACAACCGGTGACAGATCTGATGTAGATGGCACAAAACGCATGCTACATGAATTATACAAGTTATTTGAGAAGAAGACAGGTCTGGTAATTAACAAAATACTCGACGGTAGCTCGATATCAAAGCGACAAGAAATGGAGAAGAAGGTTCGTGAAGTATACCAAGTGCCGATGTTAGGTTTGGTGCCCTGTTTCTGTGACATTCTCAGAGCTGAAGGCAGCCTAATTTTCTGTCGCGACAAGCCAGACCATCCCTTCACAAGAATTTTGGAAGAGATGGCTAGAAAAATCGAGAACAACAAGATCGGTTAGCTTAACAAACAGACGCCTTCCCTCCGCTTACCAGACATCTTTCTTGGTTTTCGTAATTCGGTATACGAAAGCATCAACCAACTTAACACAAAGGCTAATAGAAACTGGAAAACTTCATAATTCAATTGGAGAAACAGCATAGTTGAATAAATCCGCAATAATATTAGCCGGAGGAGTTTCCAGCAGGTTTGGCGAAGATAAGGGCATCGTGAAGCTGGCAGGTAAACCCTTACTTCGTTACGTTATTGATGTTGTATATCCGGTTGTAGAAGAGATAATCATAGTAACACGCACTATGAAGCGGGCAAAAGTATATCGTGAGCTTGTCCCTCCTAGTGTACGGTTTATTGCTGACGAATATGAAACTACTGGCCCCTTAGTTGGATCCTTAACGGGTTTTACTGCCGCAAAGGGCAAATACTGCGTGGTTTTGCCTTTTGATACACCATTTATCTCAAGAGAATTGGTATCGCTGCTGTTCGACCTATGCGTTGGTCGTTCAGCAGTTATTCCTCGTTGGCCGAACGGACAGATTGAACCTCTACATGCTGTCTATCGCATCGATGCCGCAAAGGCCGCTGCTGAAGCTACGCTGGCCGAAGGAAGGTTGGACATGCGGGGCATGATTGAACGAATGCGAAGCGTGCGATTTCTGTCCACACTTGTTATCTCACAGGTCGACCCTGAACTGAGAAACTTCTTTAATATTAATACACCTTTAGATTTGAAGAGAGCAGAAGCCATGCTTAAGCACGGAAAAAAATAAATAAAAATTCTCCACTTAGCCAAAAAATCTGCTACACGCTTTCTTGTTTTTTGTTAGAAGAATTCAGAAAATATTTGGAATCTCACGAACCCCTCAATAATGCTAAGCTTTCAGTTTACAAAACATTATTAGCACTTGACTTCGCTGCCAGAGCTCAGTTCTAAACGTAGTCGTAGCCAGTTTTGCAATTAAATCACGAAAATATCCGAACCTTATATATCCATCAAATTAAGCTCTTGTAGACCTTAGTTAATACTCACAGCAAAAGTATGAGAATGCTGAGTGAGTCGATTTACGCATAGTGTTGGCGTGAAATTGCTAACTTTAAGGGAACAGGATAGTATCTTAAGAGAAACAAAAGAACTAACGGAGACTTCTGCGGCTAGAAGTTAGGTATTTAACCTAGCTGAAGCGACAAATATCGAGCATCCGGAGCCATTGCTTTGTAAGCTAACGCTCAGTTATGTCAAATTGTTTTCTATTTGGGCCTTATCAAGCAGCGTAAGACCGACGAAATAATATCGAATGGTCAGCTTTTAAACTAAAAGGCTAAAAGATCATGATACTTCCTTCGCCAATTTACATATTTACCGCAACTCCAATGTTTCACGGGGTATTTATCCAATACGATATCCGAAAGCTTTGACTTCAGCTCAAAAAAATAGCACCTCCACTAAAACGTGGAATTTTTGATTGCAGATAAAATAGCTATTTTAGCCAGGAGTTTTAAGATAAGAACAAAAATGGAATCAGAACTGTTGAACCACCGGAAGGGTTGACACAATGATTAATGCCGCTTGCATGTTGAAATTTACTTATTCATGCTTAGTGAAGTGAGAATCAAAGTTGAGAATTGAGCGAAATCTTATAATCTCGCTTCTAAAACTAACAAAAACTGGAGCTGTTTTATTTGAAGATATTAAGAACGACGTAAGAATTCCTTCAGGCGTCATAGTAGATTTACTGAAAAAGCTAACTTCAGAAGCCCTTCTTAAAATGGATGGAGATCACATTGATATAGAAACAGAAAATCGGCTGAGATTAGCAGTCAAAGCTATCTCGTTAGGTTTAGATATTCAGACAGCGAGTGATTTTCTGCGATGGCAGGAATTTGAAAGCATCGCGGCTGCAGCCTTAGCCAATAATGATTATGTTATTAAGCAGAACCTACGCTTTAAGCATGCAAACCACAGAAGAGAGATTGACGTTGTCGGTTGTAAAAAACCATTAGTTGTTTGTATTGATTGTAAAGATTTTCATCACGCAGTCTCACCATCAGCCATAAAACGAATTGTAGAAGCACAAACAGACCGCACCAAGCGTTTGGCCGACTCATTGCCAAGTGTAGCAACGCAATTAGAATGCTGCAAATGGAATAGAGCAAAGTTTGTGCCG
>DATGZD010000113.1:0-24836 GCA_035297385.1 Candidatus Sulfotelmatobacter sp. | reverse complement strand
ACGACTGCTGCCAAACTCGCAAGGTTTTATCAAAAAAGAGGCTTTAGACCTGCGTTAATCTGTGCAGACACGTATCGTCCTGGCGCTTTTGCTCAGCTTCAGCAAATGGCTAATCGTATAAATGTTCCAATATTTGGTGATCCAAAAAGCAAAGACCCCGTCAAAGTTGTCTCTGAGGGGCTAAAACAATTCAACGACAAAGATTTGATAATTGTAGATACGGCTGGTCGTCATAAAGAGGAACGTGACTTAATCAAGGAAATGAAGGCTTTAGAGCAGAAAGTCAAGCCTGATGAGATTGTGATGGTTATTGACGGAACAATTGGGCAACAGGCTTTGATTCAGGCTAAGACTTTTCATGAAGCAACACCGATCGGTGCGATACTTGTCACAAAACTTGATGGCTCCGCAAGGGGTGGAGGTGCGTTGTCAGCAGTTGCAGCCACGGGTGCTCCGATAAAATTCATTGGAACAGGCGAGAAGGTCGAGGATATTGAATCTTTCATTCCCTCTCGTTTCGTCGGACGATTGCTCGGTATGGGTGATTTAGAGACACTTCTGGAGAAAGTAAAGGAAGCCGAGATTAAAGTTCCACAGAAGAAAGCTAAAGCAATCCTCAGTGGCAAATTTACGTTAACAGATATGTACGAACAATTTGAAGCCGTAAAGGGTATGGGACCCTTCCGTAAAGTACTACAGATGCTCCCAGGCATGTCGGCAAATGTTCCTGACGATATGCTGAACCAAGCTGAGGGTCGACTAGAAAAATGGCGTGTAATTATTCAATCAATGCGACCTGAAGAGAAGGAGAACCCAAAAATCTTCAACTCCTCCAGAGTCAGACGTGTTGCTCGCGGCTCAGGAACCACTGAGAGAGACGTAAAAGAATTATTAAAACAGTATGTGGCAATGCGTAAGATGATGAAGATGTTCAAACGGAAAAAGAAGTTACCCTTCAACCTGGGACAAGGCTTCCCAGCAGGTTTACAGTAGGCTCACTTAATGGATGTTTTGGAAAAAGCTTTCGAACTTCTTGAGAAGTATCCTCTGTGTGATAATTGTCTTGGCCGACAATTCGCAGCCTTAGCACGTGGTGTTGAAAACGATCAAAGAGGAAGAGCACTTAAGTTAACTCTGACGATGCAAGCCAGCGCACTCAACCTTGAAGGAAACAAGAATGGTACAAAACAACTTAAAATTCTCGCAACTAATGCTTTCTCCAATGAAGCAATAAAGGCGTTACGAGAATCTGGAAAACGTGTTCCAAAACTTGGACAAACTTGTTTTTTGTGTGACGACAAATTTCAGTCTCTTTACGATTTAACACAGAAAGCGCTTGAGCGAGCAGCCTACTACGAGTATGCCACGTTTCTTGTAGGAATAGAATTACCTGTAAACATCGAAGAGCGTGAGGATGAATTCAAAGCCGTATCAAATGTGATCTACAGTGAGAGCATAAGACATGAATTTGGGCGTATTCTCGGTAAACGCCTCGAACAAGAAACTGGAAAGACCGTTGAGTTTCGAAAACCCGATTTAACCATAATCATTAATCCATTCACTGAGAACATTACTCTTCAGGTTAACCCACTATTTGTTGCCGGACGCTACTGCAAATTAGTCAGAGATATACCTCAATCAAAATGGTTCTGTTCAAACTGTCGTGGCAAAGGTTGCCAAAAATGTGGCGGAACTGGAAAGCTATACCCCGAATCTGTAGAAGAGATAATATCAAAACCATTGCTTGATGCTGCAGAAGGTGAGAAGACTGCCTTTCACGCTTCAGGACGTGAAGATATTGATGCTAGGATGCTCGGTACAGGTAGACCTTTTGTTGTTGAAGTATCAAAGCCTAAGAAACGCAGTTTGGATTTAGCACAGATTACAAAGATGATTAACGTTGCTGGTGAGGGGAAAGTTCAGGTTTCACGATTAAGATTCACAAATAGAGATTTCGTGCGTAAACTGAAGAAAGCCGAGGTAGCACAAAAAGAGTACCGTGATTTGATTGAGTTTGAACGTGAAGTCTCTGAGGCAGAGCTACAGAATGTGGTCAGAGAATTGACTGGTGCGCTGATTAAACAGCAGACACCTTTACGTGTTGTTCACAGACGAGCGGATTTAACCCGAGAAAAGTACATATATAAGGTTAAAGTTAAAAAGGTGGCACCAAATCAGGCTGAAATGATAATTCGTTGTCAAGGAGGCCTGTACGTCAAGGAATTAGTTACAGGTGATGAAGGTAGAACTGTACCCAGTGTTTCTGGGTTGCTCGGTGCTAACGCCAAGACTCTAAAGCTTGATGTATTGAAAGTCATAGTAAAAGATGATTAGGTGATAGGTGAATGAAGAAATCGAAAGGTTATCGTCGGGGAACTCGTGGTATGGCAAAGAAACCCACGAGAGAGAAGGGTAAACCAAACATTGGTAAATTGTTGATTGAACATGAAGTAGGCTCCCAAGTTATCATAAAGATTGATTCTAGTGTTCAAAAGAGCATTCCACACAGACGTTTCCATGGTAAAATAGGTACGGTTGTTGATAAACGAGGACGCGGTTACATAGTTAGTGTTCCACAGGGTGAAGCAGTCAAACAGATTATTGTACGATCCGAACATTTAGAGCCATACAAAGGTAGCTGAAGACCATGAGTGACACTGAAAAGACTGAAACGAAGATTTCATTACCACAAGCTAAACGTGAACTCATATTGATCGGCGAAGAAAACCTGGATCAATTTCAACGACGAACTCTGGATTATCTCCAAAAGTTCAGTAAAATCGAGGAAGCAGCCGCGCCAACTCTGGTAGAACGATTAGTGAACGAGTTCGGCTTAGACGACGATGAAGCCGTACAGGTAATTAATTGTGCACCCGAGAGTGTAGACGAATTACGAATCTTTCTGGCTGGTGGCAAAAAAATTATTGAGGCCACAAAACTTGACGCAATAATCGCTTTGCTGAATGAAAATAGAGTTATTAGATAGTAAACCCTGATTCTTCAGATAGCCAAGTATTTTTAAGCAGATCGTACTAATAGAGTTGTCATTATGGAGAAGCGATACGAAGAGTACGCCTACATACTAGATTTCTTACCACACGGACGTCCCGGGCACCCACCAGGTGGACGAGCAGGTTACAGAGCGGGAGCACTAATCCAATGTATAGGCGAAGAATTCTTCACTCTACTTGAGGCGTTAGCAAAAGAAGGTTTGATGCTAAAAGCTGGCGATCGAGTATACGTTGGAAAAGAATCACGCGAAGAAGTCACTTATATTATTGGTAGGATTGGCTACGAAGAGTTGACCGGTGCCGCAAAATCAGAGTTGCCCAGTGTTATTACACGTATAGTTTTGAACCGTGAAGAATGGTTTGTCAACTTCTTCAACACTGCCAGAGCAATTACGCCACGAATGCATGCTTTAGAATTGGTCCCTGGCATAGGCAAAAAATACATGTGGCAAGTCATCAACCAGCGCGATCGCAAACCATTTGAGAATTTTGAGGACTTACAGAAGCGCACCGAATTGCCAAATCCAGCGAAGCTTATCACGAAGCGTGTGCTTGAAGAGTTAGAAGGCGAGAGTAAGTATCGCTTGTTCACACGAGAGCATTAAGGCAAATTATGATGGGTATAGAGGAAACGAAGCAGTTACTTCGGACTTTTCGAATAACTCCGAATAAACTTCTAGGACAAAACTTCATGATTGATCCCACGTTGTACCCTAAGCTGACTGAATATGCAAGTTTAAACAAGTCGGATGTGGTGCTGGACATTGGCGCCGGCTTCGGTTTCTTATCACGATTCTTAGCAGATAAATGCGAAGGAGTTGTAGCGGTTGAAAAAGACTCAAATGTTGCAGCAGTGCTACGCGCAAAGATCAGAGATTGTTCTAATGTGACTGTATTAGAAGGAGACATCTTCAAGATTGATCTGCCTTCATTCAGTAAAGTTATCGCAATTCCACCTTACTACCTATCATCTCGCCTTATTGTGTGGTTTCTTGAACACAAGATTATGTGTGCCGTGCTGGTGCTGCAAAAAGAATTTGCCAATAAACTTGTTGCATCCGTTGGAGGTGAAGATTATGGTTGGCTCACTGTCATAACGTCCCATGATGCTCAAGTTGAACTGTTAGATACTGTATGTAAATCAGCCTTCTTTCCAGTACCTGAGGTTGATTCTGTGATTATACGTTTGATGCGCTGGGAAACAGCTCCGTTCAAGGTTAAGGATGAACAGTTCTTCAATAGTTTGGTTCGGAGTCTATTCACGCAACGTAACAAGAAAATCTGTAATTCACTCGTATCCTTCCTCAGAAGCGGAGGCACTGTTAGCAAAGAAAAAGCTCAAAAATTAGCTTCAAAAGCTCCGTTTGGCGAGCGACGTGCACGCGAATTGTCGCCGAAAGACTTCGGAGAGTTGGCTGATGCACTCGGGAAATAAGCGGGTTTTCTTCAAGGATTTTGTGTTTTTGGTTGATGAAAACGTATACGAGCCCGCTGAAGATTCATTTCTTTTTGCTGAAAACCTTGACGTAAAAGAAAATGAACACGTTCTAGATATTGGTTCGGGAACTGGCATACTAGGTGTTGTTGCGGCAAAAAAAGCGAAAAAAGTTGTTGTTGTTGACATAAACCCTTATGCAGTTCACTGTTCAAAAGAAAATGCAATACTCAACGGCGTCTATGGAAACATGGCTTTCATATTAGGTAGCCTGTTTACTCCGTTTAACGATAGAGCTAAGTTTGACGTAATTCTTTTCAATGCACCTTACTTGCCAACAGAGTTGGATGAGGAGGTTTCGTTGCTTGCTTCCGCGTGGCAGGGCGGCAGAACAGGTCGTGATCTGATAGATCGTTTTATCATAGATGTCTCTTGTTATTTAAATCCTCAAGGTAGAGTTTTGTTGATTCAATCGAATTTAGCGGGGCTTGAAGAGACTGTCAAGCAGTTTGCTTTACATAGTATGAAAGCAGCTACTCTAACAAGCAGCAAATTGCCTTTTTTTGAGACGCTTTATCTTATAGAAGCTAAATTTGCTACATAATTTTTGAATCAATATTTCAAATACAGAACCGCTATATATTATATTTCAAACATGGAATTGAGGTTTATGTCAATTGGAAAATAAAGAAACCAATTCTTCTTTGCAAACTGAAACTAAACCAAAGACTCATAAAAGGCTCTTGGTATTTGTCGCAGTTTTGGTAGTTGTAGCCATGGTTGCTGGTGCTTTCCTCACTTCTGCGTTTCTTTCGCCACCAACGAATAATGGCAGTTGGTTATTCAAGGGTGCATACGCTAACTATGCCGGCTCTGCGTCAGTTATGGGCTATAGCTTTGATTTTTCAGCCAAACTCGAAGTTTTAGATTTTAACAGCACCCATGCATACATTCAAACCTATTTCAAAATGGGCTCAAGCTTAGGTGAGACTGTTGAGAACCAGACCTCAACCTGGGTTGAGCTATCGAAACTCAATTTTGTTACTGGTTTCAGTGAGATGAACCTAACAAAGAGTTATGAAGCTGATACTAATGTCGGAGCTTTAGGTACACGTAGATGCATTGTTTATGAATACACCACAGATGGCCCAGCCATGAAAGTCTATGTTGACAAAGCGTTGAACTGGCCGGTTAAGATGCAAGTAGCCATGAATGGCGAGAATTCTCTAAACATGAATTTCGAAATAAATCTCACAGACACAAACATCGCGGGACTCAAATAGAATAGTCAGTTACTATCCTCTTTTTCTTATCTATTATATGCTTTGGATTTTGCTCTAAAAACAAATTAGTTTTTTTTATGCATAAGTTTAATACTGAGGATGGAGTAGCTTCAGCCAAGCAAACATAAGGTTTGCTCAAAATAGTATAAGAGGAGTTGAAATAGCAAGTGTATAAAAAAGAGATGCACAAGGCAACCTGTGCTGACTGTGGAAAGGAATGCGAAGTTCCATTCAAGCCAGACCAGAGTAGGCCAGTATATTGTCGCGAATGTTACGCGAAACGAAGACCACCACGAAGATACTAAGCTTATTAAGCTAACAGTCTAACTTCGTCAATCGAGTCTTTTTCTTTTTTTTAATCAATCCTCTTCTATCTAGATTCTCTGCATTCTGTATATGGGCTACACTCTAGGTTTGGTGTTTTGCACGAGAATTTTGAAAAGAGTTTTTGTATGAATCATTCTTGAATATCGTATTCTATTAAGATGTCTTCTAAAGTACCAAATCAATCTATGATTGACAATTAATAAAGGAAGTTGTGTAAGACCTTAGTTGTGGTAAGCTTGTTAGATCTATTGTTAAGATTATTTGGCCAGAAATTAAGTTGCTGTATAGAAACTGGTAAAGCTCTAGAACCAAACACTTTTTATGTTACTCTTAACGGTAACGTTTATAACTCTATCTTCTCATGCTAAACGTCGCGAAGCTGAATTACAATGGGTCATCGAAAAACTCATGCTCCCAAACATGGTTCATTAGCCTATTTGCCTAGACATAGGGCTAAAAGAACAGTAGCCAGAATCCGCTACTGGCCTAAAACTGATTCCGCAACTCCAAGGCTCTTAGGCTTTACAGGCTTCAAAGCTGGCATGACATATGTCTTCGCTATCGAAGATCGCAAGCGTTCACCGAATTTTGGTAAAGAGGTCATGCGTGCAGCCACAGTCATAGAGACACCTCCAATTCTTGTTTGTGGCATAAGGACTTACACGCAAACTCCATACGGACTTCAACAATTAACAGAAGCATGGATGAACGACCCACCAAAAGAACTGGAACGTACAATCATTCTTCCAGAAAAACCAGAAACTGAAACCATGCTTCAAAGAATCAATGAACATTTGGCATTAACGAACTATATCCGTTTAATCACAGCAACCCAGCCAAAACAGACAAACCTGTCCAAGAAAAAACCGGACCTTTCCGAAATAGAAATTGGCGGCGGAAGCATACAACAACAATTAGACTATGCTAGAACACTCCTTGGTAAGACCGTAACTTGTGAAGAAGTATTCAAAGATGGACAGCATATCGATGTAGCAGCTATCACAACGGGAAAAGGCTGGCAAGGTCCCGTAAAACGTTGGCATGTTACCAAACTTCAACATAAAGGTAGAAAAACAAAACGTGGTATCGCCACACTTGGACCCTGGAATCCTCATCATCTCATGTATTCTATTCCAAGAGCAGGACAAATGGGTTACCATCAACGCATAGAGTACAATAAGCGTATCCTCAGAATTGGCAAGGATGGCAAAGAAGTCACACCCAAAGGCGGATACTTACGCTATGGCACTGTCAAAAATCCGTATATAATCATTGAAGGCAGCATCCCAGGACCAGAAAAACGTATCATACGTCTACGTACACCGGCTAGGCCACCAAAAGAGGTTATAGAGCAAGCACCACAGATCACACATATCTCATTAGAATCACCACAAGGAAGATAGAACAAAGATGCCAGCTCATAAAACTGCTAACGTCTATACTCTTGAAGGAAAAACCATAAGTAAACTTACACTTCCAACCATTTTTGCGACGCCACTTAGGTTAGATGTGATAAAAAGAGCTGTATTGGCTACACAATCCAACAGGTTCCAACGACAAGGACGAGATCCAATGGCAGGAAAACGAACAACCGCTGAATCACGCGGTACAGGCTCAGCAATGGCACGTGTTCCCAGAATTAAAGGTGGAAGTGGACGAGCAAAATTTGCACCCAGCACTGTTGGTGGCAGACAACCGCAACCGCCCACTTCTCAGAAAAAAATTGTTAAACATATTCCTAAGAAAGAAGCGCAACTTGCATTTTTATCAGCTATTGCAGCAACCGCAAATAAGACTGCTGTGAAATCTAGAGGGCACATGATCGGTAGTATTCCACAAATTCCGCTTGTTGTTAGCGATGAACTCGCAGAACTCAAAAGAACCAAAGATTTTGAACAGACTCTTGCTTGCTTAGGTTTAGCTGATGATATTTGTCGTGTGAAGGACAGTCGCAAGATCCGCGCAGGAAAAGGTAAACGTCGAGGAAGAAAAATGAAGCAAGCTATTGGACCCTTGATAGTGATCTCCGAGGATAAAGGTTTACGTGATGCAGCAGCCAACATTCCAGGCGTTGACGTTGCATTAGTCAATTCATTAAACACGGAATTGCTCGCTCCCGGAACACATCCCGGAAGACTAACTGTTTGGACATGTGGTGCCATACAACAATTATGTAAAACTTTTGGCGAAGGAGAAACGAGCCTTGAATCCCAATGATGTAATTTTCTATCCTTTGATGACTGAATCAGCCAGCTTGATGGTTGAACGAGATAACAAACTAATCTTTATTGTAGATAGGAAAGCTGGTAAGACTGACATCAAACGGGCAGTTGAACAACTGTACGAAGTTAAAGTAGACAGAATTACAATTCAAAACACTCATAAAGGCGAGAAGAAAGCCTTCGTTAGACTACATCCAGAGTTCAAGGCATCAGATGTAGCGATTAAACTTGGAATACTCTAAAACATTATGGAGGATTGATTTATGGGCAAAAGAATTCGTGTTCAACGTCGTGGACGCGGTGGTTCAACTTATCGAGCCTCAACTCACAAACGAGTAGCTCCTGCACGATATCCAACCGAGATTGCAGCCAAAGAAGTCTACAACTCTACAATTAATGGCATTGTTGAAGGATTTACTCATGATCCTGGTCGGGGTGCACCATTAATACTTGTTCGCTTTGAGAACGGTGTATCCTGTTATACTTTAGCTGTTGAGAGCGTTTTTGTTGGACAAAGAATTGCTCTTGGTGGAAACGCTCCTGTTGATGTTGGTAACTTCTTGTCTTTAGGAAAGATTCCTGAAGGGACTTTAGTTTCTAACCTTGAAATTAAGCCAGGCGACGGTGGAAAAATGGCACGTGCATCGGGTGCTTACACTACAGTTGTTGGTCATACCCCTCAGGGGACAATGATTAGATTACCTTCCGGTCGAACAAGGTATGTAAATGATTATTGCTTGGCCACTGTTGGTGTCGTTGCTGCTGGTGGTAGAACTGAGAAGCCTTTCTTGAAGGCTGGTGAGATGTTTCATTGGATGAAAGCTAAGGGTCACAAGTACCCGAGGACCAGTGGTCGAAAGATGGTTGCAGCAGTGCATCCGTATGGTAGCAGTAAACGCAGTGCGAGAAAAGCTACTACAACTTCGCATGGTGCTCCACCTGGACAGAAAGTTGGTTTAATTTCAGCTCGTGGTACTGGTCGACGTCACAAACGGAGAACTGATTGAGTAACGTTTAAAGGAGTATAAACTAAAAATTTAGGTGAGAATGAAACAATGCCAAAAGAATTTAGCTATCGTGGTCACAATTTAGACAGTCTGCAAAGTATGTCTATGGACGAATTCATCACGTTGCTTCCTTCACGTCAACGTCGAAGTTTACAGCGTGGTTTAACTCCTGAACAACGAATTCTATTGGAGAAAATGCGTGCAGTGCGAGAAGCACAGAAGAAAGATTCAAGTGTAAACATTAAGACTCACGTTCGCGATTTAATTATCCTTCCTGAAATGGTTGGCATAAAAATCATGGTGCATAACGGCAAAGAATTCGTCAATATGGAAATCAAACCCGACATGATTGGACATTACCTGGGCGAATTCGCTATAACAAACAAGCCTGTTCGTCATGGAACACCCGGCATCGGTGCATCACGTAGCTCAATGTATGTACCACTAAAATAAATCAATCTTTTTTCAGTTTTTTCTTTGTTCTGTCGATGCTTTCATATACGGGGTACACTCTTCGGCGTTAGTTCGATTTACTAAACGCGCATGATTGAGTGCTTATCAATTCTTCAAAGCGGCGTCAATTGAACTTTCAGAACCATGAGAGTGTTCCGTTCTTTTTGGCTGTTTTGAGACACAACGAATAGATGAAATAGCCTAAAGGTACAATTATTGCACACATTAGAATAAGTACTAATACGTTAGGTAGAATGGCCTCTAAAGTTGAACCTATCAAGACCTGTCTTATGGCTGTGAAAAAGTAGTATTGTGGCACAAAATAAGAGATTACTTGTAAGGCCGTTGGCATAATCTCGGGTGGAAAAAGAACATTCCCAAAGAGATTCGTAGCAATAGTTATTGCTGTGGTTATGGGATCGCCTTGCTTGGTTAGAATCAATACTCCGGCACCAATCATACTAAACCCAAGAAAGATTGCGATTCCAAGAGCTACAATCACTATAGTTCCGATTATGTTTATGCTTAAGACCACACCAAAAGCGAAAACACCAACAGCAAGGTAGATAACTATGACAAGGGTGCTCCAGAGGAAACTCCATAGACTGCTCCCAATAATGAATGTACCCAGTCCAGTTGGTGAAACTAACACTTCTTCCAATGTCCAAGGATTAATTGTTCTCTGCACCAGCGTAAGGCTTTGAGACAAGTACGTGTTAAATGCAATTCCAATTATCAGGTATGTCGTAAAGCTTGTATGGTAAGTTTCGGAAACACGTTGTGCTATGGCACTTTGCCCCAAAAAGGCATATGAAAGTGCACCGAAGAACGCGCTCAAAAGGCTAAGAAGAATGTTTGTCTTGTAAGTTGAAAACGATAGAGCATCGCGTTTCATGAAGAAGTAGATTTTGTCGAGTTCTTGAGCTAAAGTCATTCAGAAATCCCTGTACCAGTGAGTTCGATAAACGCATCCTCTAACGTTAATTCTTCCTGCTTGAAATTAATTACCTTGATTTTTTCTTTGAAAAAAAAATCAAAAACACTCGGCAAAAAATCGTTTCTCTCTAGTCGCAAACGAAGATGAACCTGACCCAACGTAGCATCTTGTGTTTCAACTGCTACGTGCACAATGCCATCTAAACCTCGTAGCATATTAACCTGCGAATCAGACATATTTTTTACGACAATATCTATTGATTCACCTTTCTTAACCATGGCTTTAAGTGCGTTTGGAGTATCGATTACAGTGAATTGTCCCTTTTGCATGATGGCGATTCGGTCACACATCTGTGCAGCCTCTTCGATGTAGTGTGTCGTGTAAAGGACTGTTTTACCTGATTTCTTGACTAAATCGTTCCGTATGAATTCCCGTATTGCCCTAGAAGAAATAACATCCACACCTGTCGTAGGCTCATCTAACAATAGAATAGGTGGGTTTGAGAGCAGCGCTCTTGCTAATGCCATTTTTCGTTTCATGCCGCCCGAATATTTCTGGAATCTTTCAAACGCATTATCCTTCATGCCAACAAGGTCTAACACTTCCATGATTCTCCGTTTTCTATGATCTCTTGGAACATCATTGACCGCAGCATAGAATTCTAAGTTGTCATACCCAGTGAGTCTCCAAAAAAATCCTCTTTCTCCCACACTAAAGATTGTGCCTATCGATCGTTTAACCTTCATCTGCTCTCTTACTACATCAAACCCATTAACTACTGCTATTCCCTCATTTGGCGGCAGCAACGTGCATAAAATCTTCACTAAAGTGGTCTTGCCCGCACCATTGCGTCCTAATAAACCAAACAACTCTCCTCTTTGAATTCTCAAGTTAACATGGTTAACTGCAATTACAATTTTGCTTTCTCGTTTTAAAAATGAGAAACGTTGCTCAGGGTTGTGAACCTTAGACTTGTATGTCTTAGTCAAATCATTCGTATATATAGCATAGTCAATGGCTGATGTCAATTCTATATCTCACATACTCTCTTTCTAAACTTGAATATCTTTCTTATTCTGCAAAAGTTGTTGTTTAGCATCGAAAAACAAGCTCGATTTGTATAGTTTTAGCGCATTTCTGTCTCTACGGTAACTACTGTTCTGAGTCTTAAACCCAGAAATAACACGAGCGAAATGAGCTAGGCGCTGTAGTCTCTTTCTGCAGGCTTTCCTATTGGTTGTTTCGGTGGCTCTCCAATCTGTGGCAGAGGAATCGGCGGCGGAATATTCAATGTCCTCGATATAATGACTGATTCAATGAAGACAACATTTGATATAGATTGAACCACAACAGGCGGTGGTGGCTTCTTATCCTCATAATCTTTAATCATCCTATCGATTTCTGGCTTATCACCGTTAACGTATGCTGTGCCCTTCAGGCTTATCTGCGCTATAGATGGATTGTAAACTATAGTAAGAACAAACGGTACTTCTAGAGAGCCATCATTCTTCAATTCCATGCTGACGATGTTGATGTTAGTTGCGATTTGGATTGGTGGAATCGCCTTCTTGATATCCCAGAAACGTTCGGCTGAAATATTACCGATGGCAACGTTAACCCGTATCATTCTCTATCAACTAGACAACGTATCAGCGTGACCTAAAATTTAAAACTGTTTATGCTAATTGATTCTTATTCAATGAGTTTTGTACCGTGTAAACCCGCAATGTCCACAAGTGTACCTGTCTTTATGGTCTGCCATGAAGTATCCTGGACCGCACCGTTCACAAGTGGGTCGAGTTCTTGAGACTCTCTCGCCCTCAATCTTGTACATGGCGTGTACACCTTTTTCTTGTTTCTTTGTCTTCTCTTTCTTTCCTTTGTCAGCTTTTGCTGGCTTAGCTTCTGTCTTCTTCTCTTCTGGTTCCCTACTAGACGCTTCTTCTGTTTTGGTTGGTGGTTTCTTTGACATTATTGAGCCGCCTCTTCTTTCGGTTTTTCAGGATTATTTCGTTTTACTATGTATTCTGGTTCGATACGTTTGGCTTGTTCGACTGTCTCATAGGCATTAGCATGACCGACTGCTGTGCCTGTACCTGTTAAAGTCCGCATATCTTTCACAAAAACCCGGTCTTCACCTAATTTTAATTCACTTGCTAACGCCTTCCTCACTTCTAACCTTGCCGGTGTCTTACTCTGCGGACCATGCTCTATCCTAAATTGAACCTCTCTACGTTTAAGGAGCGGGTTTTCTCTTGACGAGATAATCTTGATTTCCATTAGCATCTCACTTGCCATAAGGTGTTGAGTTCATACATTAACCTTCTTATTTAGCTTTTCCGAACAAATCATTGCATCTAAAAGTTTCTTAGCTTCTGCTCGTTTCTCCGTTGTGACTTTCACTATGACAACGCCCTCATAGGGCTGTCCATAGATGACAAACGAACCCTCAGGTGCATACAAGACTGCAACTAGAGTTAGTAAATCTTCTTCACCATCTACTATTATATGCACCTCATCGTCGCTTCGAAGTGCATCCTGCAAAGCAGTAATTGCTTCAACTGTTATCGTACCTTGAGGATTCTTTACATGTATAACCTGCTTGCATTTGAAAGTTACAGTTTCAACAGTCTTCCTCAACGATTTATTGTCTGTAATAGACAGATGTGTGTTAATCTTATGCTCATATAGATTCTGAGAAACGGTATCACCTACAGCAATAATTTTTGGAGGTTTTTCCCTACTCACGATAGTGTCCAATTGTTTCATAGTCTGAACGGGATTTCCCCGTAACAATAAACCAAAGGGCTGCTTAAACTTCTCACGAAATTCTGGAGTTAAAACATAGACAACTCCCATTTATTTTCCTTCAAAGATAGCCCGAAAAGAGGCCTGCTTAAGGTTGCCCATTTGGAGAAAAGATAAAGTCTGCTTATCGAACCTTTAATGCGTAACGTCCTTTTTCTTTTATGTTCATAGCTTTCGCAATGGCTGATGTTTTAGGCTCGAACACGATGACTATTCCACCATAATCATCACTAAATGTCGTAGATTTACACCGTGGACAAACATTCTCTTTCGTTATAAAATGACAATTTGTACAAGCTCTCTCACTCAATCCTATAGACCTCCCTCAACGTTGCTCTCTTTAGTTTCAGTCGTTTTCTTCTCAGCTCCACTTTTTATCGCAGCAACATCTTCCTTTATCCAATCGAGCTTTCCTAAGAAAGGCTGTCTGGCAGTGACGCCGATTTTTCCTGATGTTCCAGCCCTCCCTAAAGAGACTGCTGTGATTCTAACTCGGACTTGATCTCCACTTGCCAGTTTCCGTTTGGTCTCTTTACCCTGTAAGACTCCTTGTTTTTCATCGTAGGAAATATAATCATCCATTAACTGGGAAACATGGAGCAATGCATCGACTGGTCCGATGCGTAGGAAAGCACCAAAATCAGCAATCTCTACTACATCTCCTTCCACTATTTCTTGAATAACTGGAAAGAAAGTTAACAAAGAGAACGTGACTTTATGGTATGTTGCGCCATCGCCTGGAATAATTTTTCCGATGGGACTAACGTTAACGCGTGTTACGGCTATAACGTACCCTAAATCCTCATCGACCATGCCCTCATACTTAGCTTTAACTTGATCGCGACCCACTTGGCCAAGCGGGTTACCGAAGGTTTCAGGCGGAATACGAATAGTATCTTGCAGTGTAACAAGCTTAAACATGCGACTGTATCATTCCTTCAATCGCTAAATGCGATTTTTGCCTGACATAAATCACTGGCACACTTATATCTCTTAGCCTCTTCCGTAACTGAGAATCATTCGTGAATACCGGCATTCTCCATTTCGCAGCTACCTCAAGGATTACGTCGTCTACCATTTTTTCTGATAAATCTACCTCAACATATTTACATTTCTCAGCGAGTTTTAAGGCAAAAGTAGCCATCTTTTGTATCTTTAGCGAGCTCTTCATAGCAAGCATTCTTAGCTCTTGCTGTACTGGTGAAAGAAGAATCAGCTCAAACTTTCTGTTCAATAACCTTTCTAATTCATCAAAAACATCTATCTTAAACTGCAACGGGACAAACAAAGCATTAGAATCAACTATTATCGAGACGCTTCCTTTTGGAATTAGCGGTGGTGATAGCAGAGCAGTGCCTCCAAAATAGAATTGTCATGATGTAGAGATCTATTTACGTTTTCTTGTATCTTCATTTTATTTCCCTTCAGTTCTTGAAGGGTTGAGACTAGAATTACTTTTATACTTTAACTTACGAAAGAAGAAACAAATTTACTAGACTTGAAGGCAGGGTTGAACTGATGCTTCACGAAAAATCTTGCGGTGCAGTCGTCTTCCATAAGAATGCTGAAGTCAAATACTTACTTCTACGTTATGAAGCCGGTCATTGGGACTTCGTAAAAGGTAATGTTGAGCCAAATGAGAATGAAATAGATACTGTTCTCCGTGAATTAAAAGAAGAAACAGGAATAGTAGCTACTCAAACTCTTGATGGTTTCAGGGAAAGAATCCAATACTTCTACAGACGACAGGGCGAAACAATCCAGAAAGAAGTTGTCTTCTACATCCTACAAGCTAACACTGAAAAAGTTGAATTATCATTTGAACACGTTGGTTTCGCTTGGCTTGACTATCAACATTCGTTAGAAAAGCTTACGTTCAAGAATGCAAAAAATGTGCTACAAAAAGCTCATGATTTTCTTGAAACGAATAAGCTAATCTAATAGCCACTTTTTTATTTGGTTTTTTCAAGTACTATTCCGTAACCTATGAGTCTCCATCTTGCAGCAATTTTTCTACTTATAGCCACTCTTGAACTTGGAGGTGCACAAATCGGTCTGGTAAGCTTGATTTTGGCAACATTTCCTTTTAAAGAAGTTACTTTTCCAAGATTAACGGCTGCACCTACGTGTAATAGCAGTGTTTCGTCGAAGTTTATTCTTTCAACTTTTAAGAGTTCTTTGGTCCCAACCGCACGTTCCAGAACATGTGTCTCAAGAGTTAGTTCGGTTAAGGTAGGTGGAAGCATACCAGTTTTTCCTGCAATATTTCCAGTTAAGCCGTCTGCTTTCGAGGTAGATGGATCTAATAGTGTTCTAACACCTACCAACCCTCCGCATGTAGCTTCTTCTACGTTTTTGCCACCCGCCTGTAAGCTGACTATCTCACTCAATAAAGAATTGTAAACTGTCTTTCCTTCTCTTTCAACAGCGATCCCGGGCCGTATTTCTATGTCTTCGCCTATCACAAATTTACCTTGACTGATTGTTCCACCGATAACACCGCCCTCTAATTCTTCGATTGTGGTTCCAGGTTTGTTAGTATCAAACGAACGTATAATGTACATTAATGGAGGTTTAGTTTCATCCCTCTTTGGTGTTGGGATTAATTCTTCGATCGCAGTGAGTAGTACATCGATGTTTATTCCTCTTTGAGCTGAAATTGGAATTATTGGTGCATTCTCTGCTACAGTTCCTTTGACGAAAGCTTTTATTTCATCATAACTTTTTTGAGCTCTTTTTGTGTCAACAATATCAATCTTGTTCTGAACTATGATTATGTTCTTAACGCCACTGACTTCAGCGGCTGCTAAATGTTCTCTTGTTTGTGGTTGTGGACATGGTTCATCGGCAGCTATGACTAAGATTGCTCCATCCATTATCGCCGCGCCTGAGAGCATAGTTGCCATTAACGCTTCATGTCCTGGCGCATCGACGAAGCTTATTGCACGAGTAAACTCTGCTTCAGAATTACAGTATGGACAAGATGGTTTAGTTGAGAATTGTTTTGGTGTCTCACATTTGGGGCACTTATAGATGGGTAGGTCAGCATAACCAAGCTTTATTGTAATGCCACGTTTCAATTCTTCACTATGACGTGATGCCCAAACACCCGTTAAAGCTTTCACAAGTGTTGTTTTTCCATGGTCTACATGACCGATTGTTCCAATATTGACTTCGGGCTGTTTGGGTAAAGGATTATTTTCGCTACTCATCTTCTTCGTTTCCATAACTGTCTGGATGTTGGAGAATTTAACTTATGGATGTTAATATATCTTGAGCATTCAAGCTACAGTGGCGGTGGGCGTTTCTTTTGCAGGGGCAGGTTTTTCTTCTTTAGCCTTTTTAGGCTTCTCTACGATCTTGGTATTAACTTGAACAATCTCATCAGTTATTACATTTCCACGTACAGCCTTTCGTTTTCTCTCCCCCCTATTCTTTGGATTAAACCCAACACCGCCAGCAAGAACAACGTTTCGGCGTACACCACCGTGAACACTTGGTCGCATGGGCACGCCATCCTTATCAGAACCCCCAACAATTTGCAATCTATGCGCAGGTAAATCTACTAATGCACCTTCTATAGTTTCTCCAATTCTTCTTCCAACAAGCGGTGCAGCGCGAGTTTCCTCAAGTTCAACTACTTTTGAGGTTCCCAATTCAGGGTCGGAAATGATTACTTTGAATTTTGCCATTAGCTGTTTAACTCTCCAGCGGAAGTATCAAGTTGACTATCTCTCTATTAAGCATTTACAAACATGTATAGACATATCTAAAATTAAAGTCAGCGTTGGGAAGTAAAAGTTTAAATTAACTTCTTACTCGTGTTTGTGGCTATGTGGCGACTGGGGTTTTTCTTCCACGAAATAGCTTTCGGTTTACTTTCAGTTTTTATTCCGCTCTACATCATTACTTTTAAGGATACTGCCGTTTTAGGTGGACCTTTGGTCGCCCTTGGAGTAATGACTTCGGTTGCTCTTTTTTGCACGATTCCTGGGTCGTATCTGTGGGGTTACCTTTGTGATGCCACACGCCGTTACAAAGTGTTCATCCTGCTCTCATTCTCTTCGTCGGCAGTTATTCTGTTCCTTATGACGCTTCCTTTTGCTCAAAACGTTCTTCTCTTCGTAGCATTGTACGTGATTATGCAGGTTTTGCATATTTCTCATGAAGCTCCCAAGAATGTACTCATTGCTGAACATTACAGTCGAAATGAATGGGAGGAATCCTATGGCTTCTATGAAGGGTTAACAGAAATTGGTTTCATCGTCGGGTTATGTATCGGGCTTTTTGCTTTTATAACGATTCTCAGTTTTGAAGTTTTATCAAATTACATCCTGTACATCTGCAGTGGTTTAAGTGTCATAGCCTTCATTTTGTCCTTCGCATTAGTTGCCGATCCATTAATGATTTTTGAGAGACGTCTCGTAAGTATAGAACGTAAAATAGACTTTACTTATCGAGGCTTAGAATCCTCAGCAAGACTCATGGATGGACAACGATGGGACAATCCACTAAAGCAGGACAACTTTACTGGCTTTGCTTTCGCTATAGTTATGTTTTCTTTAGCGACCAGTCTCTTCTTCACACCTCTACCTATTTTCCTAAACCAAGGTTTAGGATTACCAACAAGCATGGTCTATGTGGCATACATCCTCAATTCCGTTGGAGCCACAGTAGGCTTCTTCTTAATTAGAGGACGCGCAAGGTCGTTGGATATCCGAAAACAAATGCCCCGTTTCGTTCTTCTTCGTAGCCTATTGATATTCTTGCTAATTGGAGTTGTTGAATCTGCGTTCTTACAAACTCCCCTTACTCTTATGATCATGGTTTTCATTGGGTTCGCCTATGCCATGTACTATATAATGATGATATCTATCTCTATGGAGCTTATACCGCAAGGAAAGAGTGGCCTCTTCGACGGTTTGGTAGGCTTAGGGGCAGCAGCTGGCTCCTTTCTGGGGCCATTCATAGCTAAGAATTTTAATTATCTTCCAACATTCCTAGTTGCTGCAATAGTCTTCTTTGTAGCTTTCTTATTGTTGAAGTATTCCTCTTAAAAACGAGATATCCAATAGAAAGAAGTGAGAGATTGACCTGTTTCTTATTCTGTGTGTACTCTATACAGGTCTATATCTTCACGCATTGCGGGTGTTAATTCAAGGAAGTCTCTTACTGAACGTTCTATGTCTTTGGATTGGGTGACGTATCTTCCGACAATGATTATGTCAGCGCCAAGCTCTAAGGCTTCTTTTGCTGTTTCCGGTACTATTCCACCTGCGACGGCGATCAGGAATTTTTTGTCTGGAAAGATTTCCTTGATTAGTTTTATGCGTTCTAATCCGCATGTTCTTCCAGTTTCTTGGTCAATCCCACGATGAAGTATCACTATGTCGGGGAATTCTTTCAATGACTTCAATTTTGTAGGTATATCTTCAACGTTGAGCATATCAATTATTCCATAGATGCCAAGACGTTTAGCTTCATGCACAAAGGAATCTAACGTCTCTGGAGGAGCTAAACCTGATGCAACGACAGCATCCGCTGTATCTTCGTAAGCTATGTCAACTTCAACTTTTCCAACGTCCAATGTTTTCAAATCTGCAACCATAAAGGCATCTTTTGAAGCTTGTCTTAGGTCATTCATAGCTCTTGTTCCGTAACGTTTTATGAGCGGTGTTCCAACTTCTATGATTATTCTATCGCTTCCAGGAACCTGTGCAATGACTTTCTTAGCTCTCTCCAAATCTGGATTGTCCAGCGAGATTTGCAGGTACGGTGGTCGCCATAGACGTGGGACTTTAAAGCCCATTATCGGATGTTTAGCTCTATCTTTATCGTACAGCATCTTTTCTATTGATGGATATGCAGTCAAAGCTCTTTTTATAGCCAGTTTCGTTGCGCTGTAATTATACTGGTATATCTTTCGAAAATCACTTGCTTGCGGGTGGATGAACACGCTGCATACTATTACCCAATCATCGACTTTATCCCTTGGAATCACATTATCCTCGACCGAATCTGCCACAGCTTTTGCGACGGCCGCTTGTGCAGGACCAAAAATCTTTCCCGTATCCTCCATATTCTTCACGGTAACTTTAGGAACTATCAATGTATAGGGTTTCGGTGGCAGATTAGGCCTTATAACTGCCAACAACGGTGTATGCCCCGCTGAAAGGTTCGACAAACCCGACGCAAAGGCTTTGCCAACCGCGCCCTCCTTATTCCCAATCAATAAATCAATATGAGCTACTTCAGTTCCTTCTCCAAGAAGAGCCTCGCCAATAAGGTATACATTTTCATTATCCCCGACAGGTATAACACCATTTGTCGGTACACTATCCATAACGGTCTTGAAATCGACATTCAACTCCTTAAGCCAAGAATAGAGAGTATCCCTATGTATATTCAAAGCCTTAGCCGTCGCCGAAAGTGTCGGCTTATTCGACTTTGTTTGCGATTCAGCTTTTTGCATTGTCGCTTTTTTTGAGGTTTCAGTCAAGAGTTTAATTAATTCTTCGCGTGTTTCAGGTCTTTTAATATCTGCACCCGACATCTACAGTCACAAAGGACTCACAGTATACTAAGTCATATTTAAGACTGTCGGAGGAAAGGATCTCTGCAAATTGATTATATCTGTATTTTTAGCTAAGACTGTCGGGACGTATTCTTTTAGGAAATGAATATTTTTTCCTTTTATGAGTTTGTTGCTCAGTTTTTGTAGGTAACTCTATATAGTGACAATTCATTATGAGGCTTAAACTACTCGTATGAGATGTCAAAATGGTATCACTAAAATGGTTCATTGTTGTCGTCGCAGTGGTTGGTGTAATCTTATTTCTTTATGGTGCAAACTATGGCACTAGCATTGATTATTATGATCCTGTTGTCGGTTGGATTGGTGTTGCACTTGTAGCTGCGAGTGTTGTTGCATTCTTAGCTCTCTATGTTTATGATGAACTAACTAAGAAATAAGGTTAGAAATCATAGAGTTGACTGTATTTTTCTTCCAAGTATTCAAGGTACGGTTTTGCGTCTAATTGGTCCCCAGTAATCTTCTTGATTAAATCTGCAGGATCGTACAAATTGCTTTGGGAGTGAACGTTATTCTTCAGCCATGTCATTATACCCGTCAAGTTCCCCTCATTAAGTTGTTTATTCCAATCGGGGACATCTTCTTTGATTTTTGCTAAGAATTGTCCGCTGTATATGTTCCCAAGGCTATAGCTTGGAAAGTAGCCAAAGAGGCCGCTCGGCCAATGTGTGTCTTGCATGACTCCCTCAGAATCATTTTCGATGCTTAAGCCTAAGAGTTCTTTGTATTTTTGGTTCCAAATTTGAGGTAATTCATTGACATTTACTTCATTGGCGAAGAGAGCTTGTTCAATCTGGAAGCGAATTATTATATGGAGATTATAAGTAACTTCATCAGATTCAATCCTGATTTTTGAAGGTTTAACGCTGTTTATTGCATGAATAAAAGGTTCGAGTTCTATGTTTCTTATTTCTGGAGCGACCTGTTTAAGTTTAGGTAATGTATTAGTCCAGAATTCTTTGGAGCGTCCAACTATATTCTCTGCGAATCGTGATTGTGATTCGTGTATCCCCATAGAGGTGTGGCTGCCGATAGGTTGGTATTTCCATTCTGGGTTCAAGTTCTGATCATACAGTGCGTGTCCTGTTTCATGTAGGACACTGAAGATGCTGCTCGTAAAATCATTTGGATAGTAATGCGTAGTGATTCTAACATCATCGTAGTATCCTTCTGTGAACGGATGTTCGGTCTCGTCAATTCTGCCTGCGGCATTAGATGATGTAACATCATAGCCGAGTGTTTCGGCGAGTACAGTTGCAATTTTCTGCTGAGATTCAACAGGAATGGTTACATGAATCGTATTCATATCAGGTTGTTTATCGCTACTCTGAATTTTTTGCAGTAATGGTTCAAGTCCTTGCTGAAGTCTATTGAAGGTTGGTGTAATTTGCTCAGCAGTCATTTTGGGTTCATTACTATCAATTAATGCATCATACGGTGTTGGGGTTTCTTTTACTTTCTTGAGAAATTCTGCTTCTTGTTTAGATAGGTTAACTAATTTTTCCAATTCAGGCTTTAGAAGCGCAAAGTCTCTTGCTTTTTTTGCTTTCTTCCATGTGTTTACTGTGATTGCCTGCTGTTTCGTTTTTTCCTCAACAAGTTCTTCTGGCAGTGCTGTTTGTTCATCATAGTTTCGTTTGATGAGGTATACATTGCGTTTTTCAATCTGATTGCATGACTCATATTCTGGGCTAGTCATGATTTGTTTTAAGAGGATACCGATTTCTGGATCTGTGCTCATCTGATGGTTCAGACGGCTAAGTAATGCAAGTTGCAGACTGCGTTGTTCTACGGCTTTGGGCGGCATCTTGGTTTCCATATCCCATTGAATTACACCTTGAGCTGTTTGGAGAACGATTAGATCCTTGGTTTTTGCCAAGAGTTTCTTATAATATGAATCTATGTTAGTTGACATATTTTTCGCTCCTGATGTTGTGTTTGACTGGTGTAATAGGTTTTGTGTTGTTTGTTCTTTTGATATTTAATTGATGTACAACAGGTTAATCTTTCAGTCTATTGTTAATGTTGTCAGTGAGGTTCTTTGAAAATTTCGGTTCGATTCTTTACTACTATTCGAGAAATAACGAATAAGCGAGAAGAGACGTTACAGTTTCCTAATAACAAAAATATTACAATAGATGCTGTTCTACAGATACTGTCAAACCAATACGGAAAAGACTTTGTTGACTATGTCTATGATCCAGACACTAGTAAGGTTAAAGGCTTTTTGCAGTTTCTGGTAAATGGCAAGAGTGCCTCAACTCAGAATGGTTTACAAACTGAGCTTAAGGATGGTGATGTATTAGCTATTCTTCCACCTGTTGGCGGGGGTTAGGTATAGAGAAATTAGAAACCGCCCCAAAACGGAATCTTTTTCTGCATTAGCCGAATGAATTCTCTAAGAACCTCTTGCTCGTCTTCTGATAACTTTTCTACACACGTTGTCATTAAGGCTTTGGCGTCACGTTCTGGAACCTTTACATATAATATGTCTCGTTCGAAAACATGTCTACCAACTATCGGATCATCCATAGAAACAGCCACCTGCATGCCAGTTTTTGCTTCAGAAATCGCTTTACCTTTGTCTTGTATTTGTTGCACTTCACCTATGTCTTCTCCAGTTTCAGCTCGAAGGAGACTATACTTTGGTTTGATTAAGCCGCCAAGTACTTCAATGCCAAAAATTGCGGGTTTTGCCCTACGAAAAATAAAACCAGGTAACACTTGAATCTTCCCAGGTTTGACAAGCTTCTCAAATTCCAATTCAAGTTTTGCTTCCCTCTGATTCTTATTCCATTCTAAATACTTATCAATCATATTGTAGATTATGGGTTCCTGAAAAACTTGAATGGCACTCTTCTTTGCTTCTTCTTCAGCGTCAGGTAAGATTTTTACTCCAAAAGCTAAAATTACACCCAGCAAAGGTTCACGTGTTTTGACGATGGAAGCCTCAACAACGTCACGTTTGGAAATATCGCCGACGTCAGCAATACGGATCGGTACGTTATTAGCCTTCAGGATATCAGCAACAGCTTCGAGTGAGCCTAAAGTGTCAGCTTTCACAACCACTCCCGCAACGTCCGTATCAATTTTTGCTCTTCCGACTTCTTCAGTAACTAACTTTGTGTATTCATTAGTGTTCTCACCTTTAGGGACAACGTATAATGGTGCTCCAGCTAATGCTCCTTCTAACTCTGATGCCACAATCTTTACTCCAGCTGCTGCAAAAACACATTCAACAGAACTGAACCGATCACGTGGGTCACGCATCTCATCCAATGGTTTGGGTACAAGAATGGCTCTCACAGTAGTCACGACAGGTTGGGTTTTGCCACCAACCACGATTAAATCATCTTTCCGTAACGTTCCGTCATAGATTATTGTGTTTAATGTTAGACCTAATCCTGGTTCTTCCTTCACTTCGAGTACTGAACCTTTTGCAGGACCCTCAGTTGTTTGTAGTCTTTTTTTCAAATATTGCTGTGTTAAACCAACGAGAACCATGAGAAGTTCTGTTAAGCCTTCGCCTGTTTTTGCGCTCGTTGGCACTAAAGCGATGGTTGACGTGAAATCCTCTCGTCGTAGACGGTCGAAGCGATCAGTCTTGAAGCCTAATCTAGAGAATGCGCCCATAATCGTGTAGAGTCTATTATCCAAATCTTCACGAACATACGCATCTTGAGTTGGATAACTCTTCAGAAAAGGTGCTGATTGTTGTGGTTTCCAGCCTGGAATACGGTCTATCTTATTGATGGCAACTATGAACGGAGTCTTCTTAGCGCGTAAGATCTCTATGCATTCAAGTGTCTGCTTCTCTATACCCTTTAGAATATCAACGACAAGAATAGCTATATCGGCAACACTTCCTCCTCTACGTCGTAAGTTTGTGAATGCTTCATGACCAGGAGTATCCACGATAAGTAAGCCAGGGATTTCAATTTCACCCTTAAGTGAGGACAATAATGGTCCGATGAGTTGCTTCAAAGTTTCAAGAGGGAAGAAACTTGCGCCAATGTGTTGTGTCATTCCGCCTGCTTCACGAGCTTGAACGCTAGTCTTGCGGATTTGATCAAGAAGACTAGTTTTACCTGTATCAACGTGTCCAAGAACACAAACAATGGGTTGGCGAATGGGCATACAGTCATCTCCCTATTATTAAGCAATAAAGCATTATGTGGATTGTAATGGAATCTGGATTAATAAACGCACAGGATATTATTAAACAAAGTCTTAAGAGTATTATTGTACATTGTTCTTGTTGAGGTTGACACCAAATTGCCTTACTGCGTGAAATGTGGTTCTTCTCTAAAAGAGGAGGATAAGTTTTGTCCAGTTTGTGGTGCTCCAGTCGCCAAAATAAGTCGAGAAGAATATACCGTATCAAGCAACAATCTAGTGGATCGTGTTCGCGAGTTGTTGCATGAGGGAAACGTGACTAGAATTATCGTAAAAGACAATACCGATAAAACTCTTGTAGAGATTCCAGCTACTGTTGGCGTAGTTGGGGTAGCTCTAGCGCCGTGGCTTATGGTCTTAGGCGTTATCGCGGCATTAGTTACAAACTGTAAAATTGTAGTTGAACGAAGAGAGTAGCCCTCTCTATTCTGGTGATCTTGCAATCAACAATGCAATGCCAATAACAAGAAGCACTACACTCAGGAATCCAAAGAAGAAGCTGAAGGCCGCAAGTTCAGCGATACTTGTAACCGTAAAGTAGATCATAATTACACCTATTATGAGAAGGAGTAAGCCGAAGAACCT
>DATGZD010000112.1:0-1699 GCA_035297385.1 Candidatus Sulfotelmatobacter sp. | reverse complement strand
GGTCTACTGCATTGAAGATTTTGATCTGTCGAGTCCGTGCGTATGCATTGCCTTTTCCTGCTTTGATTATAGTGACTTCTCCACTACGTTCAGCTTCAGCCGTAACTGCCCATTGTGATGCTGAGAGTTTATGACAGCCATCCATTGCTAAAATTCTGCGATCCATCAGTGGCAAAAAGCCCCATTCAATGAACCAACCCCCATTCTCTACCTGAACTGCAGCACCCACTAAACCGACTATACTGGCAGTTTCTGCACTGATGTACATTCCACCCTTCAACAAGCCCAAGGTTAATTTTTTAACAGTTTCGCTCTTGCCTACTGTTGAATCTCCGATAACATCCACTAACCCCCAACCATGCTGCACCTCACCAAACAAACTAACGTACGTTGGAGTGAATGCACAAAGCAAAACAGCCTTAGCTATATTACGCCTACCGACAATGTGCGTGTATAATTCACAGTTGTCTAGTATCCAGGTTAAACGTTCTCTAGGTGTTTTGTCCTCAAACTTAGCCTTCAACTGAAAGAGTTTACTGGAATCGAACTGTTCTATTTTCTCTGGGAAGACAACTTCATAACCTAACAAAGTTGTTCTTTGTGTTCGAGGATGCGGTAATGGTAAGCCAGTGACAAAGATATGTTCACTTGGCTGAAACGTTAAGGGCTTATCAGTAGCTATGTAGAGATCAAGATATTTGTATTCATGACCTTTATCATCAACAAGTTTAGTTCCCTGCTTAACCAACGTTGAAACTGGCGGTCTAACTCGGACAAGGTAGACTGTACGGTATTTTTTGATGTCGATTGAGAGTGCTTTTCCTTGAAACATTCTTTTTAAACGATTAAGTTTAGTCTCATCTTGGATGGCGACCAGTGATAGGTTTACTGGGTTATCAATGCTTAGAATTCTTTGCTCGACTTCTGGCTCTTGATCTTCCTCTTTAATTGTAGCCGAGATTTCTGAAGGTACTATGTAACTTGTACTTGTACTGCTCACTACAGCTTCAACTAAGACTGGACTACCTGATAACTCTGGATTCTCAATTTCATTAATATGACTAAGAAGGGTTGGTTGTCCTACCTTACAGTCGGGTAAACAGTAGCCATATTCTTTTATGGATTGACAGTTAGCTGTCTTCCTAGAATCAGCACTCTCAACTTGCACCCTGCAAACATCATAATCAAAATCACTCTGCAACCTGAATAAATCAACGATTTCTGAATCTGAATAGCCAAGCCTCTTGTACTCTCCAGCTATGGCAAGTCTCATTGAGTGACCGTTGCCACTGCTAAGTTGCTGCTTTAAAGCTTCGACAATACATGGTCTAGGTTCCTTAAGATGCCTCAAACAACCATGAGTAGCAATTCTCTCTGCTGATTGCCCTTTTTTGTGCAAGCCTACGTTTTCCAATGCGTCATAGAACAAATCTTCAGCATTATCGACAATTGTTATGGTGTTATCATTCTCTCTTGTGTACCCTTCGCTTGGAGCAACAACCAACAGGTTGCCTGAGCTTAACAATTCCATGCCAATCTTGCTGGGTTTCAAGCCTTTTACGGGCATCCTTGAAAAATAGATTAGATGATTTCCACCAGACCTTGTCTTCTCCCTATAAGTCGTACGCATCTGATTTAGAGCTTGCCAAGTTTTCGCCTTGATGTCTTCACTGATATTCGAGTCTTTAACATCTCTGTC
>DATGZD010000111.1:0-1592 GCA_035297385.1 Candidatus Sulfotelmatobacter sp. | reverse complement strand
TGCCCGCACAGATGCAAAACGTGGAGTCTGGAAAGCACCTGCAGGCACAGAGGCGACTTTAGTCGGCGTTCAAGAATTAAGTGTCCATCTATCAGATGCTGAAAATAATGAGCTTAATCCGCTGGGGATTAACTGTCTACGAACTATGCCAACTATTGGTTCTGTTATTTGGGGTGCTCGAACACTCCAAGGCGACGACCGCTTGGCTTCAGAGTGGAAATATATTCCAATAAGAAGGATGGCATTGTTTATAGAAGAAAGTCTATACCGAGGTACTCAATGGGTAGTCTTTGAACCCAATGATGAATTCCTCTGGTCACAAATTCGACTAAACATTGGCGTATTTATGCACAACCTATTCAGGCAAGGTGCATTCCAAGGAAACACCCCGCAAAGAGCATATTTTGTGAAATGCGACAGTGAAACCACAACTCAAAAAGATATTGATTCAAGAATCGTAAACATTATCGTGGGTTTCGCTCCACTGAAACCCGCCGAGTTTGTTATTATTGAGATTCAGCAGATAGCGGGACAGGTTCAGACATAAAAGTCTCTTAAAGCTACCGTTAACTATGGAAGAATCTGTTTCAAGTAAAAATTAATTGAGTCTCTTTCTCTTAAGTGATTTGAATTCTTTCCCTAATAAATCCTCAACAATTTAGTCTGTCACTACTAAGTATTCTGTCTCATTCTTAACACCTAAACCAAGTCTAACTGCATGCTGTATCTGAGCGTAGCTCCAAGGATCCTCAGTTAAGTTATTTCCTTCAAAACTCTTAACAACTTTAATTGATTCAACATCCAACGCCACACGGTCTCCAGAAGCCAAAACAAGATTCGGATTTCGTACGTCTCCTTTGAAAGGTCCACCAGTTATGAAACATGTTCGTCCATCCATAAGAATCAAATTCGGATAAACAATTAAGTTCAAATCTACAAGCTTCTCCTTTAAATGTCCCAGATGAAACCCAATCCTATCACTCTTCTTAGTAAACCCAAAAGGCAACTTCAAACTCATAGAAAAATCAGCCCGAAAATGAGTCTTCATACAACACGAATAAACCAACTTATCAAAACCAAACGCTTGTCCACTAACATAAACTCGCTTAAGAAATTCACCACCCACATCAACATCAACAAAATTACCCTCATCAAAAAAAGCAATATCCGCTTCAGTATCACCCAGTACTGCTAAGGTTCCAGTTTGCCCCAATGCCTTCCGCGTCCGTAACATTTGCCACGAAGACTCACCCACAACCACTTTTGTAGCGCCATACTCAAACAACAACTTAACTATCGCCTTCAAAAATTGAGGCTCAGTAGAAGCAGGAGGACTATCTGCACTGTTAAAGTTAGGCTTAACCAAAACCTTATCGCCCTCATCAATAATTCGCTTAAAACCACCAATAGCCTCAACAGCTCTAAGAACATCTTTTTTAGGATTTTCTGAAGCCTGAATCTTACTTACAAGCATTTTTCCGTCCTTAACAAACGGATTACTCAAAGAATTACCAATAACAATCTTAGATGCCATCAAAACACCGTCTACTAAACTCTTGATGATTTGATAGATTTTAACTTTAGCTTCTAAC
>DATGZD010000110.1:0-15767 GCA_035297385.1 Candidatus Sulfotelmatobacter sp. | reverse complement strand
ACTAACCCAACATTAATGTATGAACCCACCCAAAAAAACAAGCAGTTTGGGGCTGTCGGCTAGCTTGGTCTAGGCTTGTAGCCTCGGGCGCTATAGACTCCGGTTCAAATCCGGGCAGCCCCACCATCGATAATTTGTTTTCTATTGGGAAACCATTTTGTGTGGAATTGCTGTTTGATAGCTTAGAGATTGATTGTTTTAATGTATTTTCTAACATTCTTGAAAGGTTAAAGCCTAAAGCTCTAGATTGTTCAATTAATTCTTTGTCTAAATACAATACAACATTTCTTTTGTTTGTCATTGCATTTGCCTCAGAGGGGATGCGAGGGGAAGTTCAATGTTTTATGTTTGATGATTTAATGACCAAGATATTTTCTAATTTCTAAATTTCTATAGTAAAGAAAGGAAAAATAAATTTCTAATAAAATACTTAATTTAGAAAATAGAAATTAGAAAAGTTAATCTTACTTAGACATAGGTCACAAAAAATCGTGTGATGTAAGATTTTTATTTAAACCTTCCTTTATCAAGGAAATCGTTTAATGTTTAGTTTAAATTAATTTAAGATTTGGTAAACCTGTTTTAGCTATTAAGAATAACCTAAAGAGGACTTTGATTACTTTTTAATCTTTTATTTATTAAATAACCTGAATATACAATTGCTATTAATGTAACAATCATTGTTGAATAAGTGATAATCATTGTTACGTAACCAAATACAGTAATCCTATTACCTATCGCTATTGCAATAGAATAAGTGCCGCCATAAATTATTGTCACAACATAGATTTCCCAAAAAGATAATGCTAACAGATAAAGAAAACTTTGTTTAGTAACTTTTTTTCTTCTTACCAAAAAAATTGCAGAATCTATAATCGCAATAACCAAAATAAAGAACGCTACATAAACGGCTGCATAAGCAGAAGTATGTTTAAAATCAGGAATAGGATTAGCATAGACTAAAGGTATTGTTGAAGCTAAACAGAAAAGCATTAACATTAACGCTAATACTTTTCTCATACTCATCAAAAATAGAATAGTCTAATTATACCTTTAAGGTTTTGTTAAAGTTTCTTTTGGCATGAAATTATGATTATGTCTAAAAAGTGATAGTTAATCAAGTGTTTTTTGTAACTGTAAACTTAGAATATAGTTTACTTTCATAGTTTCTTAATCTTATTTTCTTTCGTTATGTTTCTTGGAGTAGATTAGTAATTTAACACTAACTAACACTATTCCAATTACAACTATAACTGTAGCAAATATTTCGTACAGGTTGATTTGATTTGTGGCTGAATTATTTGATGAATTATCTGATGGAGTATTAGGTTGATTTGATGTTGAATTCTCAGATGATGAAGTAGGAATAATTATTGTTTGAGTATTACTCCATTTACTCTCTCCATCTGCAGGAACACCAAAAAATGTAACAGATGGAATAAATGGAGATAGAGGTTTATGTTGATAATAACCTTCTAATAATGCTTGAATTTGAAAATCTAATGAAGCGCGCGCGCTCATATTCTGTTCACTCACGAATCCTTGCGACCGCAAATCTTAAAACAGCATCGACACTACACGTAATTGAAGGGATTCTTATGGTTTATTGCAGCAAATGTGGTACACAAAACCCAGACAATGCTACAGTATGCTCTAATTGTGGTGCACCTCTTTATACGGTGGGTCAACAGTATCCAGGAAGCGAAAGGGAGCACTATAGGAGAGTAGAAAACGAATGTTTCGGCTTACCTCATGGTGGTTTAATAGTTAGCATGATTGTTGGCATAATAATTATAATAATTGGCATAGGTCTCTTTTTGCAGGCAAGTGGATATACTGTCTCGTTCTGGCCTATTATTTGGCCTGTCATCATAATCATCTTCGGTCTCCTTATCCTGTTGGGTGCGCTTTATAGACGGCAGAGGTACGCTGGAGCTCGTCGTTACTGAGAACATGATTGACACGCTCGGCAAATTCGGCTGTTGTTCCAATCAGAGAGCCAGATTCTAAGCGAGAGCAGTAGTATAATTAATCCAAGCGCGTACATATCTACCAATACACTTTTGCTCAGTATATCTGTCTCAATGAGCATCATAAAGGAACCGACAACGAAAAGAACATTGATGATTATTTTGACGAATCCAACAAATTTGATCTGAGCCAACCCTAAAAGCATCAAAACTTCCCCTGAAACAATCAGCCAAATACTATTCCATGCTAAATTTAGTCCAACAAAAAAATAGAAGATACTTCCAATCAAAACAATTATTGATCCAATTAATAGACCGCTACATGCTGCACAGAATATCTTGTCTGCAATTCTTATTCTATTTCCTGAAAACTTTTCACAATTAGGATGATGCCCCTTTACCTGCATAAGGTTAGATGAATTGCTCGTCATGCTAAGTGGACGCTGACTTTTCCGAAACATACCCTTGCATTTCGTCGGATAGAATACGGCGATAATCCCAAAAAGGCAGATTGTAGAATACAAAGCTCCAACCAAACTATGGCTAACTGAAAGCTTGAACTGTTGCAAGTTAGACTGAGAAACCAAAACAGGAACAAGTACGAGTCCAACAATTGAGACTCCAAGTAGAAATATTATGGAAACGAGATCCTGTTTTTTCTCCATTTTCTCGCCTAAAACAATGACTTTACTTTTCCAAGTACACCGCTTTGAGCCATATGCCAGAATACTTTTCGTTTTAAATCGTTGCTTGAGAACAAACCATGAAATCGTCGGTTCCATGACCCATAGAATTTGCGATAGCATCCGTATAGTTCTTCCTGCACATCATGAGTTGAGAGTGTTTCTGTCGGCATAATAGCATGAATCATATCATAATGCGCCCAATTCCTATCCATAATCCAGCCATTCTGCTCCGCCTGAGTGTAGATTTCTGTACCAGGAAACGGTGTTAAAATTCCAAACATTACAAAATCAGGGTCTAAATCATTAGCAAATTCTGTGATCTGCGCGATAGTTTGCCGTGTATCTTTGCGACTGCCTATGATGATCATAGCATGGGCAAAAATATTATTATCCTTAAGCAATCGAACGGCTGCTTTAGCATCAGCAGGGGTAATGCCTTTCTTGAAATTCTTCAGTGTTTGAGGGTTCGAATTCTCGACACCAAGCAATACCCAATTTAATCCTGATCTACGTAGAAGAGGTAATGTATCTTTGTTGCGAATTATATCATCACATCGAGCCTGAACAAACCATGATACATCCCCAGGCAAGTGTTTTGCGATAATTTCTTCCGCAATCTCTTTTGGTCTTTGTCCCCAGCCAAAATTGTCATCAGTCAACCAAATAAATTCGCTTCCAAATTCATGGTTACAGTAAGCCATCTCATCAGCAATTCGTTTTGCCGATTTAACTCGCCAACATGCTTGCCAATGTCTCCATTGAGTGCAGAATGTACATTGATGATTACATCCGCGGGCGCCTTCAATGAGTGCATATGGAGCTTTTTCGCCCGCCATAATTTTGAAGTGATATTTGGACATATTGGATTTGACAAGATGATAGCCCGGGAACGGCAAGTCTTCAATGTTTTCAATTAAGGGTCGCAATGCATTATGAATAATTTTGTTGTCATGCCTGTAGGAAATACCTTCTATATTGCTAAGATTGGCTTTCGTTTTCTGTGCTTTGATAAGTTCGGTGAAGCTCTGTTCACCTTCGCTGCGTATGATAACATCGATTTCAGGGTACTGTTGCAGACTTTCCTGAGCCGTGGCAGTAAAATGTTGGCCGCCCGTAACCGTTAGAACATTAGGAACAATTCGCTTGGCGGTTTCCAATGTCTTAACTACTGCATAAGTATTGCAGGTTGCTAATGAAGCACAAGCCACCACATCGGGTTTAGATTCAGTGATACGTTGCTCCATTCTTTTCCAATCAACTTGTTCAGCATTACAATCAAGCACTTCTAGTTGAATGTCGCTTACTTGCTTTTCCAGATATGTAGCAAGCTGAATTATGCCGTAGGGTGGCGGCAAGTACTCACCCATAACAAACCAGATATCTTTGGGTGGCTCGATAAACAAGACTCTCAATGGTAGCCCTCCTAGCAAATATTGATGTACTGTGCTTATTAGGCTGACGTTGTCCACCTATTTTGTAGTTTCTATTAAGCTAGAAACGCTTCAATACAACCATCACTTGCCGAAAACTGGAAATAAACAAAGCAGCGCGCGCTTAGGCATTGTCCTTGGTGGCATAATTACAACGCGCGCGCTAATCTAAAAAACAGTTTAATTTAGCAATAGTCTCATAGTTTACATAGATGGTCTAGTGTAAACTTCAACTACATAATTATCTGGATCACTAAACGACACGGCATAGTACCCTGGAGCAAATTCTGGATGCTCCTCACATGGAAACAACGGTTTGTACCCTCTTGTTTCCATCGTTTTATTGACAATATCCACTGTCGCTTTGTCCTGAACGAGAATTGCCAAGTGATCGGCCACAATAAATTCTTCTTCAATAGGTGACTTACGTTTAACTCTTTGTTTCTGAGGCTTCGCTAACCAGACTTGAAACGCCTGATTCGAGAGACCAACTGCACTTTCATCATCCAATATCACTTCAAACCCAAGTTTACCGAGCAGAGCGTGATAGAATTTTTTCGATCTAGCTATGTTTGAGACTTCAATTCCGATATGACCTATTACTGCTTTTGAGAATTGTTTTGGAACGGACATCTATTGTTCTCCTAAATCAGTATGTAGGCTTTCTCTTCTTTAAAGCTCTTTCAATATGCAATAGATTACTTTTTTACAGAACAGTTATTCTTATAGCTTGATTTTACTGTTAGTCACGTAACATAAATAGCTCAAGCAAATCCTGAATAGAGCAAGTTTTAGGTTATAATGTGAATGTCAATTTGCAAGCTAAGAAAAGAAGGAAATTATTCTCGAAGACATTCACCCTTGGCTTTACCAAAAGCCTTAAGTGTGGCATACAAAATATTTCTGTCAGTTTAAAGAAGAAGACAAAAAGGTGTTGAATTAGTTTGGCAGTTGAAGGTTTTTTCGAAAACAAGCAGCGAACGCCCACTGAAGCGAAAGTTGGTGAATTAACTCCACAATCTAGGGCAGTTAATGTAACGGCAAAAGTAGTCTCAAAAAGTGAAGTCAGAGAAATTCCAATGGGTAGAGATGGTTCAGCTCACAAAGTTTCTGATGCATTAGTTGGTGACGAAACAGGCAGTGTCTATTTGACACTCTGGGATGACAATATAGAGAAGATAAACGAGGGTGATACAATTCGCGTCGAAAACGGCTACGTCACCTTATTCAAAGGTAACATGCGCTTAAACATAGGCAAGTACGGTAAGCTTGATATGGCAAAAGAACCACTTGCAGGCGAAGTAAACACTGAGAACAATGTTTCAAATAAGACATACGAACAGGAAAGACGGCCTTTCAGAGGCGGAAGAGGCGGATATGGTGGAGGACGTGACCGCGGCTACGGCGGTGGCGGCGGTTACGGTGGACGCGGTGGCGGCGGTTACGGTGGACGCGGCGGCGGATATGGTGGCAGAGACAGACGCGGTGGCGGCGGATACAGAGACCGAAACCGATCGTACTAAACTCTACTAACTTTTACCTGCGACTCTTTTCGTTTTTTTATTTTAATTCAATTATCTAACTCGCTAAATGTTATACTAACATTCTTGTAGAGAAGGCTTAAAACTCTCCTGCTTAGTCAACTATGTGTTAGAGGAGATTTTTAGGATGACCCAAAGGAGCGAGGAGAAAAAGCAAACTCAAGCTGAACTCTTAGCTAAGGCAAAAAAACCAGCACAGTTAGCATTACCGTTACATCGGTTTTATGAGGGTAAAATGCAGGTAATGCTCAAATGTGCTGTTCAAAGCCCTGTTGATTTTGCAATATGGTACACACCTGGCGTTGCAGTGCCATGTAGAGAAATTCAAGCAAATCATGACAAATCCTTTGAATTAACAAACCGCTGGAACAGCGTTGCCGTAGTATCGGATGGTACACGCGTGTTAGGTTTAGGTGATATTGGGCCCGAAGCTGCTTTACCAGTGATGGAAGGCAAATCCATGCTCTTCAAATACCTTGGCGGCGTCGATGCTACATCTATTTGCTTAAAGACTAAAGATCCTGACGAAATAGTTCGAACTTGTGAATTATTGGAGCCAACTTTTGGCGGTATTAACTTAGAAGATATAGAGAAACCCAAATGTTTCTATGTTCTAGAAAAAGCACGCGATAAATTACAGATCCCAGTCTGGCATGATGATCAACAGGGAACAGCAGCTGTAATACTCGCCGGTTTAATCAACGCCTTCAAAATTGTAGGCAAGAAGCCTTCGGAGGCTACAGTTACGTTTATGGGTGCAGGAGCTGCAAACATACGTGCTGCTTACGTGCTTATGAAGTGGGGTGTTAAGCCCGGACATATTATTCTTGCAGACACAAAAGGCGTCATCTACACTGGAAGAAGAGATATAACCAAAGAAGAAGACCCATGGAAGTATGAACTTACGCAGATAACAAACGGTGAACACAGAACGGGTGATATATCTGAAGCGTTCAAGGGTGCAGATGCTGTTGTTGCGGCATCGAAGCAGGGTCCTGGAACAATAAAGCAAGAATGGATTAAATCAATGGCTAATAACGCGGTAATCTTTGCTTGTGCTAACCCAATACCCGAGATCTGGCCCTGGGAGGCTGAAGAGGCTGGCGCAAGAATCGTTGCCACAGGCAGAAACGATTTTCCAAATCAAGTAAACAACAGTCTAGGATTTCCAGGTATATTTCGCGGTGTCTTAGACGTAAAAGCAAAAACCATCACTGATGACATGTGTATTGCGGCAGCGATAGAATTAGCTAAGTTCGCTGAAGAGCGAGGTATGGATGAGAAAGATATACTTCCACGTATGGAAGAGTGGGAAGTTTTTCCCCGTGAAGCTGTAGCTTGTGCACTAAAATCAATCGAACAGGGTGTAGCAAGAGTCAAACTGACGAGAGACGAACTGTACGATAGAGCATCAGCAATAATTAGTAACGCACGAGAATCAACTAAACTTCTTATGAAACATGGTATAATACGACCAGCTCCGTCTGAAGATGAATTGCTGAAATAACTCGAGGATCATCTCTCGCTTTCTTTTTGTCTCTAATGGAAAATTATTTAAACATACATTAGGAATAATGGGCGGAGACAGAAAACATGCGCTCAGACTATCTATTGTATATTCTCGCAATTCTATTCTTTATAGCAGCAGCTGCGTCAGCAGCATTAGTCGTAGAATTCGGTGAAAGAATCTTATGGATTACGATAACCATAGTTTTAGGCATAATCTCACTTAGTTTCGGCTACTACTATAGGCCACGAGTTAATACATTAACGACAGAAATACCTAAAATTGAACCCACTTCTGAAGTAGCTGATACTCACGTAAGAGAAGCTCATTTGGCAGAGAGTGTTGAAAAGCATGCTGAATCAACCGATACTCCTGTATCAACAACACCGATTCCAATGCAAGACATCGCTCCTGTTTCTTTACCCACCCCCGTTGCCCCAACTGAGCCTGCCATTCCAGTAGAAAACGCGCTGACTGAGGTTAAAGGCATAGGACCAAAAAGAGCAGCACAACTAAAGGCCCAAGGCATTAATACCGTTGATGATCTAGCCCGAGCTTCACCTGAGAAGTTAGCTAATAGTTTAGCAATCTCTCCAAAGATCACTCAGAAATGGGTTAACGGCGCTAAAGACCTACAAAAAGAAACAAAATAGACATTTAATAGACTTATGTTGGTCTAAGTCTAACAATATTTCTTTTTTCCAATCGCCTCAGGGCATCCAAAAACTCATTTTTCTTGTCACCTGTCAAGTCCAAGTTCTGCATCATATCGCCGACTGGAACGCCTTGTTTACCAAAATTTTCCCGTTTCTTATGAAGATGCTTCACAATTGATTTTTCCAGTTTTCCACAGCGCCACGTTGTATTACGTATCAAAATTACAAGCTGTTTAACCAAGGTTTGTTCTGAAGTCTGCTGTTTTAACAAGTCTCCCTTCGCCCCGCAAGAGGCTAATCGTTTCATTATTTTTAAGGGTTTGTGTCCAAAACACTATATGAAGCGTTAAAGCGAAACGTGCAGATACGTCAATTAGTGTCAAGAACGCGAAAAACATGATTTATCTTGTATCGATTTACAAATCTAGTTTTCTAACCGTAAGTTTTTTTGAAGATATAACCCATGAGCAGTCCCATAGTATCCTTCTAATTTAGCCACTGATTTATACCCGAGTTTTTGGTACAAATTGATGGCGACTATATTATCCTCACGAACTTCTAGACGACTCTCTGTAGCACCTTTTCTGCTAAATAATGCTTCTAACGCTCTTAGAAGTTTCTCTGCTACACCTCTGCGTCGATATGACGGCAATGTCTCTAATGTAATAATATGTCCATATAATGTTCCTCGAGTTATTTCTATTCTGCCTATTATGAACCCCACAATTTCAGAGTTGACTCGAGCGATAAGGCTCATTGCGTTATAATCTGTCAGTAAGTAGCCGATTTCTTGTTTTGAGAATGCCTCTTTTTGGAATGATTGTTTTTCTATTTCATAGAGTCTATCTAAAAGTTGGAGTGTGGCAGACTCAATTTTTATGTCCATGTTCTTTCAATTAGACATAATTATTACATGTGAATTTAGGTTTTCTGAGTTTTCAATATATCATTGGCACGTATTTTTATCACTGGTTTAAGGTCTAAGTATTGTTGTGCTCCTAAACCGATGAAGAACCTAAGCCATAACGTGAGAAGTCGACTCAGAATGGTAGCAGTGGCGCTTATACTTGCCGCAAGTTGAAGCCCCAGTGTAGGCGCCAAAAATGAAGTATAGAAAGTGGTCATTGTTATTTCTGGGAGTCCAACTTCAAAAGGTATCCCAACAGGTATAGCTTTCACGGCTAAAGTAATCGCTGTCGTTATTAGAATCATACTCCATGACACTGGTGTTCTTAATGCCAAAAACACAAGGTAAGTAGTGCCCAGATTAAAGAGCCACGTGAGTCCTAAAATCAACAGAGATGCCAATAATGGTCTAGGATTCCTTCCAAATTTCTTCATAGAATCATGAAAACTTGACGCAATTCTACATGCATCTTCCCGAACCTTGGCCAAACGTTTCCATCTTCCTCTTGTAATCCATTGCGCAAAGTTGGCTACTCCATTTACTACTCTTAATGTCCATTGTTCTTTGAAAGAAAAAACAATAAGCAGAACTAAAACTGCTGTAATCCCTGCTGCAAGTGCAAAAATTATGTTTAATATTATGCCGCTGGTTACTCCCTCGATAAATAATAACCCCATTCCCACGAAGAGAACTATCACATTCAAAGCCATACCTAAGAGTCGATGAGTTACAAGGGAAGCAGTCGTTGGCCCACATGAGGTTATGCCCTGGTCTCTTTGAACTAGATAGATTCTAGCAGCTTCTCCACTTACGGACTCAGCAGGAATTATTGTATCAATAAAAATACCGTACCAAACATAAAGATAGGAACGAATAACAGATATTTTCACTTGCAGGAAATTAATTAGAACCCGCCAAGACAATGCGTAGAATAATATTTCAACAATACTAAGGACTGCTGCTGCAACGTAAGGTAATGGATCAGCCGTTCGTGCAGTGGCAATAATACCTACAATATCTACTTGAAAAAGGTAGATGTACAAGAAGAAAGCTCCCACTCCAACGATGGGAAACAGAACAGTCTTCCAACTTAGTTTAGGTCTAGGCACTGTAATAGAAACGTCGCTTGTTTCTGCCATGATGCAGAAGAAATCGTATGTCTGATTATTATTCTTTATCTGTGTTAACGGAGAACAAAACGTTAAGAAGTTGCCTGATAACGTGTTTTTCATTGGCTGAAAGCTAACGTTCATTATAGACAAACTGAACTGCAGTTAATATCTTAGAACAAATTTACGGTCAATATTGAAAAACTGTTTTATAGTAGCTTTCTTAATGTTTTGGCACGGCTGGGAACCGAGGGAGAATGCTTTGAAGAAGAGTATAATCCATGCTTCGATGTTGTTAATTGTAATACTGTTTGGTTTTAGTCTGATTCATCCGGCATCCAGTCAATCTGAGAATCTCAAGGTGTTAAACTACAGTTGGTACTTTGATTCATTGGGAGGTTTTGATGTAGTTGGCGAGGTACAGAATGTAGGTTCTACCATTCTAAACCCTGTTGTTTTGGGCGGAATAGGTTACACTCCCGACGGAAGTCCTCAAACTCGATCAAATCCTAGTGTTGTTTATGTAAATTACATGCTGCCCCAACAAAAAGCACCATTCTTGATGGAATTTCGTTCAGGTGACATGAGCTGGTTATCACAGGGTGTTGATCACATAGGATTCGAAGTAGTCAAAGCACCCGCGAATGATACTTATCAGTATCCAGACCTTTCGATAACAGGCAGTAATTCGTTTGTTGACACTGATGGCACTTGCTGGGTGAGTGGAACTATCCAGAATACGGGCAGTCAAACAGCCACCAACGTTCGCGCTATAGCAACATTCTATAATTCATCAAACACAGTAATCGCAGCCGGTTACTCAGAGCCAATTTCCTCTCTTAGCCCACTGGGTTCTGGTGCATTCAAAGTTGGCGCTTTTGACCTGAACCAGACATTGGCTACTCCCGATAGAATGGTTTCAAGCTATACTCTAATAATACAGGCCGCAGGACCTCTTCTTACAGGAACTCCGCCCGAACCTTCCAGTTATTCCTCTAGTTTCTCAACAAATTCATCCACACCATCAAACCCATCCAACAATTCAACCGATTCCGGATCGAATAATAACCCATCCAATCCAGCATCATCTGGATTAAACTACGTGGCGATAGTTATCGTAATCATAATCATAATTGGTGGTCTATTAGCATATAGTAGAATAAGATCTGGCAAAGGTTCGAACAAGAAACAAGCAAAATCTCAAAAAACCGCTAAACGCCAACAGTCTTCTAAAAGAGACTAATGCAACGTTTACTCTCAGTTCTAAACTATGTACGTGTTTGTTTTTTCAAAGTCTTTCACGATCTGCATGACTCGTTTTGGCGCATTCACAGCAGTTACTGGAATATCCCTCAGTAGCATCCAAGGTGTTTTACGCGCAATAATAGTGGCTGCATGCTCTGCACCAAAGCATTTTTCTGCTACTACTGTAACTAGGCGTCTGACTTCTTTCTCTGAGAGCTCACCAAGAGCATGAAGGTACTCATGCAAGAGCAAGTTATACACCAAAGCGTTGACGACACTTTTAGATTTTTCAGAAGCTTCAACAACATCAACAAAAGTCCGATTTAAAACAATATTATTCGTTCCAACGGGATGGTACGCTCCGAGTTGCAAAGGCAAATCATCTAAAAACAGCATCATACCGACTCTATGTTTATTGAGGGTGAAACTAACGGTATTCTTTACTATTTGCCAGACTTCCGCATAATTCTTTGCCGTCTCTAATTGATTTCGAAAGTCCGTGCAGTTCGAAAGATTATTCTTACTCAATTGAAAAAAGCCTTCTGCAAGAATTGAATAAGGTTCTGTCTCATAAATTCTTGCTCAAAAAGCACAATACTTTGAAGGGCAAAACAAATAAATAGCCACGTGCGACCAATTCATGACGTAACGTGATGTTTTATGGCAAGCACAATCCTTGTAAAAGATATTATGTCGAAAGATGTTAGAGTCGTTCGTCCTGATACTCCTGCACAAGAAATAGTAGCAACATTAGACAAGTTCAATATAGATTCTGTAATTGTTGTTCAAAAAGACAAGCCCATTGGTATCGTAACTGTAAGAGATGTTATGAGACGACTATCAATGGAGTACGTGGCGCCAAGAATACTATCGGCTAGGGAAATGATGTCATCACCTTTAACAACCATAAATGTTGAAGCTACTGTGGATGAGGCAGCTAAGCTGATGGCAAGGAATAATGTTAAGACGTTACCAGTAATGGATAATGATAAGATGGTTGGAGTCGTGTCTTTCACAGATATCGCTTTCAAGGTTCCAACGTTGCTTTCTTTGCTTGAGGAATCCTGCCACACAACACAATAAAAAATAATGCGGTCTCTTTTTTGCTTTGAAGTCGGTTTTCTCTAGAATTAGTGGCTTTTAGCATACGTCAACATTTTGATAAAATATTGAATCAGAAAGCTTTTCATTTTGCCTTAAGCTATGATCGGATAATATTCCTTCATCTAATGAATAATAAAGACCAAAAAATTTAGCAAAAGCTTGGTTTTGGTTTGCCAAGTTTCTTGCTTAAACATGCTTGGATGAAGCCAAAGTATTCAGGCGACGGCCTGCCGGGTCTACTTTTGAATTCTCCATGAAATTGTGATGCAAAGAAGAAGTATTTTGTGGGCAACTCTACAGTCTCCATTCTTCTCCCGTCTGCGCTTTTTCCTGTGAAGCATAAGCCGTTCTTCGCTAGAATGTCTGTGTAGTTTAAGTTTACTTCAAACCTGTGGCGATGCCGCTCATGAATTTCTGTTTGTTTGTATAGTCGGTTTGCCATGCATCCTTTTTCAAGTACAATCTTATGTGCGCCTAAGCGCATTGTGGCTCCTTTGTTTTCGATGTCTTTTTGTTCGGGCATTAAATCAATTACTGGGTTCGGTGTACTTGGATTGATCTCTGTACTATTTGCATCTTTTAAACTACAAACATTGCGTGCAAACTCTATAACTGAGAGTTGAAAACCGTAGCAGATTCCTAAAAATGGTATGTCATTTTCTCGAGCAAACTTTATTGCCGCTATTTTTCCTTCAGTTCCTCTTGGTCCAAAACCGTAAGGAACAAAGATGCCATCGTATGATTTGAGTTCATCGATAGATTGGGGACTCTGTTCCAACTGTTCTGCTTCCAAGTAAGATATGTTAACCCTTGTTCTGCATGCTGCTCCTCCATGTCGAAGGGCTTCACTCATACTGACATAACTATCTGAGAGTCCAGCATATTTACCTATTAATGCAACCTTAACCTCATTCTCTGGCTTAACAATAGCATCAACGACTTGTTGCCACTCGTTAAAATCTGTGCCAGAACATTTGAAACCTAATCTCTGACAAATAAAATCTCCCATACCCTGCCTATCGAGAATTAAGGGTACTTGATATATTGATTGAGCGTTATAACTGCAAAAAACAGCGCTTTCAGGAATGGTTCCAAATAGAGCAATCTTTCTCAAAGCTTCGGCATCGATCATTCTTGGGCTTCTGGCAACAATTGTATCAGGTTGTATACCGATTCGACGAAGCTCGTTCACACTATGTTGTAGCGGCTTAGTCTTCATCTCACCAGTGACGTCTAATACAGGAACTAAAGCAACATGAACGTACAATGTATTCTCGTACCCTTCTTCGACACGCATTTGACGTATAGCTTCCAAAAATGGTAAACCTTCAATGTCACCAACTGTGCCGCCAACCTCTGTTAGGACAATATCAACGTTGCTTGTTTTTCCTATGGCTTTTATGCGGTGTTTAATCTCATTGGTTATATGAGGGATAATTTGAACACAGCGTCCAAGAAAATCTCCTCGTCGTTCCTTCTCAATAACTGATTTATAAACGAGCCCAGTTGTAAGATTGTTTTCTTGCTTCAAACTCAAATCTAAAAAGCGTTCGTACCAGCCTAAATCAAGGTCGGTTTCTCCACCATCATCCGTGACGTAGACTTCACCATGCATATATGGATTCATCGTGCCTGCGTCAACGTTAACATAAGGGTCAATTTTAATGACATTGACTTTTAGTCCGCGTGATTGAAGCATCTTTCCAATAGAAGAAGTTAGAATACCCTTGCCCACGGAGCTTAGCACACCGCCTGTAACGAAAATGTATTTAGTCATACAGCTTTCTCCCTGTAATAGTTTACACTCTTCAGTAGAAGTTAATATTAACTCTTTTTGTGTAAGATACCAGAAGCTCTAAGCTGATTTTATCAACAGTATAATAAGATGTGCAGTTTACAGAAGAAACTAACAACCTTCAAATAGGAACTATCAACTTCTCGCTTGTAATCTCGTTACTACTTAATGCTTATACTCCGTGATTGCGTAATACCTTGAATGTTACATTAACTGGACATGAGTTGTCCTTGCGCGATAACATAGTTTGCCACTGTTTAGCACAATATTTTTAACTCAATCTGTAAATTAGTCTCTTAGAGATGATTTTGAATGCCACGAGCTTTTGTGCTGATAAATGTTGAATCTGGCTCAGAAGATGAAGTCCTGAGAGAACTCAAACAAATGGAAGGTGTTGAGGAAGCATATTTCTCATACGGAGTTTATGATTTAATTACACGAATTAAAGCGGATACAATGGAAAACCTGAAAGACACAGTTTCCCGTAGAATTCGTTCACTCAACAAAGTTCGCTCAACACTAACGCTAATTATGATGGAAGAATAAACGTATTCACAAAAATCTTTTCTTAGTCTTCTTTTGCCAGTTAATTGAATCAACCTTTTAAAAGTAAAGCGTACTAAAGAATAGCAAAGCATTTCGCTTTAAAAAGGGGAGTTAATGCAGAAAAGCTACTCGCGACTCTTGGGTGTAATTGGTAAACCTAATACTGGCAAATCAACGTTTTTTAGTGCTGCAACCTTGGCTTTAGCTGAAATCGCTAACTATCCGTTCACAACGATTAAGCCAAATCGTGGCATAGGCTATGTACGTACACCCTGTGTGCACCCGGAATTCAAAGTTCAAGATAATCCAAGAAACAGTATGTGTACCGATAGTGTCAGACTAGTTCCCGTTGAACTTATCGACGTTGCTGGTTTAGTTCCAGGTGCTTGGGAAGGACGAGGTTTAGGTAATCAATTCTTAGATGAAATTCGTCGTGCTGATGCCCTAATCCATATCGTTGATGCTTCAGGTGGAACAGACTGCGAGGGACGCGTATGCAAGCCAGGTGAACATGATCCACTTGAGGATGTTCAATTTCTAGAACGAGAGATAACATTATGGATGACTACAATTCTGAAGAAGGATTGGCCAAAAATCTCCCGTACTGTTGACGCCGATAAAAAAGGAATTTATGGTTTACTCGAAGATCGCTTCAGTGGGCTAGGAATAAAGCGTGGGCATGTTTCTGAAGCAACTCGAAGAACAGGCTTAAATCCAGATAGAGTAACTGCTTGGAACGATACAGATTTCGAAAAATTTGTTGACACGCTTAGACGAGTTGCGAAGCCAATGCTTATCGTAGCAAACAAAATTGATCTACCCACTGCCAAAACGAACGTCGAAAAGTTGAAGCAACTTGATTACACTGTAATTCCGTGTTCTGCGGAGGCTGAACTTGCATTGAGACGTGCTGCAGAAAAGCAACTCATTGACTATAGGCCGGGTGACCGCGATTTCAAAATACTTCAGCCTGAAAAGCTGTCGGTTAATCAAATAAGAGCATTGGAAATGATACGTGAAAAAATCTTACTCTTAAACGGTTCAACAGGAGTTCAAAATGCCATAAACATAGCTTACTTTAAACTCTTGAACATGATAACCATATATCCTGTTGAAGATGTAGAACATTTAAGCGACCATAACGGTAGAGTCTTACCCGATGTCTATCTTATTCCCGACGGAACTACTGCACATCAATTTGCATATATTATTCACACAGAACTTGGAGAGAGCTTTCTCTACGCAGTTGACGCTCGAGATAAGAGGCGAAT
>DATGZD010000109.1:0-4320 GCA_035297385.1 Candidatus Sulfotelmatobacter sp. | reverse complement strand
GTCAACCCGTAAGGGCGGTCCAGTATTGACATTGCGTTCTATGTAACCGTGTTCTTTGAGTATTTTCAGTTTATCTGATAGAGTCCGTGAATTTACACCGAGAATTTTTTTTAGGTCCCCAAAGCCAGTGGTTTTTTTCAGAAATAGAGTGTACAGGATTTCTAAGCTCCATTTTTGAAAAAGTATATTGAAACTTGATTCCAAGCTTTCAAGGTCAGTCTTAAGCTCTTTTGGAGATATTTCTTGGTAAAGTATAATCTGGTTAAGTGTATCCTCTATTCCTTTCAAAGTTTGTTCTAATTTCGCTTCTACAAGCCTACGGAGCTCTGTACTAAGCACCTGCCTTGCTTTCATCAGTTTACACTTAGTGTGATTTGGCTTACTTCATAGTTTATAAGAGTTTACTTTTACAACAAAGTATAGAAAGTATATTCACCCAATGGAGATAAGAATATGGATAAGTTTGATGTTCTCGTCGTTGGCGCTGGCACAGCTGGATGCTTAGCAGCCAAAACTGCTGCTGAAAAAGGCTTACAAGTCTGCATAATTGAGAGCAAGAAACGCGAAGATATAGGAGTAAAAGTCTGCGGTGATGCTCTTGGCGAGCACCATTTAAACGCACTCGGGCTAGAGAAACCTCAAGGGGGCGAGTTAGAAAAAAAGATTGAGGGAGTACAGATCTATTCTCCAGACCAAAACACAGTTTTTACAATCGCAGACAAGGACTTTATTGGGTATATTTTAAACAGGCGACTCTTCGGTCAATGGCTGCTTAAGAAAGCAACAGATGAGGGCGCCTCACTTATCGACTCTACACAATTCCTTAAGCCCATCATTGAAAAAGGCTTCGTAACAGGAGCTAAAGTGAAGAATCCCATGAATACCACGGAAATAAAAAGTAAAGTCACGGTCGATGCTAGCGGTTTTATGGGGGTCGTTAGGCATAAACTTCCGCTCGAGATGCAGATCGACAGAGAGATTGAAAATGAAGATGTTGAAGCTTGTTACCGTGAGATTAGACAGCTTAAGCAAGAAAATGAGAACACAAAGTACTGTGAGATCTATCTTAGCGGTAACATTACACCTGGTGGATACACCTGGATTTTTCCCAAAGGCGGAGCAAAAGTCAACGTAGGTTTAGGTGTGGTCATGCGCGGAGAATACCCTAACCCCAAAAAACAACTATACGATCATATTCTGCCAAGACAACAATTCGAGGGTTCATTACTCCTAAACGCTGGAGCATGGTGGGATCCCACACGTAGACCATTAGATAATATGGTTGGTAATGGTGTTATTCTAGTTGGAGACGCAGCGAGTTTAGTTAATCCAATCCATGGTGGTGGTATAGGACCTTCTATGCTAAGCGGTGCTGAGGCTGGCAAAACTATTGCAGAAGCTTTAGAGAAAGCAGAGCCTTCTCAAGATGCACTTTGGAACTACAATTTAGCATACATGTCAGCTTATGGAAATAAGCAAGCTAGCTTAGATATATTCCGACTACTTCTAATCGGAAGTAGCGATGAAGACTTAAATTATGGGATGAACTGTAAACTCATAACTGAAGAAGATGTGTTGAAAGCAGCGATGGGTGATAATTTTCACATCAACATAACTGAGACAGCTAAACGTATTTTCAGAGGCAGGAAACGTATGGGTTTCTTAAGAAACCTCTCAGCAACAGTGAAGATGATGCGTGAGGTCAGACAACACTACGATAGGTATCCTACATCACCTAAAGGTTTTCAAGCTTGGCGTGAACAGACAGTAAAATTAGTAGAACAAGGAAAGCAAAGACTATTAGATTAGTACCCTACTAATCATTGTTTTTCCATTTTTTTGATTTGAAAATATTCAACTTACGATCTGATAAGAGATATCACTAGCTATAATTGATCGTATCATCTTACACAGCTCTTAACATTACGTGCATTTAACACTCACATAATATGAGAAACACCAAGATAAGCTAGAAGAAGTTGAATTCGTCAATAAACTTAATGACTTTTCATAGTAGTTTTATTAAAATTGTACAAAATTGAGATTCTTTAATTGACATTTTCTGATAGAGAATTTTGTTACGAATTGTTAAAGATAAATAGGTGAAACACAATCTCGTAAACACGAAGGAGTAAAGAATGTGTCATTAGCGCAGAGAAAATATTTTACTGAGATCGCAGCGTTGGTAGATAAAACTGTTATTGCTACAACAACTATAGGCAAAATATTCACGGGTACACTGGTTGGCATAAACCCAGACAACATGAGTCTCTGCCTTTCTGATGCAAAGGATGAAACAGGAAAATTAGCTAACAGAGTGTTCCTCAATGGAAACACTGTTACTCAAATATTGGCAACTGAAAAACCCTTCGACCTCAAAGCGTTGGCAGGGCGTCTTGAAAAGGTGTTCCCAACCATGGTTAAACTCTACGAGGACAAGGGGTTCATCTGGGTTATGGACAAAGTTAAGTTAACTGAGAGAGGCGTTGTTGAAGGTTCAGGGCCAGCCGCTGAGAGAGTGCAAAGAGTCTACGAACAATTCATGAGTGAAACAAAAACTAGTTAGGACATGCCTAGATAAACCAGCGCATCTGTTGCTCCTCTTTCTTCTTTTCTTCCACCAAGTTCTTGATTAATCCGAATGAATCCAGAACGCGTTTCGTACTGTCAACTGAAGCATCCAACCTGCTAAGATCAATACTCAAGTGTAGATAATCACCTAACTTGTTTAAAGCATGCCGTGTAGCGTTAGCATCGGGGTACAAGCCTAAGGTATCAACAAGTAAGGCAAATCCTTTTACACTTCTTAATTTTGCTAACCCGATGAGAAGCCCAGCAATGCCAAATACGTGGCCAACCATGATTTTTGTTCCTAAATCCAAAGCTTCCTTCAACGATTCTGCATCTGTAGCAGTACTGTACAAGCCTGGAGTAGGCTGTACTTGATCTTTCTTGTAGCCTCCAATCGATATGACAAAACGACAGCCTAATTCTTGGACTAAATCTAAGACTTTACCGCACAACTCATACTGCCCAAAAGTCGTCAAAGCCTGCGTGTTCCCGTACCAGATAATTAGGTCTCTGGCCCCATTTTCACGTTTAACGTAATAAAGCTCATTAACAGGCGAACGGGCACCGCCATCTCCTGTCGTTACGGCGAAATCTTGAAAAGACGCAGAGACAATTGTAGCAAACTTCTTCGCTTTTAATTCTGTAATGAGATGTAGGGCAGCGATATTTGCGACAAAACCAATACCCGGCAAACCTTCAATTAGAATTGGATCATTCAATACTGGTTTTTCTGTAATCTCAACAGCGCATACCATGATTTAGGCTTCCTTAGGTCCAGGTTGATTAACAAAGCATGACTTCTGATATAAGCGTGATGATTAACTCTGAAGAGAGCTAATGTTTTTAACAAAGAAATAAAGCCTTTCTGTAAGGTTTGTGCTGATGAGTTTCGAAGTGAAGGAGAAAGAATTACTGGCTCGAATTGGTAAATTGAAAACTAAAACAGCCACTGTTGAAACTCCATTGCTTTTTCCAGTAATAAACCCTAGCATTCAACCTATCCCACCTAAGAGATTAAAAGAAGAATTCGGGTTCAAAGCACTCATAACTAACGCCTATATTCTCAAGAAACGCTACGATAGTAAACCAATTACAGAAGGCTTGCACAAATTCTTAGATTACGATAGTGTAGTAATGACTGATTCTGGAGCGTACCAAATTCTTGTCTATGGTAACGTTGAAACGACTCAAGCTGAAATCATAGAATATCAAGAAAGTATCGGAAGCGACATAGCAACAATATTGGATATTCCGACAGGCTGGAAAATCACTAAAGAGCAAGCAACCAGTACTGTAAAAGAAACCTTACGTCGAGCAAAAGAATTCGTAGAAATGAAGAAAAGGGATGATATTTTATGGGTTGGGCCAGTACAGGGTGGAAGGCATTTAGATCTAGTGGCCAAATCCGCCGTCGATATGGGCAAATTACCCTTCCAGATTCATGCTTTAGGTAGCCCAACCGAAATAATGGAAAGCTACCGTTTCGATGTTCTTGTAGATATGATTATAACTGCAAAGATGAATCTACCTCTTGAAAGGCCACTACATCTTTTTGGTGCAGGACACCCCGCTATGTTTAGTTTAGCAGTTGCCTTGGGATGTGACCTCTTTGATTCAGCTGCTTATGCTCTGTACGCTAGAGAAAATCGTTACATGACAGAAAACGGTACCTGGAAGCTCAATGAATTAGATTATTTTCCATGCCAATGTCCCAAATGTAACAACAAAAAACCAAAAGATATTCTAGCC
>DATGZD010000108.1:0-9848 GCA_035297385.1 Candidatus Sulfotelmatobacter sp. | reverse complement strand
ATCGCATTCTGAGCCTTTTCCGCATCTCCACCGCGTATTGCAAGGCCCTCAAGGATAGTGGAGTGAGGGCAGAGTTTTTTAATGTCAGTAACACTGCTCCCAAGTCCACTTCCTTCATTTGTGCAGAATGGCGCAATAGTTTTTCCTGAGAAGTCATATTCAGTTAGGAACGTAGCAACAGACATTGGTATAGTACCCCACCAATTTGGATATCCGAGTAAAATAAGATGATATTGTTCAATGTTTTCTACTTTAGCGGAAAGCTTTGGTCTTGCTTTCTCTCTAAGCTCTTGTCCTGCAACTTTGGTAGTTTCGTGATAATCCAAAGGGTAGGCATTAACTGTATCAATTCTAAAAATATCCGCTTGCAGCATTTCTTGAATCATTTTGGCTACAACCTCCGTGTTGCCGACAGGTAAATTGACAATATTCCCGCTAACGTAATTGTTTCCTTTACGTGAAAAGTAAGCCACAAGAGCGCGCGCGTGCGCTTCTCGTCCATCTAGTACACCGCTTATACGTTGATACCAATTACGGGGTGAGGTACATAAGGTTCTTCTAGTTGCGCATTTTCTTCGGGCGTTAACTTGACTGAAAGAGAAGCTACTGCATCTTCAATGTGAGATATTTTTGTAGGTCCAACAATAGGTGCTGTAATCGTTTCCTTTTGAAGTAACCAAGCAACAGCAATTTGAGCCATCGATAAGCCCCGCTGTTCTGCTATTTGCTTTACTCGTTCAACTACTCTTTGATCCAACTCAGCAGTTGCACCATAAAGCTAATCACTGATTTTATCAATTTTTGAACGGGCAGTTACGGTACCCCAAGGTCGCGCTAATCTTCCTCCGGCAAGTGGACTCCACGGAACAACAGCTACCTTCTCCTCCTTACAAAGAGGCAGCATCTCTCTTTCCTCCTCTCGGTACATAAGATTGTAATGATTCTGCATAGCAACAAACCGTGTCCACCCATTCCTGTCTGCGATGCTTTGTGCTTTCATAAACTGCCACGCATATGTAGATGAAGCACCGATGTATCTTGCCTTTCCAGCCTTTACAACATCATGCAATGCTTCCATTGTCTCTTCAATAGGTGTACTATAATCCCAACGGTGAATATAGTAGAGGTCCACATAATCGGTTTTTAATCTCTCAAGACTTTTATCAATTTCAGCTAGTATTGCCTTCTGAGAAAGCCCTCGACCATTGGGCCCTCCCGGACTGGGAAAAACACCTTTGTAGCGAGGACAATTTCATCTCGGTTTGCACAGTCTTTTAATGCCCGACCAGTAATTTCCTCGCTGGTCCCAGCCGAGTACAAATTTGATGTATCAAAAAAGTTGATACCTAACTCCAGAGCTTTCTTAATCATTGGCCGACTTTGCTCCTCACCAAGTGCCCACGGGAATAATCCTCTTTCGCCTATTCCAAAGCTCATACAGCCAAGGCAAATCCGTGAAACATCAAGTCCAGTGTTCCCAAGTTTTACGTATTGCATAATTATCCCTACTTGCCAAGTATTTTTAGTTCGTGAGGGTGACCAAGTATTGATATGTGAGAGAAAGCGGAGTCCTTGGTTGCCCCGTGCCAATGGGCCTCATTAGGAGGTACGTAGATAATCATTCCGGGGGTAACTATGTGCTCTTTATCCTGTGTGGCAACGATTCCTTTGCCTTCAGTGACAATTAGAATTTGTTCGGTCGTGTGAGTATGGAGTTTGTTGCGTGCACCTGGTGCAAAGTTTACCATCATAACTTGGATGTTTTTCCCTTTATGTTCTTCTTGGAGAATGGATTGAGTGTTAACCTTACCGCCAAAAAATAATGGGTTGTTCTCTATTTCCTTGCGCTCCAATTGCGTAACGTTAAGTACTTTCACAAAAAAGCCTATTAAAGCATTATGAAAAATCACAAATATAAGGAAACCGTGGACAAATGCATTTTCCATTTTTTAGAGGCGCTTAGAAATGTTCCTAGACTAACTGGCGATGTATATAGAAACTATCGCTAATTCTGCTTCTTCTACAGTTACTTTCTCTTTTTTGGAATTTCGAGTTCTGTTGTTCCTTGAAAAAGATTATAAACATACAAAACTGAGCACTGTATCATGTTCGGCTTTGGCAGAAAGTACCTCAAGGTCAACTTTGTTGGGTTACTTGTTGTTTTTGCCTTCTTGCTTCTGGTTGGGCTTTTCTTTGCCTTTGGTTTTAGCCAGTCGATTTTTAACCCGCCCTATCTGGCATTCGTTCTTCAATTCTTTTTCGTTTTCGGCATTGGGCTAGCAGTAGCTTTTGTTTCTGCAAAGAGCTACGTTCAAACGGGTGCTCCAAACATCCTGCTCCTTGGTAACGCAATTCTCGTAAGCAGTCTATCCTTCACGGTTTCCGCAACGGTGCTTGAGCCCGAAATTCCCTCAACATTGACAGCAAATCAGGCAGTCATAATAGGCAACGTCGGCGTCCTGATTTCGTCTCTTGTTCTGCTCGTTAGTGCAATTGTAACTTGGCTTGGAACCGAGTATAATCCGCGTGTGCCCAAAAAAACCATGTTGACTGTTTCTTTCCTGATTTCCATAGCGACCGTCACTGTCGTAAGTATTTTTTCCGCTCTTGACATCTTCCCAGTATTCCTTACAAGTAGTGGTCCAACTTTGCTTAGGCTGGTTGTTCTGGCTCTAACGACAATCTTCTATTTCGCCAGCAGCGTTCTCTTTGGTTGGCAATACGTGAGAGCCAAATCGCAAGTTGTCTACTGGTTTTCGCTGGCATTGGCATTGTTCGGTACAGCGTACCTAGCAGGCGTCTTAACTATTCACGTTGGAAGTGGTATGACTTGGGTTTCTCGTGTTGCCCTTTATCTTTCAGGCATGTTTTTACTTTTTGCTCTGCTGGGGCCTGAAAGCAAAACTCAGAAACAACCTTATGCTGCAAAATGGTCCGAAGCTTTCAGATCTAATCAAAAACAAATGGCAACATTCATCTCGAAAATCTCGGAAGGATTTGCGTACTGCAAAATTTTAACTGACGCAGAGGGCAAACCGGTTGATTGGTTATACCTTGATGTCAATGATAGTTATGAACGGATTAACGAGGTTGACAGAAACAAAGTTATCGGTAGAAAAGCAACCGAAGTACTTCCAGGCATTCGAGAGGATCCTGCTGATTGGATTAATATGTACGGTCATGTTGCCTTGACGGGAGAACCGATTGTCCTAGAGAGTTTCTCGAAAGATAGAAACAAATGGTACCACGTTTCTGCTTATAGCCCGCAGAAGGGCTATTTTGTGTCGCTTTTTGAGGACATTTCTGAACGCAAAAAAGCTGAGGAAGACCTGAAAGCTAGTGAAGAGGAATTCCGTCGGGCAATTGAAGATGCACCGATCCCTGTTATTATGCAGGCTGAAGATGGGCAGGTTCTTCAGATCAGTCATACATGGACTGAACTTACAGGTTACAACCTTAATGATTTGCCAACATTTGAAGCTTGGTTGACTAAAGCTTACGGTGAAGGCGCTAATGAAGTTCGCGATTATGTGCAGGAATTATTTAAGGGAGATAACAAGCGAATTAACGTTGAATTCTCAATAATTACTCTTACCGGTAAGCATAGATTTTGGAGTTTTAGTGCTTCTTCTCCGGGAACCCTGAAAGATGGCCGTCATTTTATTGTTGGGATGGCTATAGACATTACTGAACGTAAGAAAGCTGAAGAGGCTCTAACAAAACAAGCTGAGCTTATTGATCTTAGTCCTGATGCTATAATTGTTAGGAATCTTGATGGCATTATTACTTTTTGGAGTAAAGGCGCAGAGAAACTTTATGGTTGGACAAAAGATGAAGCTATTGGACAAGATGTCAACTTGCTATTGAAGACAGAGTTGCCCCAATCGCTTGAAGCGATCCAAAACATTCTTAAAATTGAAGGAAAATGGTCTGGAGAAATTATCCATATCTGTAAAGATGGGAGTAGGTTGGTTGTGCAGAGTTATTGGTTGGGGAAATTTGGTTCGGATGGCAAAATATTCGAAGTGTTAGAGTCCAATGTGGATATTACCCAACGGGTCCAGATGCAACTTAAGCTTGAAGAGTCTGCTGTCCGTCTTGAAGAATATGCTAATCAAATGGAGTCTTTGGCTAATCAAAGAGCAGCGCAGTTGAAAGATGCTGAACGTTTGGCAGCTATAGGTACTACGGCAGGTATGGTTGGACATGATATTCGCAATCCGTTACAAGCTATAACGAGTGATGTCTATTTGGCTAAAACAGATTTGGCGTCGACGCCTGATAGTGCAGAAAAGAAAAATGCCATTGAGAGTCTAGATGAGATAGAGAAGAACGTTGTCTACATCAACAAGATTGTTCAAGATCTACAAGACTTCGCCAAGCCTCTTAATCCTCATGCAGAAGAAACTGACCTTAAACGTATAATCTATGATCTGCTGGAAAAAAACGGGTTACCTCAGAACATCAAGGTAAACCTTAAAGTCGATGTTGGAACAATCGTGGCTGACTCGACTTTTATCAGTCGTATTATGTATAATTTGGTGAACAACGCTGTCCAAGCAATGCCTAAAGGCGGTAAGCTGACAATACATACCTTTAGACAATCAAACGATACTGTCATCGTCGTTAAAGACACTGGTGTTGGCATTCCTGAAGCAGTGAAGGGCAAGCTGTTCACTCCAATGTTTACTACCAAAGCTAAAGGCCAAGGCTTCGGCTTAGCTGTGATTAAGCGCATGGCGGAAGCTCTGGGCGGCACAGTGTCTTTTGAGAGCCAAGAAGGCAAAGGAACAACTTTCACGGTGCGTTTGCCGCGCGCGCGAAAATAGAATAGTATTTTTTAGCCCATTTTAATTGCTATTTCAGATGGTTCGCTTATTCCTTTTTGTTGATCAAGTCGTTTGAATTCTTTTTCCAATAATATATCTAAAAATTGACTTCTTGATCTAATCGTTCAAGAGTTGTTGCTTTAAAATAGATGCTAACTGATCCATTCTCCATATAGCGCGCTCTCAATAATATACAAAGTTTTTTATTCTATACCGGACAATTCACATTTAATTCCCTTCTTGCGAGGGAATTTGAAGGCTTATTATATGCTAATTGAGAAACAAATTGAAGCCGAAGCGGAATTTCTTCCAAAGAGTATGACAGGGGTTCAAGGATTTGATCAAATTACAAACGGAGGATTACCTAAAGGTCGCATAACTCTTCTTGTTGGCGGTCCTGGAACAGGCAAAACTCTCCTTGCTATGCAATTTCTTGTTAATGGAATAAGAATGTATAATGAGCCAGGCGTTTTTGTGGCATTCGAGGAAACAAAAAAGAAACTGTCTCAAAATACTGCATCGCTTGGTTTTAAAGTTAACGATCTGATTGAACAAAAAAAGCTTCGTATTGATTACATCTACATAGAACGTAGAGAGATTGAGGAGACGGGTGAATATGACCTTCAAGGCTTGTTTGTTCGCCTTGGCCATGCTATAGATTCGATAGGTGCCAAACGAGTTGTTCTCGATACGTTGGAGGCAATTTTTTCTGGCTTTTCTAATGAAGCGATTTTACGTGCTGAACTGCGTAGGCTTTTTCGCTGGTTAGAAGAGAAAGGTGTAACGGCAATAGTCACTGCCGAACGTGGTCCTGAAACATTAACAAGGTATGGTCTTGAAGAATACGTCTCAGATTGCGTTATAGTGCTTGATCATCGAATTAATGAGCAAGTCTCAACAAGGCGTTTGCGCGTCGTTAAGTACAGAGGCTCGCCACACGGCACAAACGAGTATCCATACCTGATCGATGAACAAGGCATCTCAATTCTACCAATAACATCCATTGGATTGGATTATCGTTCATCTACAGACCGTATCTCCACAGGCATCCCTCGGTTAGACAAAATGTTAGGTGAAAAAGGGTATTACAGAGGAACTAGCATTCTTATTTCTGGAACAGCAGGAACAGGCAAAAGTAGTTTAGCACTTGTATTTGCTAATTCAACGTGCCAAAATGGAGAAAAATGTCTCTACATAACGTTTGAAGAAGCTCCAGATCAAGTTATACGTAATATGAGATCCATAGGAATGGACCTTCAACCATGGATTGATAGAGGACTGTTAAAAATGAGCGCTGCGCGTTCTACGTACTATGGTTTAGAAACTCATCTTGTAACTATACATAAAATGGTGGAAAGCTTCAATCCCTCTGTAATCATCTTAGATCCAATCACCAACTTGATAACTGTAGGTACACAAGCAGACGTTAAGTCGATGCTTACTCGCCTGATTGATTACTTGAAGGCTAAAGGTATTACAGCACTTTTCACTAACTTAACACATTTGGGCAGTAGCTTAGAAGCTACTGAAACTGAGATTTCATCACTTATGGATACGTGGATTTTATTAAGAGATATCGAAATTGGAGGAGAAAGAAACCGAGGACTTTACATTTTAAAATCACGTGGCATGGCACATTCTAATCAAATAAGAGAATTTTTACTAAGTAATAATGGCATAAACTTACTTGATGTATATATTGGTCCAGGCGGAGTCTTAACAGGTTCAGCGCGGGCTGCCCAAGAGGCTGAGGAGAAAGCTAATGCGGTTTTGAGACGAGATGAAATTGATGCTATGGAGCGTGACCTTGAGCGGAAACGTAAATTGGCGAAATCTCAAATCGAAAGCTTGCAGGCTGGACTAGAAGCTGAGGAGATTGAAATCAAGAAAAAAATAAACGAGGCTAAGCTTAAACAAAAAGTCGTTGCTGAAGAAAGAGTTGAGATGTCAAAAATGCGCAAAGCAGACGAAAAATCCCCTAAGCAATGATTGGTGACCTAAGATAATGACAGAGGAAAAGGTTTGGAGGTTAAAGCTGTATGTTGCTGATGAATCACCTATCTGCCTTAATGCTTCTACTAATTTACGAAGACTTTGTGAAGAACGTTTGAAGGGTAAATGTGAGGTTGAGGTAATCGATATAATTAAGAACCCACAGGTTGCATCAGATGAACAGATTGTAGCTATCCCTACACTTGTAAAACTGTTTCCTTTGCCTATGAGAAGGTTTATTGGAGACTTATCAAACACAGAGCGTGTACTTACAGGCTTAGATATTCGAGATGATCAACTTTGACCTACCAGAATAGAATTAGATTTGCACTAGCAGGAGCTACTTAAATGATTGAGCTAGAAGATGAACCGGAGAAAGTCAAAAGAGATGACTATTATGTTTTACGGCTCTATGTTGCTGAGCAAACCGAAAAGTCTATGGTAGCGTTTGAGAATCTGAAGAAGATTGCGGAAAATCACCTTAAAGATAAATATAGAATTGAAGTTATCGATTTACTCAAGAATCCCCAGTTAGCCGAGGGCGACCAGATTCTAGCTATTCCAACGCTCGTTCGAAGATTACCTCCACCCATAAGAAAAATAATAGGCGACCTTTCCAACACAGAACGTGTACTTGTAGGATTAGACATTAAACCAAAAAGCGGGCGCTATTAAATGAATACTAACGATGGCTCTGATGTAAAGGATTCCATTAGAGAATTTGAGGAGGCATCAAAAAGAGAGGTCAGCGAATGGTATGTACTTAAATTATACGTTTCAGGTATGACAACTCGGTCTCTACAAGCTATTGAAAATCTCAAGAAGATTTGTGATAACCATCTGCCAAAATGTTATGACCTTGAAGTGATAGACATAGGTCAAAAGCCGGATTCAGTGACAAGAGAAGATATCATCGCTACGCCAACTCTTATTAAGGAACTGCCAAAGCCGATTAGGAGAATTATTGGCGATTTAAGTAACAATGAGCGAGTTCTTGTAGCACTGAATTTACGTGCGAAGTAAAATTTATGGTTAATAATGAAATTAGCAATCGTTATGAAAAACTAAGGGCAGATAAATTAGAGGACAGTTTGAAAGAAACAAAAGAACGCTTGCAAGAATTAGAAGAGGCACTTGAAGCCATAAGGAATGGAACTGTTGATGGTTTAGTCAGGCGAACTCCAAGTGGCAATCAAATTTTCATGCTTAAGGGTTCAGAGCAGCCATATCGTGAACTGATTGAAGAAATGAATGAAGGAGCAATTTTGCTCTCAGACAACGACACAATTTTGTATTGTAATCAGGGATTTGCAAACTTAGTAGATGCTCCGCTCGAAAGGATTATAGGCAGAAACATTGCCGATTGGTTTTCTCAGAGCAGTTCTAATTCTTCTAAAGAATTGATCTCTAGTGTTAAGAAAGAAACGGGAAAAAGGGTATTTGATATAGCTTTTCAAACAACAAAAAAACAACTGATTCCAACTCACGTATCGATTAACAAAATATCAACTGGCTCTATTAAAGCCTCGGCACTCATTATAACCGATTTAACTAGACATATGAGTGACGATGTAAGGAGCTACACTGCCAATCTGGAACACGAAATCAAGGAACGTGAGAAAGCTGAAGAAGCATTAATACAGTCTGAAAAGAAATATCGTAGACTCTTTGAAACATCGCAAGATGGAATTATGGCAAGAGATCTTCAAGGACATATGATTGATTGTAATCAAGCTTATGCTGATATGCTTGGCTATACCAAAAAAGAACTTGCTAAACTTTCAGTAAAAAGACTTATTTGTAAAAAATGGCTTGAACAACGTGAAAGAATCAATAAGCAAGTTTTGGAAACTGGAGAATCTGTTGTTTTTGAAAGACAATACAAAAGAAAAAATGGTTCAATTTTTTCAGCGTCTGTAAGAACGTGGCGATTAATGGATGAAAAAGATAAGGTTATAGGTGTTTGGTCAATTGTTCGAGATATTACTGAACAAGTTGAACTTCGGCATAAATTAGAAGAACATACTAAAAATTTGGAAGAAATTGTTAAAGAACGAACTATGAAACTTGAATCCTCTGCATTGTATGCTCGTAGTTTAATTGAAGCAAGTGTTGACCCGTTACTAACCATAAATATTGAAGGCAAAATAACTGATGTTAATAGAGCTACTGAACTTGTTACTGGTTGCTCAAAAGAAGAATTGATTGGAAGTGATTTTTCAGATTATTTTACTGAACCAGAACATGCAAGAGAAGGTTATAAACAAGTTTTCATTGAAGGTAATGTAGAAGATTATCCGTTAATTATTAAGAGTAAATCTGGAAATCTTACTTATGTACTCTATAATGCAGCTCTCTATAGGAATGGTGTTGGAGAAATTCAAGGCGTTTTTGCTGCAGCAAGAGATATTACTAAACGTAGAAAAGCTGAGATGCAAGCCAAAGAAGCTGAAATGAAACTTAAGGAAGCGGAACGCTTAGCTGCTATTGGTGCAACTGCTGGTATGGTTGGTCATGACCTTCGTAATCCACTACAAACAATCGTAAGTGATGTTTACTTAATGAAACTTGGTCTAAAAGCTATGCCTGAGGGTGAAGAAAGAGAAAACTTAAGAGAAAGTTTAGAAAGACTTCAAAATCAAGTTATTTATATGGATAAAATAGTTAGTGACCTACAAGCTTTTGTTAAACCAATAGAAATTAGTCAACAGATAATTAATCTAAATGAATTAATTACTTCAACAATATTACAATTAAGTATTCCAAAAATTATTCAAACAAACATACAAGTAGAAAATAATTTAGAAATAAACACTGATCCACAATTACTGAGGAGAGTACTCTTTAATTTAATCACTAATGCACTTCAAGCTATGCCTCATGGTGGAGAATTAAACATTAAAGCATACAAAGATGATAATCAAGTACAAGTTATTGTTGAGGATACAGGTATTGGTATTCCTGATGACATTAAACCTAAATTATTTATGCCCTTATTTACAACGAAAAGTAAAGGTCAAGGTTTTG
>DATGZD010000107.1:0-1996 GCA_035297385.1 Candidatus Sulfotelmatobacter sp. | reverse complement strand
CATATTTTAGGATGGTATAGCCAATGATGCTGCCTTCAACGTCAAAGTCACAGGCATCTACAAAGTTTTTCGCATCCCGCGCAAGTTGACCTATAACTTTCAACCAGGTCCGAATGTGGGAAGCTCCCCGCTCAGCTTGGTACCGTGGAACCCACTTGTAATCAAAAACTGGATAGCCTTTCTCTTTACTTGTTACAGTGTACAAGTGTCCCAATGCTGGAACCACTACAATATTTCCGTCTCTGTAGGCTTGGTAGTAAGGAACGCCGCTATTCACTGATTTTTTGGGTTTTCCATTTTCATCTAGCGCTATAGCTATTCTGTTTGCAGCATCTGGTTTTTCTGTAACAATTAGAGTGTACTTATCCATTCGTCAAATTCACTGTTAAAACATTGCAAATAAATCTGTCATTAAAAGCTTTACAGTTGTACAGCAAGAGATGGAAATATTGACTATTAGCAATCAATAAATATTCCATATTCATGTAATTACTGGGGAACTTTGGATGCCACAGCGCGTTATTTGCCACGGATGTAACCATATTCTGTATGAGGGCAGCGAACTAAGACCGCCGGACGAAATAATTGCCACGCATGAAGGAAAATGCCCAAATTGTAGCAGAAAACTTTCCTTGTTACCAATTGATGTCGAAGTTAAGCCTCTAAGCAAGCGTTGAGAAAGGCTTGAGTACTTCACAGGCCCCTGATTTGTCAGTTGAGACGCATTGGGAAATAGCTGCCAAAACCAGAATGGGTAAGTACCTAACCAACCTAGAAACTGATTTTATTTCCAAATCAATAAACCTAAATCAAGGGAATATTACAGTAATGGATGTCGGTGCTGAAGCGGGTCGCTTCTCAATTTTGGCAGCTAACAGTAAAGCTACAGTTGTAAGTATCGACGTTAATTCTTATGCTCTAAAAAGACTTAAATTAAAAAATAAAAAAGTCAACACAATTCAGGCAGATGCAAGGCATCTTCCCTTAATGGATAATATGTTTGATGTTGTTTTTATGATCGAGGTTTTAGATTACATACCCGAGCTCGATCAAGCTTTAAATGAGTGTAAACGGACTTTGAAGCCAAGGGCTTCTTGTATTCTATCTTTCGGCAATAAATCAAGCCTTAAAGCGAAGTTAAAGGCAATGCATGGGAAATCCTACTGTCACTCATACAAGCAAGCGGTGCAGTGCTTATTCGATTCCGGGTTTAGAATAAAAAGGAAAAGGGGATACAGTTGGTTGCCGTTTGGAAGAACTTCGCAGAGCAATTTAGTGACCGCTCTCGCGTGGGGGGAGAGAATTTTTGGTTTGCGAAAAGTTGTTAGATTCAGCCCTTGGGTCATAATTCATGTAACCAAGCCCTCTGAGTCACTTTAAGCCTTTCTGCCAGGTTGGAAAGCCATAAATAAATCGCCAATGTGTAAAATAGTACAATCGCAATATACATTTGGAAGAGATGGCTTTAAAGTGGGCGAAGGAATTAAGGAACGACTTGGTAATTTATCAATTTTCAACCGTCTTAGAATACAAGTAAGCCACGGCACGATCATTGCTTTTGCAGCATTAGTCATGATTCTCTTTGTTGCATTTACAGTTCGTATTCTGCCTCTACGATGGGAAAACTTGTCTGGGGGAACAGCACTCTTAAACGAGTTTGACCCCTACTACCAATTTAGCATAACCCAGCACATGGTACAAAACGGCCTACTTTCGCCCTACTGGCCAACTCACTGGGTTAACACTATGAAGTGGTATCCAGACGGACTAGACATGTCTACTTCACTGCCAGCCTTGCCCATGACGGCTGCAGCAGTTTACCAAATCATAACAGTATTTGGGGCAAAAATTGATTTAATGACTTTCTGCTCAATATTTCCAGCTCTGGTAGCTGTGGTCTCATGTTTAGTGCTCTTCTTTGTAGGCAAAGACATGGGTGGAAAAGCAGTCGGCCTGTTTGCGGCCTTATTCCTGGCTTTGGCACCCTCATTTTTGC
>DATGZD010000106.1:0-6661 GCA_035297385.1 Candidatus Sulfotelmatobacter sp. | reverse complement strand
GCAAGAAGGTGTAGGTGCCTTTGAGCAAGAATTTATTGAACGTAAACTTTGCAGGCTTAAAACTAGCTAGCCCAACCATCCTTGCCTCCGGAATCTTGGGCTACTCAGGTGACATGCTAAATTGCGTGGCGAAGATGGGTGCGGGAGCTGTTGTTACTAAATCTGTGGGGGTTGAACCTCGTCCAGGATATCCAAATCCTACTGTGGTTCAAGTTGAAGCCGGATTAATCAATGCGATGGGGTTGCCGAATCCTGGGATAAATGACTTCGCTGAAGAAATCAGTTATGCTAAAACTCTCCTGAAAGTTCCACTCATCGTTAGCGTCTTCGGTTATTCAGCTGACGAATATGCAGCGGTAGCAGAAAAAGCTGCAAAGGCGGGTGCAGATGCGGTAGAACTTAATGTCTCATGTCCCCACGTAAAAGACACTGGCCATGAGATTGGACAACATCCGAAAACATTAGAAGAAGTCGTTGAGAAAGTTAAGCAGACAGTAAAATCTTCTGTGATTGTTAAATTATCTCCGAATGTTACTGATATTGTGGAAATCGCAAGGGCAGCGGTTAGGGCAGGTGCAGATGCGTTAACTGCCACGAACACAATGAAAGCTGTTGCCATCGATGTTGAGACTCAAATGCCTATCTTAAGTAATGTTAAAGGTGGTCTATCAGGTCCAGCCATAAAGCCTATCACATTACGTTGCGTCTATGACCTCTTTGAAGCAGATTTGAAAGTTCCCATATTTGGCTGTGGTGGAATAACGACGTGGCGCGATGCGGTTGAATTTCTGCTTGCGGGGGCAGTTGCCGTTCAAATTGGAACAGGCGTGTCATTGGAAGATCTAAGCATATTTGAAAACATAAACAAAGGAGTAAAATCTTACTTGCAACGCAAAGGTTATCGGAGTGTGAATGAAATTGTCGGTCTCTGTCACCAAATTTAATAATCTTCGTACAACAAGCATCCTAGCTGTTAAGACTGAGAGCCCAACAGTCAAGACTTTCATGATGAAGGATAGATTATGTTCGAAGGCCAATCCTGGTCAGTTTCTTATGCTTTGGATACCAGGCATTGATGAGATTCCGTTAAGTGTTCTAAACGCTGAAAACGGAGAAGTCTCTGTCTCTGTGAAAGCAGTTGGCGACGCTACACGACACCTGCATACGCTTGAACGTGGCGATTTGGTTGGTGTTCGAGGTCCTTTCGGTAACAATTTTACTGAAAGCCGTGGACATGTCCTCCTTGTCGGCGGCGGAACAGGAACAGCACCATTATTGTTTCTGGCGCGACGACTTGCAACTAAAGCTGACAAGTTATCTTTTATTGTTGGCGCCAAAACAAGGGATGAACTGCTCTATTTAAGAGATCTTGATTCCATATGCTCTGAAGAAAGCATTCTAAGCACTACCGAAGATGGTAGTTTTGGTATACAATGTTTAGCAACTGAGCCTCTCGAGGATCTGTTAGATAAGCAGATCTTTAACATAATCTATACATGCGGCCCTGAGCAGATGATGCGTAAAGTGTTCGACATAGCAGCGAAGCGAAGAATTCCAATGGAAGCTAGTTTAGAACGTTTAATGCGTTGCGGCATAGGACTGTGTGGAAGTTGTGTCATAGGAAAATACCGTGTTTGTCGAGATGGACCCGTATTCAATGTATCTCAACTCAGTGAAATCAAGGGTGAGTTCGGCATTTCAAAACGTGGCTTCGATGGAGACGTAATTCCTATTTAATCTTCTCGAAGGTTTTACCCTTTTGTTATCAGAAACGGAGTTAGATGAGCTTGTCCACAGGACTGTGGCATTGTACAATCGATTTCACAGTCCAGAAGCTATCGCAAAAATTGTAACTGTTACACCCTATATTGTAAGAATCAGTTTTACAGGTTCTTTCTGCTATAGTTGCGGTGTTTTAGACTATCTTGAAGATTTTGTTCATGAATTTGAGTTATTCACTGATAAAGTAAGACTAAAAATAGATAAAACACATCAGGTTGATCCAAGAACGTTTGAGGCGGATTACAAAGTTAAATATCGATGAAGACAAAACCTTCTCGCAGTTTGCATGAATAAACGTTTAGTGGTTTTTCTGTTGGTCCCCGTACAATTGAACCATTAGTGACGTTGAATTGTGAGCCATGCCACGGGCAGGTTAAGATTTCACCGTCCAATGTGCCTTCAGCTAATGGTGCTCCGGCATGCGTGCATCGTCCATCTAGGCCATATATTTGATTGTTCAGGTTTACTATGAGAATCTCGGTTTCTTGTACGTAGAACTGTTTCATAGTTCCACCTGGAACTAAGGTTAAATTGCATACTTTAATTTGTGTCAAAAGCAGTTTCCTCTATGGTTAGATTGATAGTTGTTTGTATTTTTCCAAGTATTCTGAGACTGCGAGAACGAATTCAGCATGACTCCAAACTAAAGGCGAAACTGACAATGGCATGGCGGTATAAGGGTTCAGTTGTTCGGCTAAGATTCCAGACGATCTCGCATGTTTAGTTGCCCAACTGATTAGGCTTAAAGCTTCTTGTAAATCTTGTAGAGACTCGGCGGAAGCGATATTGTATCTTGCAAGCCAAAGAGTGCAGATAATCCATGGATTTCCCGGGGTGTCAGCCGAAACCCGATGGTATTCGTCATTTTCGTAGCGTGCAAGACCTCCAACATCAGTCTTAATCCAGAGGTTGTCTGTTATAGCTTTCATTGTTCTTCTGACTTCGGTGTTTTTGGTATCGAAGGCACCATAAAGGAATGTGAAGGCAAGACTGCTATCGATTGTTGTGTCCAAGCTTCCATCAAGACGAATTGCTTTAATGAATCTTCCTAGCCTTGTGTCGTACATATGCCTCAACGTTGCTTCCTTCATCTCTTCAACCACGGAATTTAGTTCTTCTTGACGTTTGCTGTTGAAGAAGACTTTCGCAAATTTTGCTGCGGATGATAACGCTAAACAAACACATGCAGTTGTTGAACTAAAAGTTCCTGCATGTTCTTCCCATAAATCGAATGATGGTTTTGGCAACCCTGTTTGGGTGTCTCTGTAACTCTCCAAGAATTCTGAAGCTTTAATAACTAATCGAGGATAGACTCTACTGATAAATTCTAAGTCCCTGTACTTTTGAAAATGTTTCCACAACGCATGTAGAACCAAAGCCGTCTCATCTAGTTGAATAGGTAGTTGTGGTTCTTTTTTGCTCGTAATCAGGGCATGCCAACTGCTACCTGCTGACCCGTCTGACCAATATTTATGCTTAAAATACCCTTCATCTGTTATTGTACGATTGCAAAAATCAAAAAATAAACGTGAGACTTCTTGGAACCCGCCCGAGTCAAAAGCCATTGCACAGATTGCTGCATCTCTTGGCCACATGTAAGAGTATGTATCACGATTAAACTGTAGTACATTTGAATCGCAAGAAGAAATTATCGCTCCCCGATTATCCACGTGTGTACGCATGATAAGCAAGGATGTCTTAAACAATCGTGATATTTCTTTTGGTAGAATGCTGAGGTTGATATTTTGTTTGTTTACCCATGCACTCCAATAATTCTCAGTTTCTAGAAGAAGTTGTTCCACACCAGTTTTTTTCACTCTTAAATCTAATTCTTTTACGTTTTCGAAGCTTTTTCCGCAAGCAATCCAATAATGTAGTGTGCTAAACGATTTTGGGGCGATATTAAGTTTAAAGGAAATTGTTGAATCTACAGAGCCTTGTGCGACTGGGTTTCCTTCAAGGATTCCATCTTCTGCATCTTTCCACGTTCCTTCTTTTCCAAAGGATTCTTTTTGTCCGATAGCAAATTCATGAATACCATAGTTCTGGTCTGTTACTCCATTAATTAGAAAGTACCTTTTACGCTTGTAATGAAGAACAGCGTCGAGAGCCGGTTCATATAAAACAGTGTCGCCTGTATCTTCGCCATAAATGTGAAAGTCATGAGCCAAAAACACCTTAACTTCTCTTTGTTTATCCATTAAATTGTTTATTACAATCTTTCTGAGATATAGATCGAGAACACTATGAACTGCGTCGTTGATTTCTAGTTTAAGCCCAACTGCATTATTCTCTGCAAAACACTGTGTTACTAATGTTTCAGGTAGATATTTCATGGAGATATTCCAGTCATCGGAGACCCAAACGAATTTTTTGTCAACTTCTATTCCAAACTTAAACTCATGACCTACGGCATGATTCTCCAAGCCCACATGTGGATAGAAGAAGTCTCGAACTCTCATTTTTTCATCAAAAGCAATTAGACATCGACCGTTGCCGGTTACGGTTTCTCTTGGCATTTTTGGTCACCTAGGTCAGAACTACACTCGAAAACCAATTTGTTTACTATTCAAACTCAAATATAAAGAAAAGATTTCTGAAGAAAATATTTTGAACTATTTATCGATGTCTTCATCTTATTTGGCGTTAGAGTTGAGTCAGCAACGCAGTTGGCAGATGAATTGTGATTAAGCAGAGTTGTTTGATTTGAGCCTATCTAAAAGCCATTAAGTGGCCTCTCCGAAGGGTATGCCAACTTTTCTTAGGTAATCCCTAGCAAACGTTGGGTCATGTTTAAGTTCTTTACTGCGTAGAATTCTTTTATCCAGTCTATCTAAGGCTACTCTGAATGTAGGTTCCACTCCAAACCCTTCACTTGAACTGTAGAATTGGCCTTTTACTGTTCTGAGCTGTAATCGGCAGTGGAGAAGTGGTATACCTCGATGATTGGCGCCGTGAGTCTTTAGATAAACAAAGAGTGTTCCCATCTGGAAAATATCTTGGTATCTTCGTACCAAACTGTCAAATTCAGCCATCATGAAAGCTTGCTCGTCAGGGTTTACTTCCACATCTTTTACGCCGAATTGAACTGTGAATTTTCGGTCTGCAGTTTCCATTTGTGATATCAGTTCCAAAAAGTCTAGTTTTGTTACGATGCCGATTAGCATGTTTGCGTCTATTACTGGTAGGCAGGAAATGTTGTGGTCATGCATTTTTTTGGTTGCATCTCTGAGTGTTGTGTCAGGATTTACAGTTATTACTGGAGATGCCATGATGCCTTTTGCTGGCACGTTTAGTGTTGGAGTGTTATCTCCCTTAATGTCTCCAACTGTCGGTCTTTTTCTTGGATAATAGATTTGTTCGATGATGTCGTGTAGGCTTATTATTCCTACGAGTTTTCCTTCATTCATGACTGGGACGTGTGAGATTCCTTTTTCTCGAAGTAAAGATAGTACTGCACCGATGGATCTGTTTGCTTCAATAACATCTGGCGCTTTTGTCATTATGTCATTGATTTTTGTGTTTCCCCATGTTTGTGTTATAGCTCCGTCGATGATGTTTTCATCTGTCACGATTCCTATGAGTTTGTTTTTTTGGTAAACTGGTAGTTGTCTTACTCCGCTATGGATCATTAAGTTTGCTGCTTTGCTCAAAGATACGTCTGGGTCAACTTTGGGTGCCGGTCTAGCTAATGCTTTTACGGTCATTGCTGAAGGGTCTAATCGCGATCTGTTTACCCACCGTCGTGCGATGACTCCCACGTATTGTCCTTTATTATTCAATACTGCTAATGCAGGAGGCATCTCTATGTGAGTTTTGAAGAGTTCTATACATCTTGACAGTGGATCATCTTGATTAACGGTAGGAAATTCACCTTTGGTAAACACATCCTTGACAAAAGTTGATCTCATCATAACTTTTTCTCCTTCCTCGTTATGAACGAAGTAAGATTTAAGCATTGCAAGAAATCAACATTCAAGAAATAAGCATGTATCCTTTAAGAAGATGTCATTTATTCTAAGATACTAAGACAATATCCAGAGAGCTCTAGAAGACTCTAACTATCTGTATAGAAAAGTATATTATTGTTCTAGATAAACTGTATAGATGTTTCATCCTGATTGTTTAAATAGCGCGTGGATGACACAAAGAAACACTTGGGAGGAACAGAAACGTGCAGATGCACTTGATGATAATTCTTTTCCAAACCACGCAGGAGGGATTTCACGATTATGAGTACAAACCAGAAGGAAATAGTTGAAGAAATTCGAGTTCAATGGCGAAGTTTGTGGCGGGAAAGAGTAGATGACAAAGTAAGAGCAGAAGGAATTGCCATAAATGATTATTCAAAACTCTTCATAGAAAAAGGTACTATCATTCATGCAACGCGAAATTTTAAGCCACTCAGTTTCAAGGAAATTTTGGAAGAAAACCATCTGGAAAATCCAGAACGTTTTGTTCCACCTAACCCGCATGTTGGAGGCTGGACAAAGTTTATCAAAACCAGTCTCTGCGTTGGTAAACCGCAGACTCATAAACGTGCTTTAGCTCATGTTGAGCCAGAAAAAGAGAAGCAGCAGCCTAAGAAAGGTGGCAGAGGGTGGCTTCATAAATAGGTTCTGGTAGACAAGAGATTATTAAAAGCGCAAGATTTTATAGTTTTTAATTATTTAGATTTGTAGGATGAGATTTTGGGATACTATCGACGAAGGTTAGACATAATAGCTGATATTTTGAATGCCGCTAGTAAGAATGCTCGCAAAACACAAATAATGTACCAAGCTAATCTAAGCTATAAGGTTCTGCAAAGGTATCTCGCTGAAATTGCTACTGCACAGTTGATTAGTTATGAAGACAAAAGGCAGCACTATTCGTTGAC
>DATGZD010000105.1:0-2829 GCA_035297385.1 Candidatus Sulfotelmatobacter sp. | reverse complement strand
CGGATACCTGTCTCCAATTCTGAAAGAAAAAGTCTCCCTCTGGTATGCTCTTCATACAGAACTGCTACGTCATCGTTCTGTGTGGGGTTTCTCTGCTTTATCAATGGAAATAAAACAGTCTCCTCCTTTGTGTGATGGCATCTATCAGTAAAATTCTTCATTATATCTAAAAAGCTATCATAGAATTTATTCGGAACAGTTTTACCATTTTTCAGCTTACTTATAGATTCATCCAGAATTTTTATTGCTCTTAGTATTATTTCATGTTCTTCGATTAAAACTTCAAGAGGGTCCATTGTATTATACGCCCTCCACTATATCTCAATAAGGAGAACATAAAAGACTTTTTGGTGATTTGTTTCTTGTTGGAACCATTTAGTTATGCCCAAAAACAGAATGTTCACGCTATAATAAAGTGGTATATCGCACGCAACGTAACAATCAAGGAAAGATGATTTTATTTAACAGTTAGATTTCACCATAATCTTTGTGCCTTTACCAACTTCACTTTCAAAACTTTTAGCGCACGCGTAAACAAGGGTGTAAATATTTTGGGTTTAATCTCTTCAGGAATACCAACTCCTGTATAGCGCGCGCCATAGTGACAAGGAACAAGAATGACTTCGAGAGAATCCCAGAACTATCAACTGTAACTTACTGAAAACATATAGCGGGCTTGAAGGGATTTGAACCTCAGCGCAGACAGAGATATCACCGGCATTCTCTCCTTTTTATTTAGTGTGCTAAAGCGATAGATCACTAGGCATAGCCAAGCAAAAGTTAAAGACGCAAATTCGCATAGGTATCCCTTAATGCGAATGTGGAATGTCAGTCCTGAGCTAATGTGCAGGAAGCATCTTCTTGGAGAACACGTGGAGATGCACATGTTTTTGAGTGCAATAAATCTCGGCAAAAGGATTGATGGGTACATATGTACTGGGCTTGTCGAAGTTCATAACATTAAATGTAGACATGATGAGTTGGCGCAAGAGATGGTTAGAAGAGGGTACTGTCACAGTTCACCCATGGATTATTCGCCTCTCTTGGCAAACTCAGGTTTTGTTGACACTAAAAGGAGTTATGAGGACCTACAATCAAGATGCTTGGAATGCCGAACCAGGATCCAAAAAGCAAAGGCGGCAAGCCCCTAAACTCAATGCAAAATTTTATTGCAGCAGGTGCCTTATGGGATTCTCAGCTTTCTAGAATGGAAAAACTACGGCTGTCACCCAAGCGAGAAGAAGGGTGTTGAAAACTGCTCCAGTTCCAATCGTCCCTGTTTTGCCGTGGAACCACCACGAGCAAGTCGTAGTTAATACAAAGATAGGGATAATTAACCAGAGAAATTCGACTATTAACCCTGCAAAGCCTGGGAGCACCCATACGCCCAGAGTTAGTTGAGCCAAATATTGTATGCCGATTATGATTAGAAAAGGACTACTTTTTGCTAAAACCACACTTGCCCATTTGCTGGCTTTCAAGTTCCCTTTTTGGATGATGCCTGAGTTGAAAGGTTTGTGGAGATATAACCCTTCAGCTATGAAGTAAATGAGAAAGAATGGGATAAACGCTGCGAAAGCCAAGATACGGCGGAATTGGGTAAATTCTTGGAATATTGGAGCTAATATTCTGAGGTCAATTACAAATATTGTATGGAGCAGACTGGAAATCGTGAAGATGAGTCCGAACAGAATTATTGCTATCCATACTTCTTTGTTAAAATTTTGCCAAAGAAGTGTTCTAAGCTGAGGCGTGGTTTCTGAGACTTTTGGTTTGTTTCGTGCTAACAAGAAAATGCCAATCAGACCGGTGGCTAATACCCACCATGCGACTGACGAACCGAAGATTAAGGGGGGAAAAGAGATCACAAAGCCAACGAATACTAATGGGAAGAAGAGAAAGAGGTTAAGCGAAGCCCAGATTGTATAGTCTTTCCATCTTGCTTTTGCTTGGTTTTCTGTCATCGGTAGGTCTGGTCTCTTTCTCTTTGTTAAAAAGCTAACAAGAGGGTAACATAGAAGGATGATTCCCACAAGTCCTATAAGGGAAAATAGCAAGGCTAGTTCTCTAGCAGGATAAGATAAGCTGGTGTTAGTTTCGTTTTCTATATTCTGGTTTTGTGTTAAAGCGTTTTCCATCCATTTTATGGTTTCAGATACTACTTGCAGGTCTACAGTTTCAAAAAGGTGAGTAGTTGTTGGTATAATCAGTTTTCTTGCTGTCTCGAATTTGAAATCGCCGTATAAATTGCCTGGTACGATGGGGGTTGATGTGTTAAATGTCGATGGGAGCTCTGTTATTTCCAGTTCGGTTATGTTGAACAGGACGTCGTATTTTCCGATGATGACGAGAAGATTCTTGGGAAATGTAGAATTGAGTTTCTCAGATTGGTCTGGGATATCAGGGCCTATTCCTCCTGCAATTAGAATGGTGGCCTTGATGTTTTTGTTACGTGTAGCTTCGGTTCTGACAGCGCCTCCGCCTAGGCTGTGACCGACTAAGCCTATTTCAGATGAGTTAACGTATGTTTGAGCTTCAAGATAATGGACTGCTGCTGATACTCCAAAATCCGTTTCTTTGTTTCCGTCTGATACAGTTCCATCGGATCCTCCGTGTCCTAAGAGATCTAAACAGAGAACTACGAACCTTCTTTTTGCTAATTCCAGCCCTAGGTTACTCATTACGTCTTTAGACTCGCTGATGCCATGGGCTAGAACGATTGCTGGTGACGGCTTTTTAGGTGAAGCGCTTTCTGGGAGATAGAGAAGTGCTCTTAGCTGGTTGTTACCGTCTTTGATGGTTATAGTTCCTACTTTCAGTTTGCCAAAG
>DATGZD010000104.1:0-15136 GCA_035297385.1 Candidatus Sulfotelmatobacter sp. | reverse complement strand
TTGGAATCACAAAAGAACGATCACCATACGATAAATTATATCCGCTGAATCTTTTTGCACATTTTTCTAATTCTTCTGGTTTATCTCCGAAAACGTCAACCAATGGTTTCACAGCTCTATTCAAAAAAGCGGTTTCATAAGCTTGGCCACCTTCTAAATATGCAAACTTGATTAGATTGCCCGATTCAGTGACAGGTTCAGCCTTACTATAATGAGAAAGAAGTACTTGTAGTACATAGAATTCGTCTATAACTTCAATACCCTGTTTTAACGAATCTTGAATGTCACCCGAATCCAAGTTCACAGAATAGCCCAGAAACTCAAAGCTATTTTGCGAACCGATCAGACATTTCAGCCGGGTCTTATCATCCTTGTCAAAATTCAGCTTCAATATAGATCGCTCTGACTATATAGATAAACATCAATAATATAGCCTGATATACTTGATTAAGAATAGAAATAAAAATAGAGATGTTTATTGTTTCTTTCGTTTCAGCATATTCTCGATTATTGGTTTGAGCTTTGCATTCTCTGTCTTAATCTTGTCTTTGCCCAACGCCTTCATCTGATCACTCATTTCCTTGACTATATCGGCAAATTTCTGTCCTTCAGCTGATGAGACGTAGTCAACTCTGAATCTCTCAAGGCTCAACCCAAGCTTCTGAAGCATACCAGCCAAAGCATCCATACGCACTTTCATCCTTGCGTTTCCAGAAATGTAGTGGCAGTCGCTAGGAAGATGACAGGCAGCAATCAATACTCCTGCGGCTCCCAGCCTAAATGCTTCCATAACGAAGTCTCTGTCGACCCGACCAGTACACATTACACGTATCGCCCGTGTCGTCGGTGGGTATTCAAGCCGGCTCGTCCCCGCTCGGTCCGCGCCGGCGTAACCTCACCAGTTACACATAAACGTTAGTATCTTTTCATCAGGATCCTTCTCTAACGCAGCTCTGATTTGTGAGAATATCTGTTCATCCGTGAAGTGCATCTGAGTTATCGCGTCTTGCGGACATTCAGCAACGCATGTTCCACAACCATGGCATTGGGCTGCATTAATCTGAGCTGGCTCGCCCTCTTTTACAGTTATGGCTCCATAGGGACAACTTTTTGCGCAAACACCACACTTTGCTTTTACATTTCTACACTTAGCTATGTCAACTATCGAGACAATCGGTTCGATCTTCCAGTTCGGTTGAGAAAGGATGGTTGCAGCTCTTGCTGCCGCTGCGCTTCCTTGGGATACGCTATAAGGTATGTCTTTTGGACCTTGGCATGCACCTGCGATGAATATTCCATCCATAGGCGTGTCCATTGGTTTGAGTTTCGGGTGACTTTCCATCAAGAACCCGTCTGACCCTCGCGTAATGTGGAGAATGCCAGCTAATTCGTCATTTCCTTTACTTGGTATTGCGGCTGTGCTCAGCACGACGAGTTCCGTTTCGAGTTCAATGGGCTCTCCTAGCGACATATCCTCTGCGCGTACAATCAAATTTTTTGTCTTAGGTTCTTCAAGTATGTTGGATATTTTTCCTCTGATGAAGTTGATTCCCATTTCACGGGCTCTTCGATAGAATTCTTCATAGCCTTTGAAAGCAGTGCGCATATCGATGTAGAAAACGTAAACTTCCACGTCATCATGGTAGTGTTCTTTCAGAAGAATGGCTTCTTTTAGCGTGTACATACAGCAGAAACCCGAACAATACTCGTACTTCTTTACGTCCCTTGAACCAACGCATTGAACGAAGACAACGCTTTTCGGTCTTTTTCCATCAGACGTGCGGATAACATGTCCACTTGTTGGACCTCCTGCTGTGACGAGTCGTTCAAACTCTAAAGCTGTAATAACGTTATCGTATTTTCCATACCCATACCTAGCGTCATCGTAAGGCAGATAAAAGTCGCATCCAGTTGTTACTATAATTGCGCCGACCTCCAATTCAACTTCTTCTGGCTTTTGATCAAAGTTGATGGCTTCACGTGCCCCACAAGCATCCAAGCATTTGAAGCACTCGATGCAGTAGTCCTTGTCTATTGAGTATACGAGAGGCACTGCTTGGTCAAATGGAATGGAGATTGCTTTTCTCGTACCCAAGCTCATATCCCACTTATTGGGATACTCTATTGGGCAGACGTCTTTGCATTCCCCGCAGCCAGTGCATTTCTCGGGAATAACGTACCTTGGGTTCTTTCGGACTTTTACTCTGAAATTGCCTACGTATCCTTCTACGCTTAGGACGTCTGCATTGGTTATTACTTCGACCTTAGGATGGCGATTTACCTCCACCATCCTAGGTCCTTCGATTCAGATACTACAATCGAGGGTTGGAAAAGTCTTGTCGAGTTGGGCCATGTGACCTCCTATGCTCTCTTCCTTCTCGACAAGGTATACTTTGAAACCCATATTCGCTAAATCTAGGGCGGAGTTGATTCCAGCAATGCCTCCACCAATTACCAAAGCGCTCTTAGTTACAGGTACCTCCATGGTTTCAAGAGGCTTGAGCAACCTTGCCTTGGCTACAGCCATTCTTACAATATCTTTTGCTTTTGCTGTGGCTTCTTCTGGAGTACTAGGATGGCACCATGAAGCAAATTCCCGTATGTTTGCCATTTCAAACACATAGGGGTTTAGCCCTGCATCACCTAAAGTCTTCCGAAATGTCGGCTCATGCATCCTTGGGCTGCAAGCGGCTACGACGACACGGTTCAGCTTGTATTCTTTTATTGCTTTTCTGATTTCTTCTTGTCCTGGATCAGCACATGTGTAACGGTTCTCTTTAACGACAACCACGTCAGGTATTGTTTTAGCATATTCAACTACCTGTTTAACATCTACCGTTCCTGCGATGTTTAAGCCGCAATGGCAGACGAAGACTCCTACTCGTGGAGATTCTTCCTGCTTCGGAGCTTCAAATGCTTCTTGTGTTTCTAGATTGCTCATTCTATAACCTTCTCAGTAATAATTCTTCTTTACAGTTGTCCTTCTTTTCTGGGCTTCAGCATGATATAAGTATTGCTTGGAGAAACGTATGTTTTCAAGGAAGAATTAATTAGGTTCTGATGATGTTGGGGCGAAAACTTGGGCTTGAAAAAAAGATCTAGATAGGAGAAAAATGGGTCTTTTCGTGACGATGTGATATTAACGGGAGCTCATATGATAGTGACGTATAACTTACACCGTTGATATATTTGTCCTAAGCCTAAAACCTGAGAGATATGTGTAGAAACGGTGTGCTCACTTCTTTAACTTCTTGTAGATATAGACGAATACTTTTTCGCCTTCTGGCACTTGTTCTTTGAACTTGACCAAGACGTCACCCTGTGACAGTGAGGTCCTAATTTCGCCTCTGATTCCTGATGCGGTAGCAACTTCTTTTCCCAAGAATTTGGATGCCGCTTCGAAAGTACCGAAGAGACCGTTTACTGAGTACTCGTTTGCTTCTCTCTTTTGTTTTACAGTTCCTTCCTTGGTCTTTTTTGAGAAGAATTCTGGTTTGTTGTTTGTTTCGGTAATTCTCCCTCCACCGATTATTCGAAATTCGCGAGCCTGGAGTCCAGGGTTTATCAAGAGGACGTGGTCTCCTCTTTCTGCCACGACTTGTTGTCTGAGTTGTACGTAAACTAGACACTTCTCAGATGCCTTCGCAGAGATCTTCACGACGAACCTGTCGTCTTCCATGACGCCGGGCACAACGTTTCCCAGGACTTCATTAGACCCAATGAATACATCTACATCGCTGTACGGTTTTAACGGGCGTTGATAGTAAGTGTCCACTTCCAATTCGCTTACTATACGACGGGTATTATCGATGGAGTCAGGAGCAATGGCTACGTAACCCCTGTGAACGTCGTCAGGTTTTATATCTTTGACACCCACGCCAACTCTGTTTCCGGCGATAGCCTCCTCTTTGTCTTCACCGAAGGATCGCACTGAACGCACTTGCCCTTTCTTGTCGATGGGTTTGATTTCAATAGTGTCTTTCACTTTCACTTTTCCACGATGAATCGTACCAGTAAGAACTGTCCCTACTCCGGCTATGGTAAAAGCATGGTCTATGGGCATCTTGAACGGACCCGTCCATTGGCGAACAGGCGGGCTAAGAGAATCCTGTAGTGCACTCCTGAGTCTATCGATTCCCTTACCCGTCAACCCTGATACCTCAACAATCTTTGCCTTCTCGTATGGAGTTCCTTTCAAAAGAAGCATGATTTTCTTCTTGACTTCCTCAATTCGCTCAGGGGAAGCTAAATCGACCTTGTTCAGAGCAACTACAAGATCCTTTATTCCGATGTTTTTAATTATTGAAAAATGCTCGACACTCTGAACCTGAAGACCGAGATCGGCGGCTACAACCAATACGGCCGCGTCAATTATGTTAGCGCCTGCCACGGCGTGCCTAATCAAACTGAAATGCCCTGGCAAGTCAACGAGCGTGACTAAATAATTATCCAACGTGAAAGCAGAGAAGCCCATGTCCAGTGTCATTCCTCGCCTCGTAGAATCCGGTGATTTATCCAAAGCAGCTGTCGAAGGCTTCTCAGTTAACATTCTGGCAAGCATTGTCTTTCCATGGTCAACGTGTCCGAAGAGACCAACATGGACGGGTATGAGACCTTTGCTCTCAGCAATGGTGTAGCTCCCAGTGATCGCGTCAGCCTCTCTAAGGAAGAGTTTAACTGCATCTACAGGCTTCAGACCGTCTTGCAGTGCCTGCTTCACCACTTCTTTTCTGACTCTTGAAAGAGAGATGCCCAAGTCCGGATTCTTGTATCGTGTCATGATTTCCATCATGGATTTTCGCGTTTCCCTTTCGACGCCCCTTGCGACTAGTGACTTCTTGTCTTCCGCAATCTTCTTGGGTTTGGATCGAATCGGGTTCTCAAGTCTCTTGAGAACCGAACTGACAATTATGCTGGCTATCTCCTCGTAGCTCTGTTTACTTGGGTCGACGACAGCAAGTGGGGTATCCCATCTATAATCGCCCTTCGGCGGGTCAAGTTTCTGATTGATTTCCTCAATAAGGGCATCGGGTATAGGTGATCCTCTTTCTTGGTTCCATTTGATAGCTTGTTCAACCGGCGTATCAACGAAGATTATGTCATAGTCGGCATCTGCTCGTTTGGCGATTTGCCTTAGGTCACTCCTCATCGACTTGTAATAGTTTAAGTCGTCGCTAATGACAAGAAAGCCGTTCTCCAAACCAGTTGTAATCGCTTTATCATATAGAATTTTTACTGATGTTTCTCTTTCAGGCTTGAATCCTTTGGAGGAACAAGACAGCATGTCCCGAAAATCGTCCGAACTGATTACCATCGTTGGTATCCCGTATTTGTCCTCGAGCAAGCAAGCGATTTTTCTGCTGGCGGTAGTCTTCCCTGAGGCAGGTAATCCACACATTATAAGTAGGTAAGGATAGCTCTGTGACACTAATTTTCCCCTATTGTCTCTCTTGTCTACGATTTATGATTTTATCGAGAATCAGGCTTCATGATTCTATCTCGCTTAGTTAGCTTTATAGGCTATATAATATTTCCGAATACTATTGGTTGATTTTGTAAGAGCAAGCTGTCGAAGACGATTTGCTTAGCAAAGAAGCAAGCGCAATATACAAAGCAATAAAAGAATAACCTGAGCATTTAAGGCTTGAAGACAGTCAACTTACAGGATATTTGAGGTTTGTCTCATGTTGCAATTGGATAAGCTGAAGGACACAATCCCAAAGAGCATACTTGATAGAGGCCTGACTGTGTTAGCTACAGAATCCCGACCAGTAAAGCTACTTTTTGAGCAAAGACGAGTACCCGAAAAAGGATGGAAAGACCGTCAAATCGAAGAGTTATTAAATTTGCTATCTACAATGGATTCGGACAAAGACAGTAAAGCAGTCTTTCTAGGTGAAAGAGAGGGCAGGGTTGCATCCTCATTAGTTTCAAAGCTGGCATCTGGGTTTCATCATGGGATAGGACGAGCAGGTGACTTAACCCAAGCCCAGCCTAAGGCGGCAGGTGCATCTCTCATGTATTTCTTCGCTAACAAATTGTCAGTTGATGCCATGAAGAGGTTCGGAACTCCAAACATCAAGAAGGCAGTAGTTTTTCCTATGGCAACAGGAATGACGCTTGCGCTTATCTTGTGCACCGTAAGAAACCGATCGACGGGGAAAGAGGTTGTTTACCCACAGATTGATCTTTCGTCTCCCCTGAAAGCGATCCATCTTGCAGGTCTTCAAGAAAGAATAATTCAGGGAGAAGTCTATGGAGATGGAGTGAACGTTCCTGCAGAAAAAATAGAAGAAACAGTTAATGAAAATACTGCTGCGATTCTGTCAACAACCACGTTTTTTTCACCCCGAGAACCAGACAGAATCAAAGAAATTGCGAGGATCGCAGAGGACAAAAAAGTACCACATATCATAAACAACGCCTTCGGAGTGCAGAGCCGCGAGATCATGAAACTCATAAGAGGTGCAGTCGACGCAGGACGAGTAGACGCAATAGTCCAGAGCACAGACAAGAATTTTCTCACGCCAGTGGGAGGAGCGATAGTCACTTCACCCTCAGAAGAATTCTTGGACGATGTATCTCGAACTTATGCAGGAAGAGCATCAGCCGCTCCCATAATGCAATTCCTAGCAGCTATACTTTCAATAGGATTGGACGGCTACGAGAAGCTAAGAAACGAGCAAGAAGAAAACAGAAAGTTCCTTCAATCCTCCCTGAAGGAGGTCGCAGAAAGGCATTCGCAGCGAATACTGAACGTCTACAATCCAATATCCGTGGCTATGACGCTAGAGGGAAGAAACGCTAAAAAAATAGGCAAAGCCTTGTATGCGGCTAGGGTCAACGGTGCACGAGCTCTGGAAAAGAATGATTTTGGAGTGTGCTGTCCGCAGTATGTCTCATCTTACATTAACTTCGACGCCAGTATAGGAATACAAAAAAGCGAAATCAGTTTAGCAGCCGAGAGGTTAGACACTGTTTTGAAAACAGTAACATAGTGGCGGCGTCCAAGGGGAATTGAACCCCGAGACCTTGCGGACTCACCGGATTTGAAGTCCGGTGCCAGGACCACCTAGCTGTAGGACGCCTCACATTGATGTTGCGTTGTCATCTGAGGGCATAAGCAGCAGCGGTCGTGCGTTTTGCTTCAGTTTGTGGACGGCTTTATGGGTTTCTCTTATCTAAGGTCAATTGAATGTGTAAGGGTTTTCTTTACCATAGACTATGTTAGGAATCTTTTTTGTATATTCTACCGCTTGTTTAATGTGAACTGTTCCTGCGATGTTTAAGCCGCAATGGCAGACGAAGACAGCAATGCGTAGCCGTTAGGCTGTAGTTGTTTGTTATTTCAGATTATTTTGTTGCTTCTGTGGTGCTTATCTTACTGCCTCTTCCAAAACGAATCGTTTAGCAACTAAGTCCTTTCGCTTCTTTGCAGCGATGGATTTCAATTCTTGTGCTGATGCATTAGGTGACGTTAGTCTCTCTAATGCTTTGTTCCATGTACCTGAATGAACAGGTGTATGTGAAATTTTTGTTCTGGTAAGGGTCAATGCTTCGGGAACTGAACAGACTGCTTTGCATGCGCCACAATAGTTGCAGAATGCCTCATTAACTTGTACTTTGTTATTTCCATCCAAGGTTAAGGTTCCAGTTATTGGACAAACATCGATGCAATCTTTGCATCCTTCAGAGCATTTTGATTGATCAATGCTGAGTTTTCCCTCAAATGTTTTGTGCACTTTGATTGTACCTGGCGTGCATTTGAACTCACAGACTCGGCATGTGGGACAATATTCTTTCTCAATTGCTAAATTGACTTGAACATGCTTTCGTTCACTTGGAGTTAGTGTTGCCAAATCCTGGACAGGTTTACCATCAAACGTTGTTTTTGAAACTTTTATTAAACCTAACGGACAAACAGCCTCGCATTCTGTACATTCTTTTGGACATGAGCGGGTGTTCACTTCAATGTCGCGAATCAATTGAGGATAACTTTCTTTAGCAATAACAGATGGTGCATGTTCATTGTTTAACGTTACTTTAATTGCTCCGTATGGGCAAGTGATGTCGCATATACCGCAAAAGTTGCATTTAGCTAGATCCACGTCAACCCGAGCTTTCTTTGCTTTCTGTCCCGTAATTTTGGGTTGTTTTTCAAGTTTTATTGCTTCCTTCGGACAAGCTAAACTGCAAATCTGACAGCCAACACACCTTTTTTTGTCTAGTGTGAGCTTGTAGTCTTTAACGTGCATCATCCATTCTAGCGTGAGTTTGTCAGCCGCATCTTTTTTTATGGTTTTGAACGGCATTAGTTTGTCTCCATATTGACTAGTAAATGTTGAATTCCTTTTTTCAACATGCTACAGTCGTCGGTAAGCTTTTACCTTGCCTATAATTGGATATAAGGATTGCTTGATTATCGACTGTTTTTAAATGTCTAACTTTACAAAAAAAGATACCCGAGAAAAACATAAAAGACTATTGATTTTGGCTTCGTTTTTGGCTTATAGCAATAAAGCATTTCAGTTTTTCATCATCATTAATTGAAACAACATACAGTCCAGCAGATTGTACCAGTTGCTCTAAGGTTTTTAGAGAGAAGACTCTCTTTAGACCTGTAATTATAATCATAGCATCCACTTTAGTAATTCTGCTGGCTTCAAGTAGTGTTTTGAACGGTTCAGGCATATTTTGTAGCACTGTAAAGACATAGACTGTATCAAATTCATTGTTCCTAAAAGGCAAATTATCAGCATCTGCTTGAACCAAGCTAATATTATTCATGTTTCTTGCATATTCTTTTGCTTGGACCAGTAGCTTCTTAGAAATATCAACACCAACAATGGTTTTGATTGTTGAAGTAATATGGCTGAATAAGAGACCCGTACCGCACCCTAAATCTAAAACCAATCCAGTTGGTTTCACATAAGTTAATGCCGCTATGTATTTGTTTTCTTGTTCCTCGCTGTAGCGGGAATTGTACATTTCTGCTGTTAAATCATATCTGTGTTTTACTTTCCGTTTCTGAGTCCAGTCGTTCACTTCATTCCTCAGGAAGTGTTATTTACGCATGCGACTTCTAAGAGTAGCGGCTGAGTTTCCTTGGAAGAATCAACTAAAGCAAAAGTTTATGTAAACCCGACACTGGATGAGGCAGAAGCGTTAATTCAAAGAGCCTTCAGGCAAAGAACAAGTCTCATTATGGCTGGAAATTGCCAGGTTCATTATGTGGGTAGAGCATATTCAAAGCTTGAGCCAGGCGAACGAATACTGATGATTAAGAAGGATGGTGCTCTGCTTATACATCGTCCAACAGGTTATGAACCTATTAACTGGCAGCCACCTGGATGCATCTTTTGCGTTCACATAAATGAGGAAAAACTAGAGATTCATGGTGTTAGACGTCGACCCAGGGAGGATGTGAAAGTAAGATTTGATTCTATTTTTATGGTCTCAGCTCTAAACCTTACAGACGCTGGCGAATTCAATCTACATGCTAGTGAAGAAGACATGCATAAAGCGATACTTCTTAAGCCTGAATTGTTGGAGGATGGTTTCAAGCCAATAAGTTATGAGAAGCATGTTGAGCCTGGCTTCGTGGATGTCTATGGTGTAGATAAGAATGGAAAATTAGTTGTTGTTGAAGTGAAACGAAGAACAGCAGGCAAAGACGCTGTGCTTCAACTCGCCAAATACATTGATGCAATTAAGATCAAAGCAAATCGTGAACTTCGTGGAATACTTGTAGCTCCACATCTAGGCAAACAAGTGCAACATCTGTTGATGACTATGGGTTTAGAATTTAGGGCTTTGGACCCTAAGAAATGTGCGCAAGTATTGAGGAAGGCAGAAACTACTAAACTTGAGACTTTTTGGAAAGAAGCAGATAGGTTAAGTTGATTCAAAGAAACCTTCTTGGATCTGTGTCAATATCGACGATTGCGGGTTTGTTTGATGATAATGCTTTTTCAGCTGCCGGTTCCAATTCGTTGGGTTCAGTCACTTTAATTCCTAATCCTCCTGCATGCACAGAGTAGTTTGCAAAGCTGAAATCATGCAATTCTGTCTGCCAACTCTGGTAGCCTTCAACTTTCTGTTCCTGTTTGATCATACCTAAACTCTTATTGTTCATAACGAAAACTTTCACAGGCAGCTTATACTTGAGTACCGTTAACCAATCGGGCATAACCATTGTGAAGCCACCGTCGCCTGTAATGCAAACGATTTGTCTGTCTGGACATACTAATGCGGCTGCCATCGCTCCAGGTAAACCGAAACCCATTGAGGCAAGTAAACCACTCATTACCATTTTCTGCGTTTTCTTCATCTGGAAGTTTCTACCAAACCACCAGCAATTTTCGCCAACATCTAAGCTAATTACAGCGTCATCAGCTAATTTTTCAGTTAATACTTTCATGATATATGGTGGTCGAATAGGTTTAGCCTTGGAATCAGCTTCATGTGCTATCTGATTTAACCATGTTTCTTTTAATTGGGCAATTTCAGCTAAGCGTTCTCTGTTAATTCTCTCTGTCACTTTTTCAGTTAACTTTGGAATTAAAATTGCGCTATTCCCCAATAATCCAACTTCTGCAGGATATCTCCTAGCAATATTCTTCATGTTAATATCAATTTGAACCATTCTCTTCTGTGGCAGATGTGTTAAATCGCTGAAGGAAGAGCCAATTACTACAAGTAGATCTGCTTTTTGAACGAGCTCAGCTGATGCAGTTGAACCCAAATCACCATGGCAACCCATACATAGTGGATATGATTCATCTACTACACCTTTTGCTCTGAAGGTTGTCACAATAGGTGCACTAATCTTGTCTGCCAATACGTGTAGTTTATTTCCCTGACCTCTTGCACCAAAGCCTGCAACGATGACGGGGCGTTCTGCTTCATTAACCAGTCTTGCAGCTTTTTCAACCAACGCATCTTCAACAGCGAAGGCTAGACTTGGGATTCTTCCTTCAAATGATTGAATCTCTTCTTCATGTGGAAGTTTTTGTACATCGTTTGGCAGACCAATGTTGCTTACCCCGCGGTCTAGTAGCGCATGTTTTACTGCCAAAGTAGCCAGCATCGTTGTTTGGTCTTCAGTCATGAGGATTTTGTTGAAGACACAGATAGGTTCAAAGAAGTTGTACTGATCTATTTCTTGTATTGAGCCTGGTCCAATGAATTGTCGTGCTACCATGCCAGACAGAACTAGTACTGGTGAGTGGTCTAAACTAGCATCGTAGAGTCCAGTTGCTAAATTAGTTGTTCCTGGTCCCGATACAGAGAGGCATGCAGCAAAATGATCTGTAAGCTTGCCATATGCTGAAGCCATAAAAGCTGCTACTTGTTCGTGTCGAACTTGAATGTATTTCACTTTTTGATTTTTCCTTACAGCATCCACTACGCCCAAGGTTGATGTGCCTGGAACTCCAAAAACATAGGTTAAACCCCATTCAGCTAATTGAGCGATTAGAACTTCCGAGACTGTTTGGCCCTTCTTAGCTTCAGCTACTTCTGTCTTCTCAGTTAACAACACGAAAGCACTTTTTGGAGCCCCACAGACAGGACAAACCCATTCTTTTGGTAAATCAGTAAATTTTTGACCTTCTTTAACTTCATCATAAACATAATTGCAGACAGTACACCTGTATTTAGCCATAATCAAAACCTCAAAAACATTATGACACTATCTTTGACTACAAACATTCTTATCTGTTTTGCGGCGACTTCACAAATTACTATTCTAATCAAGAAAGCTTAAATTTGTGCTCAACTTCATGCCCTGAAAAGGTGAAGAATAGTGAATTTCTGGAACGGTATTCCTGCAGGCGATAACCCTCCAGGGCTGTTAAACATGGTTATTGAAGTTATGAGTGGATCTAGAGACAAATATGAATACAGCAATAAATATGAAGCTTTTGTACTTGACAGAATTATTCCATCCTCAGTTGTTTTCCCCGTTGAGTATGGTTTTGTTCCACAAACATGGGGTGATGATAATGATCCGTTAGATATTATGGTGATGAGTTATGAACCACTAGAGGTTGGCTGCATCGTTAAAGTACGCGTTATAGGTGCATTAGTAATTGAAGATGAAGAAGGTCCGGATGCAAAGATACTCTCTGTTTTAGTTAACGATCGAAGGTTTGAAGGATACCATGACATTGATGATGTTCATAAACATCAACTGGTTGAGATTCAAGAATTCTTTGAGACATATAAACGGCTGGAACCGCATAAGTGGGCGAAAGTGAAAGAATGGAAAAATGCAAAAGATGCCATGAAAATTGTAGAAATTGCGATGGAGAAATATAAAAACCTCGAGAAAATATGATTCCTAAGGGAGATCGTACTTCATTGAGTTACAAGGCTCGTATGCATCCGAAAGTCAGCAAAGGTGAACTACAAGTATTTAGAGCGTTGAGTGGAGCTGGACTTACAGGCGGTATGATAACTCAAAGACCAATTGTGCTAAAAGCAACGGTTCCTGATTTTTGTTGGCCTGAAAAACGAAAAATTGTGTATTTAGATGGTTTGCAAGTTCATTCGAGCGATGAGCAACAGGAACATGATGAAGAAGTTCGAAAATTACTTGAAGCTCAAGGCTGGGATGTTCTCAGAATATTATATGAACCTCCGTTGACTGATGCAAAGTTAGAAGAAGTCTTAGAAACGATAAGACATTTCCTAAGCAAACAACCTGAATAAAGTTTTGTGCTCTACACAGAAAAAAAGGAATTATTCTATTAAAATGATTGTTTCTTAACGGTTCATTTTGTGTTGCTTCAGAACAATCATCGGAGATGTAATAGTCTCCGCAATTCCGTTGAGGGCTAAGTTTTTCTCCAATAAAGTGTAGAGCATTTTCGTTGCTGTCAGCTGTGAAAATTATGACAAAATCCCATTTCCCAAAAAGACTGTATGACTCTTCAATTCTAACACCATCCATCGGTTCATCTGGTATCTTTGAGAAACCTTCCCAAAACTCTCTGCCTTTTCCTGCTGCAGTTTTGAATAGAACTAGATATTTTTGCATTGTCTTCTCCAATTTGAACACTACCTTTTAGATCTACACAAACAATGCTTTAAGATTCTGTGATTGTGATGATGCAACCACAGTTACGAAATAAATCTACTAGAAAAGCTGCGATGTGCACTTCAAATTAATCTTAAGAAAACGGCAGCCAGGAGATAAGTTTAAACATACGTTTAATTGCATGCGAAAAAGGGAAAGGCGTGGCTTAGGGTGAAAATTCCCGACCTTAAATGAAACATACATCCTTTAAGGCCTGCAAATCTTCATCGCTGGTATAAAGTTTAGCTTTCCAATGGCGCGCAGTAGCGTAAACAAGAGCATCCGCAAAATGTAGATTATACTCAAGGCTGTAATCTGCTGCTTCGAGCGATATTGACTGATCAACCGGTACAATGGTCGTCTGGCTTAGAACGGCAGCTGCCAGCAGAGCTTCCTCCTCCCCTTTCATTCTCTTAATCTTTTTGTAAATTTCGTAAAGAACAACAACCGAAGTAACTATGTCCTTCGGCTGAGTTGACTCAATTAACTGCTTGTATTGTAGGGCCTTTGGCCCTTTTGTGAACCGTTCTATCCAGCCAAAACTATCTATGCTAATCAATTCTTTCCGACTCATCACGCAGATCTTTTGTATCAAGTCCTGGGATAAAGCCTTCCGTCTCTTCTATGGGTCGTACTGGTATGTACTGAATGATTCCGTGTTTGGTTATGGCAACCATTTTATCTCCTGGCTTAATTCCAGCATGTTTGCGAAGTTTCTGCGGAATTACTATCTGATATTTCTTTGAAACCGTAACTGTTTCCATCGTTGGTCAACCAGTAATACGAATATGTCGTCGATGATAAAAGCGTTATGATATTGTTAATGTTCGTGATATGAAATACCGCGGAAAATAGAACTACGCTTATCCTGTTCTAGAATGCAAGGAAGAAATTCTGGCAAATGAAATGGCGCCGCGAGGGGGATCCCAGCACCATTTCACAAGCAAAAATTTAATCGGGTATAAGTCGGACCGGACTTAGCCCTAAGGCATGAGTTCCCTTGGTTACCTTTTGAGTTCTAGTCATTTGGATTCGAGACCTTTTATTTGAGGCAGACTTCGGACTCGTTGCCAAAGGAGTTCGCTATAACTCTGAGCGCGCTTGCTAAGCATCTCCCGGGTTGAAGTTTGAACGAAAATTCTAAAAAGAAAAATCATACTAATAATAAATAATTGCGGCAGATAGAATGAATATGAAGAGCGAGGTTAGCGAAAAATCAACAAACACTTTTACTTTATCAGCGGGAATTTTAATATTAATCAACGCGGTGGCTCTTGGAATTGTAGCAAGGTGGTTTATTGGAATCATGCCTATTCTTCCAGGTTCAACAGGTAATGACCCAGCGTTGCTACTTGAACTTGCAACTGTTGGCTCGATTTGCGGGGTTCTAGTATTACTTGGAACTCTAATGCTTAATCGAAAGCCGGCAAACAAGAAAGTATGGGGTATAATGATAATTGTATTCTCTGTACCCAGCGTAATCATGGGTGGAGGATTCATAATAGGCTTCATATTGGGTATTGTAGGCGGAGCCAAAGCACTTTCACTAAAACCAAAAATGCAAACCACAAATCCAGCAACCATCATATAACCTTTTTGACCTTAAAACTACTCGGTACAGGTTTCAAAGTTGGAGAATAATCCTAGCCCTAATTTACCAGCAAAAATAGTGAAGCAATAACTCGCAGACATTGGACAAACATTATAGGTTAAAATCTCAGTGCCCCCACTTCGGCCATGTCTCACCGTTCTTGAGTTGACATAAAGACTCTCGGGCAATAATAACTTGAACAAAAAAGGTGGAAAATAGTTCATCTATCTAAATTCTCGTGGCTAGGTCTTTGTCCAGTGTCGAATTAGCGCGCTAGGTCATATTCTTCTAAGTATACTGGAGCGGTCACTTCCCATCCACCCTTTGAACGCAGATAGTTCTCTAAGCTCAAGATCGATCCTTCTTCGCCATGAGTCAAGAAGACATGCTTAGGCGGAGCTTTGAAATTGTCAAGCCAGCGATGCAAATCATTCATACCCGCATGCGCAGATAAACCATTAATA
>DATGZD010000103.1:0-4280 GCA_035297385.1 Candidatus Sulfotelmatobacter sp. | reverse complement strand
ATCGCCGACAATAACAGAGTCACAGTAGCGATGAGAAATGGCTACTTCATGACTTGGGACCAACAAACCGGGAAACTGTTGTACAAAACTGAACTCGTTGAGTATCCATGGGACTGGCAAGGATTCGGAGCATACGCAATAGCATCAGCCTATGGCATGTTCTATAGGTTTGCTTATGGAGCAATCTATGCTTTTGATTGGGAGACTGGCAAAATAGTTTGGAAATACAAGGCAGTCGCAAATCCATATGAAACGCCCTATGTAGATGAAAATGGTACCGGTGTTTATTCTTGGAACGCTGGAGGAATAATTGCAGATGGTAAACTCTACATATACAACACTGAACATACACCAACTTCTCCCATTACAAGAGGCTGGGGAATACACTGCATAAACGCCACTTCGGGTGAAGGACTATGGAGCATGTGGACACCTGGCTCCAGCGTCGTAGCTGACGGATACTTATCTGTATCATGTACTGATGGATACCAGTATGTCTATGGCAAAGGTAAAAGTGCAACTACAGTTACTGCACCTCAAACATCTATACCCTTAGGAACAAAGGCAGTTATCCAGGGCACAGTACTCGATCAATCACCAGCTCAACCTGATACGCCATGTGTTTCCGCGAATTCAATGGTAACTCAGATGCAGTACCTCCATAAACAACAGCCAATTGATGGAATATATCATAATGAAACAATTACTGGCGTTCCAGTGATGTTGGCAGCCATTGGCTCGGATGGAACCGTAGTTGATATAGGCACTGTCACAACAAATGCATACTATGGCACTTTCAGCACGGAGTGGACGCCACCAAAAGAGGGCTTGTATACTATTACCGCTTCCTTCGCAGGAGACGATTCATACGGTAGTTCAGGAGCAGCAACAGCAATATCGATTGGTCCAGCACTAACAACATCCAACACTGATCAACAGCAAATAATTGTTCCAGATTATACAATGACAATTATAGGCGCAGCAATAGCCATCATTATTGCAGTTGCTATAGGTGTAGGGTTGCTTTACAGGAAAAAATAGTAAGCTCAAGCAGTCTAAAAATTAATTTTCCCTTTTTTTAGTTCTTGTTAAAGGTTCAAGTTTTTGATACAACTTAATTGTTACAGTCAAAATCACGTTTAATTAAACAAAATCCAGAAGAATTAAAACCATCAGATTAGCGCATGTTCGCCAAGGTTTTAAAAAACTATTTCTCTGTTAAATCTATGATGGAGTAAAGATTGCTTGTACTGTATGATCTGTACTCAATGAAAGACTACTTTTATACTCGCCATCTTCATATAATTGCGCTGGCCTAATATTTCCATCAATTAGGAAATAATTAAATTTATATCCAGGATCTGGATGTGCAAAAAGCCAAGTAGACCTTAGCGCGCGCGCTCATGGAAGTATGATTGTGTATTCTGGTCCTATTACATCTCTTATTGGTTATTTGGCTTTACGAAATGGTGATTGGAAAGGAGTTTGGCATGGAACAGGTGATTATCAAGGATGGACCTATGTACTTGAATATGAAGTTGTTAATGGAGTAACACCATCACCACTAATAGGCTATCTAATGATTCCTTGACTTCAACTAAACCAAACATACAATTTTTCCTTTTTCTCTTTTCTCCTATGGTTAAGTGTCCGAAGCCTAAGCAAATCTCAACTTGGTGTTTCTCAAAAAGCATTACTGAAGAATGCCCGTTCTCTTTGAGGCAGGTTCTTGATTTCTCGAATTCACATTTAGGGTTCTACCTATACCTTTTTGGTAAGTCCATGCCATTACATTTTATTGCAACCTTCGGAGCTAATGAAAACGAAAAGTAGGTCTGCGTTAACAAAAGAGTTTCCATTCTATCGATGTTGCCAAGGCTGCGAATTTCTCCGACAAGTTGGGCGAGTTGCTGCATATTCTTTAACCTTGCCCAAGCGAAGAAATCATAGTCTCCGATAAGCTCAATGATAAAGTACAAGTCAGGTATCTGTTTGAGGCTTTCTAGCACATCTTTCTTTTTTACTTCACTTGCGCAGGATAACATCAAGAAAACCGTGCCTTCATCACCCAATTTGTGAGCATCAACTAAGACCGTGCACTGCTTGATTTTTCCTTCCTTTTTCATTCTTTCATATCTTTTTCTAACGGTTTCATGAGATACACCAATTTTCTTCGCTATACGTGAAAAAGGCATCTGTGCATCAGTCATTAGTTCCGTAAGAATCTGAATATCAACTGCGTCCATCGTTTTCAGCCTTTACTTTGTTTGCCAGCTCGAAGGTTTTCGCATAGTCGAAGTATGGTTCTCCAGACCATATATTGATGGCAACTCGGTTTATTCCTCTAATATTCTTTATAATTGACGTGACATTGTTGAGCTCTTGCATGTCGCATCCCCGAATGAGTGTGCACAGATTATATCGTCCAATGCTCTCAGCACAAATAATCACACTTTCCATCGCTCTGATTGTCTGTTTTACTTGAGGCTCCATCGAATCTGCCGCATCAATAAGTAAGGTTGCATAAAGAGGATAACCAAACGCTTCCGCATCGACAACAAAGCGAGTTCCAACTATAACACCGTCCTGCTTGAGGCGTTCTATTCTTCTGAGAACCGCACTTGAAGTTAACCCGCATCGCTTTGCTATGTCTTTAAGGCTTCCCCTCGCATCTTTAATCAAAATATCCAGAATCATAACATCGAGTTCATCAAGCCTTGATTCAACACTCATAGTTCTAAGGCAATAATCCTTCCATGATATATCCTTTGCTATCCAATGCAAGGACTCCACAAATCATCCAAAAAAACTGACAAATATTAAACAAATTCAGTTTTGAAGTCAACTATTTCAAGCATTTAGCCTAAATGTTGGAAAACTTTAAAAACAAAAGCGATGAACAAACTTCTCACAGAAATAGGAGAAAAGCAAAAATGCCAATATCAAACCTCAAAACAAAACTAGCAATAGCATTAACCATTGTATTTCTAATGTCAATCTTGACCACAGCAACAATTCAAGTACAAGCAGAAACACACGGAGCAACCGGCAACATTACAGGAGGACCTTTACCCGCAGGAGTAACCCCCGCCGTCACGATGGAAGGAAGAGTCTTCCTAAGCTTCAGCCCTAACCCTATCGGAGTAGGTCAAAGTTTGTTAGTCAATTTATGGAGTATACCCGCACCAGGCGCCAATCGAGCACACACAGGATATACTGTTACATTCACTAAACCTGATGGAACAAAAGACGTAATCGGCCCCATCAACTCGTATGTAGCAGACGGAACGGCTTGGTTCGAATACGTCCCTGACCAACAAGGCAGCTGGACAGTACAGTTCACTTATCCAGGCGACTACTACCCTGCTGGGCGATACGTCAGCGGCGTTCTTAACAATTCAGCACCAGCCGGATCAAGCTTCATGGATCAACGTGACTATCCTGAAACATGGTACAAACCAGCCCAAACACCAGTACAAAACCTTACAGTACAAGCAGAACCAGTGATGTCGTGGTATTCAGCATTACCAACTGATTATTGGACCCGACCTATCTCACCTGAAAATAGAGAATGGTCTGCAATCGGCGGTAACTATCCTTACTCATACTACAACACCTTCGTTCGTGATAATGGTCCATTTATAACCGGTCCAACCACATCACACATTGTTTGGAAACAACAAGAAGCCTTAGGTGGTATGATAGGTGGTGAAGCAGGAACATACACTATTTCAGCGCAACCAAGCACTCCAAGTGTAATCTATCTCGGTAGATGCTACCAAACCTTAACAGTGCCAGTCAATGGAGTCCCTACAAGCTGTGCAGTATCTTATGACCTAAGAACAGGAAAACAATACTACGCTATACCTGTTGCACAGGGCGGAGTTACACCAACAGCAATATCCTATACTGCGCCAAAGCCAGATGCTAGCATCGGAAGTATTGCTTCTGGTAGCTTCACTGTTGAATTAATAACCGTAAGTGGTGGAGCAAGCTTTTTCGGACCTGCTACACCAGCACGTCTATACAAAATAGACCCCTACAGTGGCGCAGTTACCTTCAACATGTCACTTTCAGCCTTATCATCATCAACCATTTACAACAACGGCTTGGTATTAAGCACACAGACAATTAATGCATCACGTGGTCAATATCGACTAATAAACTGGACCACAGCTGGATCTAGCACTAACTTTGCCACAAGAATAATCAGCAACATAAGCTGGCCAAGCAACCAAGCACCTGGCGCCACAGGATTAATGGCTGATTTCGATACTGGC
>DATGZD010000102.1:0-3581 GCA_035297385.1 Candidatus Sulfotelmatobacter sp. | reverse complement strand
AAGCGACCATAACGGTAGAGTCTTACCCGATGTCTATCTTATTCCCGACGGAACTACTGCACATCAATTTGCATATATTATTCACACAGAACTTGGAGAGAGCTTTCTCTACGCAGTTGACGCTCGAGATAAGAGGCGAATCGGCGAAGATAGTATTCTAAAGGACAGAGACGTAATATCGATAATTAGCGCAAAAAAACGGGGTTAAGTTATCCGCATTTTTTTGTTTCTAATGACGACCAGATAGAAACCTTGCGATGATGATAATGATGGCTAAGATTAACAGTATGTACAGTATTGGACCCAAAGCGAACGCGATTATGCCTACTAGCCAAATAATGATGAGTATGACAGCAACAACGAATAACAAATCTAGTAGAGCCATTGTTTTTCAAAACCTAAATTAAAGTTCAACTTAATTACTATTTTAAGATATGTTATTACTCATGAACAATCACAACAATAATTTCTTGTAGTAACTATTACCATCTATGTCAAGATACGTCACACAAAACCCAGAAATTGCATAGTAACTATGCGCCGTAACGTCGTTTACGACGTTGAAAAGTTCGAAATGCACGTAATAGATCAATCAATCGAAAGTCGGGCCAGTAAACATCCAAGAAACAAAGTTCACTGTACGCTGCTTGCCACAACAAAAAACCACTCAAGCGTTCTTCACCAGACGTTCTCACAATTAAATCTGGTTCTTGATTTGGCATATGTGACGTGTAGAGGTATTTCTCAACAGTCGCTTCATTAACATCATCAATACTTAGTTCCCCAGATTTGACTTTCTCTGCTATAATCTTTGCTGCATCCACAATCTCTGCTCGTCCACCATATGCAAAAGCAAAATTTAGGAATTGATTATCGTAGCTAGCTGTAGCTTCTTCCACTTCGCCTATAAGTTGTTGCAAGCTTTCAGGCAATAGATTGACTCTGCCAATAACTTTCACATGAACTCTATTCCTATGAATACGTTCATCGACCAAGAGTTTACGGAATTTCTCTTCTGCGATCCGCATAATCTCTTGTATTTCCTCGTACGTTCGCCTAAAATTCTCTGTTGAGAACGCATAGAGAGTCACGGATTTTACTCCAAGTTTCTCACACCAAACTAGTAATTGTTCGACTGTATCTGCACCTTTCTTATGGCCTAGCCAGGGGTTAAAATCTTGTTCAGCAGCCCACCGTCGATTTCCGTCGAGAATAATAGCTACATGTTCAGGTTTGGCATAATTTTTAAGCTGGTACCATAACCATTTTTCATACACCTTATAAACGCCAATAACAGATAGTAGCTTCTTAAGGACCATATTTAGACTCCATGTTTGAACTCTTGGAATTACATGGCTAGTACGCCACAACTTTAACAATTGAGCGCTTTAATTAATGCTTCTCCGAAGCTAGCAAAAAACATTCGTCTCTAAAAGTAGAAACCTTCTTCTCATCATTAAGGATAAACCTACTCAAACAGGCGGTTTCTTTACACTCTTTGCTTCTGAAGTCTCTCTCATCCACCTCTCAAAATCCTTTGAAGGCGGCATTTCCTCGTAGAGTTGTGTGCGTCTGGCCTCCAAAAACACGTTATCTTGACCGATGAATTCTGCAGCTGTATTAATTATATTTCCAGTTTTATTTGCGGCTTCGTAAACTTGTCGTATTTTATCATGCCATTCTGCATCTCTTAGGATGTGATGTTCAATAATTAACAGTGGCACTGTCTCTGCTAAGCTCATTAGGTTTTTCAGCCCTTGCTGTAATTGTTTTTCATCAGCCTTGAAGCCACGTAAATAGAGTGGAGGTCCACCGACCATAAGGACATCAGGTCTGGCGGCTCTGATTAATTCAGTTGCACGGTTTGATATTGGTCCCTGCACATCTGGCGCAAACATGAATGTTTCATCTGAACACTTGATTTCTGCTATGATAACCCAGCCTAACATACCGTTTTCTGGTCCATGCGTGACCGCTTCAGAGAAATGCAAAGTCGTATCATTGCCAAACACAAATGTTTTACCATCTGCAGCCTCAAGAGTTTTTGCGAATTTTCCGCCTGTCTTCTGAAAAAGCCACGCTCTCTGTCTTTGACTTGGATTAATACTCTCTCTAGGATTTTTCAATAGAACTCGCTTTTCTTTGTAGATTTGTCGTGCTGTTGATTCTTTATCTGTCCAATTAACCAGCCAATCCTCAAAGGATGGCGTATGATGATCAAAATGATAATGACTTATAGTAACGATTTCGACTCTTTCAGCGGCTTCAGCTATTCGTTTGCGTAGTTTAATTATTGTCTGAAATTCAATAGGATGAGGCGGCAACCCAAAACGCCAGGGACATAATGAAATGCCAGCATCTAATAGGATCTTGATGTCGGACGTTTCGATTAATGTACACATTGATCGAACGCCCAAGCTCTCCGCAGCAAGAGGAGTAACTTTAATCTTTTTGAGCAAGACTTCCCTTTCCTGTCTTGGGTAATAAGCCTAATATGAACATACTTTCGCTGATTAGAGCTAACAGGAGTATGGAGAGTAAAAATGTTCCGATCATGTCATTAAGTTTACTGATCAACGTTATCAATTAGATGAAAAGGTTCCCAATGTATGCAACAATGTACGGACATTTGACAGATTGTATAGTAAGATGTAGCGTAATGCAGTATACATAATGCAACAACCAATGGTTATTACTTCGTATTTTCTCTATAGCATATTGTAGAAAAAGATACTTCGTAGAAATTAATTCTCAAAATAATGATATAAATCATGATTGTAGTGGCAGTCTATTGGAATTTAGACGTAAAGCAAATCGAACCGTGCCCTGTAATTCCTTTTTTTAAGAGCGCAGACTTAAAACAAAATTTAGACTTTGTTCTATTACAATTCAATATTTGTCCGACATTTCTTAAAGACGAGTTAGAGTCCATCCTAATAATTCTCGAGGAATAGAAATGGTAAATCAACAGAACAATCAAAACAACAGTAAGGAAATAAAACAGCAACAGCCAAAACTTAAGCGAAGTAGATTCATAACAGTAATGATGTTGCCTTTTGTTTTAGTAAGTTCATTTTTTGGCTTAATCTTTTTTTGGATAGATAATAGGAGACACATGACCACAAAAAGAAGCAGAAGTCAGGATGAAAACATACACTTTAGTATGGCATCACTTGAAGAATATGCAAAATAGTCCGATACTTTAATTGTCTATTCTGAACTATTTTTAACTTGTACAATGTGTTTTCATAATCCAATATTTCTTGTAAATTCTTATCTTCTAATCCACACCAACTACAAACGAACGGTCCATTAACACTATTCTTTGACGATAGCCCTCATATCATAATCTCTTTATTTCTTGGCTTCCTTCAATTGGTATGTTTATTAACTAAAAAATAGATATTCAAACAATTAGCCTATTCTGTAGAGAGATTAGAGCTAAACTTAATTTATATGTGGTTTAATGCTGGATAGCATTTCTCCATGTTCTTTCCCAGCCGCAAGTTATACATGATGCTTTTTTGGACTTTAAATCAAAAGCTAATTTTTTGGAACAAACTGGACATTTCACAAAACAG
>DATGZD010000101.1:0-4374 GCA_035297385.1 Candidatus Sulfotelmatobacter sp. | reverse complement strand
ATACCGGACAGTTGGGTGGTGTCATAAAGGAAAAAACGGGCATTAGCCCCAATTATTACATTCTAAAGTATACAGGAAGACCTGTAACAACTACAGAAGTTTATAATGCACTTAAAGCAGTTTTAATAGGTAAAGCGCCTTCAGACCAAAGGCAGGTGTTAATGTTTGGCAGCTAAACAAGCAGATTTCCGAGTAGTAGATGTCTTCCCTGATTGGTGCCCAGGTTGCGGCGACTTTGGCATCATGAATGGTTTACAAATGGCTTTTGCAGAACTCAACCTAGACCCGTATCATGTTGTATTGGTTTCGGGAATTGGCTGTTCAGGCAAAGAACCACATAATGTTCGAGTTAATGGCGTTCATACACTGCATGGAAGGACATTGCCATTTGCTTTGGGTATTAAGATCGCAAACCCAGATCTGGAAGTTGTAGCTATCGGTGGAGATGGCGACGGCTTAGGCATTGGTGCTGGGCATTTTGTGAATGCGGGAAGACGCAATTTGGATATGACATACATCATTCATAATAATGGAGTCTACGGTCTAACGAAGGGACAAGCATCACCAACGTTAAGACGTGGTTTAAGAACAAAAGCCTTACCAAACCCTAACATTAATGATGCTGTGAATGCAATTGGATTGGCAATAATCTCAGGTTTTACATTTGCTGCCCGTTCATATGCTTTTGATGTAAGACACTTGAAAGATACAATTAAACAAGCGATTCAACATAAAGGTTTAGCGTTCGTCGAATGCTTACAGCCTTGTCCTACATACAATGATATTAACACGAAGGATTGGTATGCAGGGGAAGACCGCAAAGATGGACAGGGCAAACCACAACCTAGGCTATACAAGTTGGAGGAAACTGGATTTGACCCTCAGGTACATGATTGGAAAGAAGATTTTGCAAAGAAAATGCAAGCGTTGGAGAGGGCCCAAGAATGGGGCGATCGCATTCCGATTGGCGTTTTCTATAAGAAAGAATATGAATCAACCTTTGAAGACCGCTTCGCTAGCAGAATACCCTTCTATCGAGAAAGACCACCCGCCAAACAAAAACTGAGTGATGACAACGGCAACTCAACCGTCGATTTATCTGAGTTTATAAATGATTTGAAGACAAGCTAGAAAATTGAGCTCACAGGAAGGCAATTCTACTGATAGATTATTCAACTAAGACCCTTTAGATTGTTTTAAACTGATTTACTTGTTTATAGTTGTCATGAATAACCAGAGAGGGGGCTTAGAAGCAGCTTCATTTGTTGACAGTTAATTTGCCAAATTTACCCACGTTAAGTTGAATTTGACCTTTAAAGCTTGTCACATAGCCATTTTCGATCTTAATCTTGTCCCCTACGTTGATTTGAGCAATTTGTTCATTCCATAAAGTCAGCTTAATCTTACCTGTGTCATCGTCAATCATGATATCGCAAACGCTGTAGGTCTCTTCACCGAAGCGTGAGTGAACTTGTCGTGGGGTAGCTTTCTCTATAACCTGAGCTTCAAGGCTAACGCGTTTCATTCCATCCTTTAAATCAGCAATATTCAATTTATCTCACTCCTTTAAGACCACCATTCAAATGTTCTTAAACTGCAATGATTTTGCAGTTTACACCTTAAACGGTTTTCTGCTGAAAAAAAAACTCTTAAGCCCATATAAATCTTGCTTATCAGTGAAATTAGGATATGCCTAGAAAGCCCAAGATTATAATAGTTAAAGCTAAGCTCACAGCGGATACGAGTGCACTTTTAGCCCAGCCGAACTGTGGTAAACTAACAGGCGAAGCCTCTGTCTCAGGCTGAGCTGACGTTTCAGGTTTAAGTATGTCCACACGTGGCGTGTAAACCATACCTGTTATGGTACGCACAATAAACGTTCCTAAACCAAAGAGCCATATCCAAATAGCAATTTGAACATAACTGCTAATCTGGAAAATCTGAGACAAACCGTTTTGGAGAGCTAATGTCGCGGCATCTGCTTCGCCAGGAATAGCGGCTACTATTTCGAGTGGATAGTATATGTTGGGAAGTAGTTCAGCGTAGATGATGGTAAGAATTACAGCATGCACAACCAACGTCACTAACGCAACACCAACTGCAGCCATTAGAGGTTTCCAGACGACGTTTCCCTTCAATCCTTTGATTAATAGGTACATAAGACCAGTTAAAAGAAGCCATTGGAAAAGAAAAGGTGTAGCTGCACTTAAAGCAGCATTTGTTAGCACTGAGGTTGTATTTATCTCAAGTAATTCTTTGTATATTCCACGAAAGAACAGACCATCAACTCGCAAATTAATACTTGAGCTACCTGGCCAACCAAAATCCATTCTTAATCCAGTAATGTTTGTCCATGTTGTGGCTGAATTACTACTTATCCAACCATCCGTATTGAGTGGAACTGTAATATTATTCCAGAATTGTCCTTGTGCAATAGTTGTGTTTGAGAAGCTGGCAGTTAAGTCGTAAGCAAAATAATTGGCAGGACTTAATGAAAACAAATACAAAGTCACGTTATCAGGAATTGATGTTGGAGAAATGATCTTGACTCTAATTGAAATATTCTTAAAACCGTCAGGACCACAATTCACAGATTGGCCAAAATCACTCAAGAAAATTTGAATAGTACTCGCATTGTTGGTTATAAACTCGATACTTGTGTTATTATAATATAGTACACTACTGTTTATGTAATCGACATGATTAGTTGTAATCGCTACGCCGGGGCTTGCTTGCCAGAGCGTTGGATTCTCAGTCCAAACATCTGATTGTGTACCTGTAGGTTGAGTCTGTTCAAGATATGATCTTGAACTAACGACGTAAGAAGAGCCAACTTGGACAGCTACATAGATAATTAGAACAATAATCGCAGCTAAGAATTTAGGATTCTGCACTATACGTTTAAATGCTTTATGTGGGGCATAGAAGACTTCCACAATTTCTTTGATAGTCAACCTAATGGCTCCGTTTGTATCATTCAAATAAAGCCTTTTATTAAATGTTCTCTACATTCCCAATTTCAATCGTCGATAAGTAGAGTAATCCACATACTCAATAAATGGACTCTCAGTTTGATATTTTACATTGATTTTTTGTCGCCGTCTTTTATCCAATATTTGATTTGTCGTTCTAAGCAAGTATGAGTCGCTGCCCGCACCTGAACCATAACTTGCAATCAAGATATTTTCATCAGGTTTTGCAACGTCCAAAACTGCAGCTAAACCGACAGGCGAACAACCTGAATAAGTATTGCCAAACTTGTTTACCTGAAGCGACAATTCATACTGTTCTGGTTTAAAGCCCAATTCTTTAGCAACTTTGACTGGAAATGCAGGGTTAGGCTGGTGGGGTACAAAATAGTCTATATCGCTTGCTTTTAAGCCAGATCGCTCCATTAATCTTGACGATGCTTTTCTTACATGTTTGAAGTAGGCGGGGTCACCCGTGAATCTGCCGCCATGCATAGGATGTTTTTCACCGTCTCTACGCCAAAAATCAGGTGTGTCGCTAGTGCAAGAATACCAGTCCTCAATTTCTGCAATAACATCATCTTTACCAAAAAGATATGCTGCGCCGCCATAACCTACAAAGAGGTCTAATTCACCTCCTGGACAACCTCTGGGTGCAGCTTGGGAATTATCAGCACCTATAACCATAGCGTATTTCATTCCTAATTTTGGATAGTTAACTAAAGCAGCAGCATCCTTAAACATGCTCGTACCCGCTTTGCAAGCAAATTCTGTATCGACGGCATCTACTTCTTGAACATCGCCTTCTTCTTTTCCGAGTTTGAGGACTTGAGCAACTTTTGAAGCGATAGGCTTCACTGCATATGGGTTGGATTCTGTACCCACATAAACCTTACCAATTAAAGCGCTATCAATACCTGCATGTATCAATGCTAGTTTTCCAGCTTCAACTGCTGCAGTAACAGCGTCTTCATCAATGAATGGAATAGCACGTTCCATTCCATTTTCTTTTATTCTGAATCGTGATGTATACATGCCATAGCCGACTATGCCAGCACTTGGATATTCTTTGTTAGGTTCTATGATTTTGTATTCTTGATATGGATAGTATTCATCTGCTAAACTGAAGGCTAACGAAATGGTAGGAACGACATCTGTGGATGAGACGGCGTGCCGTCTTCGAAAACGCGGAACAACTTCTCTTCCTTCAAGTTCTGATAAACCTATGGTTTCACTATTGATGATTTGATCTGTAAGTCTGCCAGGCACACGAACTTTCCCATTATGAAAGGAAATTATGCCATATACAAAACTCTCGAGTTTCGTAAATCTATTTGTGGGTTCAGTAACTAATGTGCAGAGTTCGAGTTTACCTTTGTCGTAGAAGAGATCAATGTTCTCCATT
>DATGZD010000100.1:0-2511 GCA_035297385.1 Candidatus Sulfotelmatobacter sp. | reverse complement strand
ACCAGTGACGCCGATGTCTGATAATCTACTGATAGTTGCAGCTGTTTTAACTGACAAAGTTTTTGCTTTACTTCTAATTATCCCGCTGATTGTCTTTAAGAATAAGCTTGCACTTTCAGAAAAAGGAATATATGCATTTTACCTAATCCTTGGCTTTATTGGAAACCAAGCCGATAACATGTGGGGAACACTTGCCTTTTCGATACCAACAGTTTACGAAAACATCTTCAATCTGCCATTAGCCGGTGTTCGTGCAGGTTTCCTGATCAGCCCATTCTTCTACCCAGTATTGCGTTTGATCCAAGCAACGGCCGTCATGTTCATCGCTGTCTCGCTTATGCGTACTCTTAAGGGAACACCTTGGCTTTGGCAAAAAGAAAACATTCTCTCAGAGAGTAAAAACCAACAGTCTGAAACTCAACAATCTACATCCAGTTAGCAGGATGTCTTCCAGATAATTGCTACTTGAGAATATATGCAGAGCAGATCTAACTCACTTTTTTCTTAATTCCAAAAATTTCTTTGCTCATACACGAAACTCTTAAGTGAGCGAATCATAAACGTTTTAGTCGTATAATAGGCGTTTTTAATGTGTTCTTTAAAAGAATCAACACTACATATAAATATGCATAGTTTTGATACAGAAAAAGTCTCTATTCCAATCTCACAATCGTTAACTCTTAATATCTATTCGAGTAACAAGCCACATAACTTGAAAATTGCAGAATTACAGAAAGGATTAATCTTAACTTACAATGGGATACAGTTGGTTGGTGAGGGCGCAGGCTTTGGTTTGCCTGTTATAGTTTGTCCTGAGGAAACATTTTTTTCTGGTTCAGCTAAAGTTACGATATCAATAGTTTCAGGATTGGTAAGAATAGTTAAAGAATTCAGCATGGATAGGGTTCTACGTAATAAATTTGGAAAATTACAGTTGGAGAATCGGCAAGTCCGATCTTTATTGAAGTACCTTGCTGGACTGTATCAGAATAACCAAAGTTTTCGTTCTGTATTGTTCAGAGAATTTATGACAAATTTAAGGATTAAATCATCCTTCGAAAAAAAAGATACAGTAGGCAAAATATCAGTAACATATGAAGTCTCCAAAAATAACATCAAAGTACAAGTTGATTTATCCGGTGTAAAAACACAATACAGAAAAGAAATCTTCATCCTGAACGAACAAAGTTCCCATTTCTTCAGAAAATACAGTGATTCCCAAGGAACAACGTTAACTGATAACGAGATCGGTGCTTGGAACAATTCTAAGGGACAATATGCTTCATTCACTGATGTACAAGATCGATTTGGTTTTCGAGTTTGGCAAGCTGAAGGCGCAATTCTTCGTTATGGTCGTGAGGTTATGCGTAATCATTTAGACTGGATTGGATTGGATTTTGAAGTAAATCCAAAGAAAGACATTTTTGAGTACAAGGTTGATTTGTTAGGAGCCAATTTAGGTTGGTAAAAGTCACCTTAGTTTATCCTTTTTTTAAGCCTATGTATGATAGTTCAATTTTTCGGTTTCCACCGTTAGGTTTAGGTTATATTGCATCCTCTTTAGTGAAACATGGTGTTGATGTTGAGCTCGTTGATTGTACATTTTTGTCACAAGAAGAAGCGCTCTTGAGAATAAAAGGTTCTAAGCCGCAAATAATTGGTTTCTACTCTATGTTTTCTATGAAGAAGACCTCGATAGATATGGCTGTAAAACTGCGTAATGATTGCAGTCTGTTGGTTGCGGGAGGACCTTTACCAACTTTAGATCCTATGAGCTATCTCGATGTATTTGATTTAGTGGTTGTTGGTGAAGGCGAAGAATCTATGGTGGAACTTACAGAATGCTATGAGAAAAGTGCAGATTTCTCCACCATACAAGGAATCGTGTACAGGCATAATGGTGAGGTAAAATTTACTGAGCCAAGAAGATTTATTGAGAATCTAAATTCGCTACCGTTTCCTTCTCGTGATTTATTTGACAATGATTCCTATAGAAGGCATTATATTCGGCGTTTTGGGTATTCGATTTCGCCTTTAATCACATCTCGAGGTTGTCCTTTTAGTTGTGATTTTTGTAGTCGTCCTGTCTTTGGTCAGAGTTTCCGTGTTCGTTCAGCAACTAACATAGCGGATGAGATTGAGGAAATCATGGAACTAGGTTATGATAGAGTTTGGTTTGCTGATGATTGTTTTACCTTGAATCGCGAGCGGGTAATCAATGTATGTAATGAATTGTTGCGACGTGGCTTACAGGTTGGCTGGGAATGCTTATCACGAGTCGACACAATGGACTATGAAATTGCACAAAAAATGCGATTAGCTGGCTGCATTCGTGTTTTCTTTGGTATTGAATCAGGAACTAATAGAATTTTGAATTTAATGAGAAAACAAATTACGATTGAACAGGCAAAAAAGGCTGTCCACATAGCTAAGGAAGCTGGTTTACAAGTTGGTGCTTTCTTTATTCTTGGTTACCCAGGAGAGAATGATGAATCAGTACTGGAAACAGTA
>DATGZD010000099.1:0-11479 GCA_035297385.1 Candidatus Sulfotelmatobacter sp. | reverse complement strand
TGAACTGAAGTACCTATTTAGTGCACCGTAATCTTTTTATTTCCAGTGCGTAGTTTGTTTTCAACGTATTGCGAGGTTTCGCGGAGGCAGTTTAGAATGAGGGATCGCCACCTCTGTAGTTGGGATCGCCGGGTACCGGCAGAATGTTTTATTTAGCGCCCAGCCTAAAACCTTAATCTCTAAAATTATAACAGGTACAAATAAATTCTTGAAACGATATTCTTCACGATACGTGCCAAATCTACATTCAATTTTTATGCTTATGGAGCAAAAAGTATGACAGCAACTAAAATGAACGGCGCAGATGCGCTACTCGAAAGCTTGGAACGTCAAGGCGTCCAACATGTCTTTGGAATACTGGGCGGAGCTATCTTGCCCGTGTATGACGCACTTTGCACGCACCCAAAAATCAGACATATTTTAGTTCGACATGAACAGTGTGCAGCTCATGCGGCTGATGGTTATGCAAGAGCTAGTGGAAAGCCAGGAGTATGCTTTGCTACTTCAGGTCCAGGTGCAACCAATCTTGTTACAGGCATAGCCAACGCTCATTTAGATAGTTCGCCAGTTATTGCCATTACTGGACAAGTTCCCACTCATGGTGGCAAATCCACCTACATGATTGGAAGAGATGCATTTCAAGAGGCAGATATTATCGGAATAACAACACCCATTACAAAATATAATACGCAGCTGCGTAGTGTGGAAGAAATTCCAGGTACTATTAACAATGCCTTCTACATAGCAACCTCAGGCAGACCAGGACCTGTCTTGATCGATTTTCCTAAGGATATTCAAGCTAAAATGGGCAATGTTCAATGGACAACTAAAATTGATTTGCGCGGTTATAACCCAAGTATTAACCCACATCCGTTGCAGATACGTAAAGCCACAGAACTCTTGGTCCAAGCGGAGAGACCCATAATCTTAGCAGGTGGAGGTGTTATAAGCGGCGATGCCACAGATGAACTCCTTACAGTTGCCGAGTTGTTGCTAGCCCCCGTTGCAACAACATTCATGGGTAAAGGCGCATTCCCAGAAATTCATCCACTCAGTATCGGAAATATCGGCATGCATGGCAATCCATTAGCAAATAAACTATTACTTGAAGCCGATGTAATGCTCGCCGTAGGTACACGATTTAGCGATCGCGCCACAGGCAACATAGATACATTTGCGCCTGAAGCAAAAAAAATTCACGTCGACATCGATACTGCAGAGATTGGTAAAAATGTTAACGTCGATATCCCCATCGTAGCGGATGCTAAGAAGGCATTAGCAGCTATCTATGAACGATTAATACAACAAGTCAAAAAGAAAACAGAGTCAGCATGGATACAAAGAGTAAGACAAGCAAGAGAATTAATCAACCCACCAACTGAGTGTCCAGAGATGAAGCCTAAATCGCTACTGCAAACGTTACGAAAACTGTTGCCAGAGAATACTATAATTACAACAGAAGTTGGACAAAATCAAATGTGGAGCGCACTATACTTCAAAACCCTCAAACCTCGTACGTTCATCAGTAGCGGCGGCTTAGGAACAATGGGATTTGGGTTTCCAGCTAGTATTGGCGCAAAAACTGCTTGTCCAGATCGACCTGTTTTTGACATAGCAGGCGATGGTAGCTTTATCATGACTGAACAAGAACTAGCATGCAGCGTCATCGAAAACATACCAGTAACGGTCATTGTCCTCAATAACGGTGTCTTAGGAATGGTGGCACAATGGCAACGTATGTTCTATAAGAAACGTTACATGGCTGTAAAACTCGGAACGTACCCAGATTTTGTTAAACTTGCAGAAGCTTATGGAGCTCAAGGTTTACGTGCTCAATCCTTGATAGAATTTGAGAGAGCTGTTAAGGCTGCACTGCAAAGCAAAGTTACAACTGTCATAGATGTACCTATTGGGATGGAAGAAGATGTGGTACCAATGATTCCACCCGGATGTGGTTTGAATCAACAGGTAGGTGACTATTAAATTGGAGAAACAAGAAAAAACTACGGTCATCGCTGCCCTCGTTGAAAATAAGCCAGGTGTTCTACATAGTGTTAGCAACATGTTTCGTCGTCGCGGCTTCAACATTGAAAGCATAACTGTTGGACATACAGAACAAAAAGGTGTAACCCGCATGACAATAACGGTGAGTGGCGATGAGAAAACTTTAGAGCAAATCGAGAAGCAAATGAACAAGCTCATAGATGTCATAAAAGTCAATCAGCTTGAACCTGCCAACATAGTTACTCGAGAATTAGCACTCATAAAAATTAGCGTGCCAGATGTGAAAAGTCGAAGCGATATCATAAATTGTGTTGAAGTCTTCCGTGGACGCGTTGTCGACGTCGCACCAGAAAGTCTCATGGTGGAAATCACAGGAACTTCCGATAAGATTGATGCATTCTTGAATTTGATGAAAACTTATGGAATTGTTGAAATGGCAAGAACAGGTCTGACGGCACTTTCACGAGGCGTGAAATCAATCAAGATTGAAGAGTAACAGGTGGAAATCCTTAACTACAGCGATAAACACGCAAAACACGAACTTTCCTAATTTAAGTTCAAAAAAGTAAAAAGGCGAAAACATGAACATAACTGAAAAAATCCTAGCAAAAGCTTCAAACCAAAATACGGTAAAACCGGGCGACATAGTGGACGCTAACGTAGATATGATTATGGTTCATGATTTAACTGGCCCTTTAGCAATTGAAGCTTTCAAACGCATAGGAGTTAAACATGTTTGGGATAATAAGAAAATCGTCATTATCTTAGACCATCAAGTACCCGCTGAGAGTGTTAAAGCGGCAGAATTACATAAGATGCTGCGAACCTTCGCTAAAGAACAAAATATACGCTTCTACGATGTAGGCAGAGGTGGAATCTGCCATCAAGTCATGCCAGAAAAGGGATATGTGGTACCAGGCACAGTCATGGTTGGTGCAGATTCACATACCTGTACATATGGTGCTTTAGGTGCCTTTGCTACTGGCATAGGCTCAACTGAAGCAGCAGCAGTCTTTGCTACAGGTAAAATCTGGCTAAAAGTTCCTGAGACAATAAAAGTAGATGTAGAAGGAAAGTTCGAACCATATGTAACGCCCAAAGACTTAATTCTGTCTACAATCGGCAAAGTAGGGGCAGACGGTGCAACCTACAAAGCAATAGAATTTACAGGCTCAACCATTCGTAGCATGAGTTTGGCAGGTAGAATGACATTATGTAATATGACAGTGGAGATGGGTGCCAAAAATGGTATCGTGGAGGCCGATGAGATAACGCGACAGTTTTTGGAAGGTAGAACTGATAAGCCTTATGAAGTATTGACAAGCGATGCAGATGCAAAATATGAAAAAATTGTTGAGTTAGATGCGTCAAAACTGGAACCAACAGTTGCCTGTCCTTCATCAGTTGATAACGCAAGACCTGTATCCGAAGTAGGTGAAGTGCCGATTGAACAGGCGTTTATCGGTTCTTGCACTAATGGACGTTTGGAAGACTTACGTCTAGCTGCCCAGGTAATGAAGGGAAAAACGGTAAAAGATGGCGTACGAGCTTTAGTAATTCCTGCATCACAAGAAGTCTACCGTCAAGCCGTAGATGAAGGGTTAGTTGAAATTTTTACAGATGCTGGCGCTTTAGTATGTGGCTCAGCATGTGGTCCATGCTTAGGCGGACATATAGGTTTACTGGCAGCGGGTGAAACCTGCATTTCCACTTCGAACCGTAACTTCATTGGACGAATGGGAAGCACACAGGCTAATGTTTATTTGGCTTCCCCTGCAACTGTCGCAGCTTCGGCGTTGACTGGTAGAATTACGGACCCGCGAAAGATAGAGGTGGATAAGACATGAAAGTTTCTGGACCAGCCATAAGATTTGGCAATAATGTGGATACAGACGTTATTCTACCAGGGAAATATCTAATTTTAACTAGTCCACTGGATTTGGCAAAGCATGCACTTGAAAGTTTAGACCCAAAGTTTCCAGAAAAAGCCAAGAAAGGTGTAATTGTTGTTAGTGGAAAGAATTTTGGTTGCGGTTCAAGCAGAGAACAGGCACCCTTAGCATTAAAGTATTCAGGCGTAAAATGTGTAGTCGCAGAATCATTTGCCCGAATATTCTTCCGTAATGCTATAAACATCGGTTTACCTGTTGTAGAATGCGCAGGCATTTCATCAGCAGTTAACAATGGCGATGAATTATCAATAGATTTCGATAAAGGGGAAGTACGAAACCTAACTACAGGTAAGACTCTGCAAGGAACAAAGTTGCCAGCATTCATACTACAAATTCTATCAGATGGAGGATTAATCGAGAATTTACAGAAGAGGATGAAAAAAGAATGAAAGAATACAAAATATCCCTAATTGAAGGAGATGGAATTGGACCAGAACTAACTAAAGCAACATTGGCAGTTTTGGATTCAGCTCAAACAAAATTTGGAATAAAACTCAACATCATTGAAGCGGAGGCAGGAGATATTACACTTGCTAAAAGAGGCGTAGCCCTACCGGAGGATACTGTAGAGAAGATTAAGGCATCTCATGCATGCCTAAAGGGTCCGGTTGGTGAGACAGCTGCCGATGTTATAGTAAAATTGAGGTTGATGTTTGATTTATACGCTAATTTGCGTCCAATCAAGTCATATCCTAACCCTGTTGTAATGAGACCAGATATTGATATGATGTTTGTGAGAGAAAACACTGAAGATTTGTACAAGGGTTTAGAGTTCTCGTTGGGTGATACAGCCATAGCATTGCGGGTTATTACAAGAAAGAATACAGAACGTATAGCTAAAAGAGGCTTTGAGATAGCACGTATGCGGAATAGAAAAAAGAAAGTCACAGCCATTCACAAAGCCAATGTTATGCGTGTAACTGATGGCTTATTCTCAAGTGTTTGTCGTGAAGTTTCAAAACAATACCCAGACATCGCCTACAATGAATTGTATGTTGATGCGGCTTCGATGCGATTAATTAAAGAACCTCAAGATTTTGACGTTCTAGTTACACCAAACCTATTCGGCGACATTCTTTCAGATGAAGCAGCACAATTAATCGGAGGTTTAGGTATGGCACCAGGCGCAAACATAGGCGATAACTTTGCTTTGTTTGAGCCAATCCATGGTTCAGCACCAAATAGAGCTGGCAAGCAGACAGCAAACCCAATTTCAATGATTTTAGCAGCAAAAATGATGTTGGATTGGTTGGGTGAAACTTATGATGATCCAAGATGCGTCAAAGCAGGCGTAGCTATAGAAGACGGTGTCATTAAAACGTTACAGAGCAGCTCGACAGTGCCTGATTGTGGCGGAAAAGCAACTACACAAGGAATGGCTGAAGCAATCGCAGCGGCGCTGAAATAGACAAGGCCGAACCTGCTTATGTCAACTAACTCAAATCAAATCCGCATTTTCGACACTACCTTACGTGATGGAGAACAATCACCGGGAGTATCATTAACTCTTGATGATAAAATTGAGATCGCTAAACAATTAGCCTTGCTGGGTGTTGATTCGATTGAAGCAGGATTCCCAGCATCCTCAGAAGGCGAGAAAAGAGTAATCAAAGAGATAGTCAATTGCAGATTAAATAGTGAAATCTGTGCCTTAGCACGAGCCAACAAAAACGACATCGATGCAGCAATAGAATGCAAGGTGCCAGCTGTTCACGTGTTTATTCCCACCTCACCTGTACAGATGAAATACGCCGTAAACATGACACCTGAACAGGTGTTATCCGCAGCGGTAGACTCAATTGAATATGTCAAGAAGCACGGATTAATCTGCGAGTTTAGCCCTATGGATGCGACACGAACAAAACCTCAATTTTTACGACAGATTTGTCAAGCTGCAGAAAAAGCAGGCATGGATAGACTTAACGTGCCAGATACTGTGGGCATTATGATCCCACGAACCATGAGGAACCTCATTGAAGACTTACATAAAACAGTGAAGACTCCAATCAGTGTTCACTGCCACGATGATTTTGGCATGGCAGTCGCAAACTCACTGGCATCTGTAGAAGCAGGCGCCACGCAGATTCATGTTACGATAAATGGTTTAGGTGAACGAGCAGGGAATGCCTCTTTGGAAGAAGTTGTAATGGCTTTGCATATGCTCTACAAACTCAAAACCAACGTAAACACACGATTACTCTATACTACCTCAAGAATGGTTTCGACACTAACTGGCTTGCAAGTACAGGCCAATAAAGCCATAGTTGGTGAGAACGCCTTCGCCCATGAATCAGGAATCCATACACGAGGCGTTACTGTTAAGCCCTTAACTTTTGAGCCGATAAACCCTGAAGTCGTAGGCCGCACACGCAAACTCGTAGCAGGAAAATTAGCAGGCACACGTGGCATTAAGGCAGAGCTAGAAGAAATCGGCATCCATCCAACTGAAGATCAATTGAAGGAAATAGTACAGCGAATCAAAGACTTAGGTGATAAAGGAAAGATGGTTACTGATGCCGACTTATTTGCTTTAACATCTGCTGTTATGGGTCAAGTTGTGGCGGAAGAGAAGATTGTTGATCTCTGCGACCTAGCTGTTGTCACTGGTATCAAAGTTATCCCTACAGCTTCAGTTAGGCTAGTTCTTGATGGAAACGAGTATGTAGCTGCTGAAACAGGAGTTGGCCCTGTTGATGCTGTGCTTAAAGCTATAACTAAACTTACTCATAACCTCGAAAAAATAACATTAAAAGAATATCGCTTGGAAGCTATCACAGGCGGTTCTAACGCCGTTGCCGAAGTAATCATTAAGGTTGAGGATGAAAAAGGCAATATCGTGTCTGCAAGGGCAGCACGTGAGGATATCGTCATGGCAAGCGTTGAAGCTATGATAAACGGTATAAACAAATGCCTCCTAAAAACTAGGAAGCAGGGAAACAAAAAGTGAAAGTGGCTTTCCAAGGAGAGAAAGGCGCCTATAGTGAAATGGCAGTATACAAATTCTTTGGCAAAAACGTTGAAGTGAAGCCTTGCAGAGATTTCAAGGATGTATTTGAGAGCGTCAAAAAGCAAGAAACAGAACATGGTGTAGTTCCGATTGAGAATTCATTAGAGGGAAGCGTGAATCAAACATATGATTTGTTTCTCCTGTATGACCTCAAAGTTTGTGGAGAAGTCATTGTTCGTGTTAGTCATTGCCTCTTGACCAATCAAGGAACAAGCATTAATCAAATCAAAACAGTCTATTCGCATCCCCAAGCGTTAGCACAAAGTCGTAACTTTCTGGAGAAATCCGGCTGGGAACTTATACCTACTTATGACACGGCAGGCAGTGCTAAGATGCTTAAAGAGAAAGGACTAAAAGATGCTGCAGCGGTCGCGAGCGAAAGAGCAGCTGAAATATATGGTCTTAAGATTTTAGCTAGGGAAATTGAAGATAATCCTAACAATTACACACGCTTCTTTATTCTATCCAAAACAGATGCGCCTATAACAGGCAAAGACAAGACTTCCATAATTTTCTCTGCCACTCACAGACCAGGCTCACTTTATCAAGCAATAGGTGAATTTGCTAAACGTAACATTAGCTTAACAAGAATTGAGTCTCGACCGACCAAAGAAACACCATGGGAATACAATTTTTACTTAGATTTTGAAGGCCATAGAACTGAGCCGCGCTGTGTGGAAGCCTTAGAAGCCTTGCAGAAATACTCTGTCTTTGTTAAGATACTCGGTTCATACCCAAAAGCAGCCTAAGACTATTTATCAGTAGCTTCTAACATCTTATACATTGTTTCATAACTTTTCTCAAATTCACTATCTGTTTGCATCAGTTTAGCTTTTAACTTCACCAATTTTTCAACGATTGCAGCGGAATCCTTTTGCTTCACAAGTTTCAACCATTCTTCTGCCTTTTGAATAAACAAATCCTCAATCTTCCCCATTTCAGGCAGACTAGTTTGCAAACTCGCATACAAATCAGGAGTCTCTAATGCAGTAGCTTCAGCTAATGTGAAGAGCATTCTGTAAGTTGTGCCTGCTACTTTTTTTGTTTCCAGAAAATCAGGTTGTTCTAATAATGTGTCGCAAGCGACTAAACCAACAAAGTGTGGCATACCAAGTACTATGGACATGAGTTCATCGTGTCTTTTAGGTGACATGAGAAAAACTCGTGCTCCGACTTTTTCCAGCCAGATCTTGTATTTTTCTGCAAATGCGCGTTCAGCCGTGTTCGTCGGTGTAAGAATATATGCTTTATTGCGTACACCTTTGCTGCCTGGACCAAACACTGGATGCGTACCAAGAGTAATAGCGTTCTTGATGTATTGATGCATAATTCGAACTGGTTGTTCTTTGACACTGCAAATATCAAGGACGTTTTGTCTGTCATAAACAAATGGCGCAATTGTTTTGATGATGTCTTCAAAGGCGCTGATTGAAACACAAATTATGATGTTGTCGGCATTCTTGACAGCATTTTCAAAGTTTGCGGTCTCTACATTAAGCTCTTTGCCCAGTTTAGTCAATTTTTCTATTTTTCTATCTGAGAGAATTACGCGCTCGCCATTTTCTTTACAGAATTTAGCAAACCATATGCCCATTTTGCCTGCGCCGAGAATGGCGGTAGTTACCATTAAAGAGCCTCACTGATCTTATCCAATGCAACCTCAATTTGTTTGCGTGGTGCGGTTAATGAGATACGGAAGAATTCGCGGTAATCTCCGAATGATGTGCCAGGAGCCACAGCAACACCCTTATCGAGCAACTCCAGCGTGAATTTTTCGCTGTCCAACCCTTGCTTACGTGGAAACACATAGAACGGTGCATCAGGTTCAGTGAATTCTAATCCTGCAGCGCTTAGTTTTTGAGAGGCTATTTTTGCGCGTTCTTGATATTCATCCTTGATTTTGGTGGCTAATTGTTCCTGTAATTCTAGCGCCTTTAAGGCAGCTTCTTGAATGAAAACAGGAACATTATTGACAGTTATCTGATTCAATCGAGTAATACGATCAACAAGTTCTTTTTTGGCAACAATATAACCAATGCGCCAACCTGTCATTGTGAATGTTTTTGAAAAACCAGTCGTCAGAATATGATTGTGGCTTTCGTCAAAGTCCATGATGCTTTTTGTTTTCCTGAAGGCTATGGCTCCATAGACTTCATCAGAAAGAATAGTGATACCATGTTCATTAGCGATATCGACTACTCCTTCAAGAACTTCATCATCTATGATTTTGCTGGTTGGATTATTGGGGTTATTCAGAATTATCATGCGGGTACTACTATCTATTAGATCCTCAAGTTTGCCTAAGTCTATTTGCCAATCATCTTTAAGTTCTGTTTTCAGAAGTCGTGTCTCAGCACCCACAGTTTTTGCGATCAAATCATAAGCTGTCCAGTATGGAGTAGGAATTATGACGTTTCCGCCACCTTTCAGTAGCAGGTACATAGTTGAAAAAACGCCCCATTTTGAACCAGGTGTAATCACTATGTTATCTGCTGATACGTGGTGAATTTTGGCAAGTTTCTCTCGAAGAGGCAATTCACCATATGAAGAGGCATATTTTGTTTTTCCCCGTTTCATTGAATCATAGGCAGCTTCAATTATCTCGTTGGGAGTTGCTAAATCAGGATCACCCAAATTGAGTTTGATAATTTCTTTTCCTTGCGTTTGAAGCCTTAGGGCTTTCTCGTTAATCTCATATAGCATGTCGTTTCTAGCCTCATTCGGTTTTTTCTTTCAACTCTTGAACGCTGCTGCACATATTAACTATTTGGCGATAAATTGCTTCGACTTGATCGGCATCGAGACCAAAATCTGCAGCTTTAACTCTGATGTTAGAAAAGACTTCATTCTCTCTAAATGTATCAATGACGGGCAAACCTTGTTCTTTCTTTAGTATACCAATCGATCTGCAGATTTCTGCTCTTTCACCGAGCAATTGTAATATGTTCTCATCTATTTGATCGATTCTTTTTCTTAATCTTTGAATGTCTTGCATCTCAATCTTGCTCCTTTAACACCTTGGGTATAAATCCAGCACGAATCATATGATCTGCAAGTGTTATTGCTACGGCTGCTTCTGCAGCTGGGACAGCTTTAGGCACAATACAAGGATCATGTCTACCTGTTACTTTGATCGTGGTGTTTTCCATCGCGGTTAAAGTCACAGTCTGCTGCTCTTTTGCAATTGAGGGAGTAGGTTTAACTGCGATTCTAATAACAATTGGCATACCTGAACTAATTCCACCTAGGATTCCGCCGTGATTATTCGTTAACGTCCCAACTGTACCACTAACTATCTGGAAGGCATCATTATTTTCTGAACCCCTCAACGTCGCAGCTTTGAATCCAGCTCCAAATTCAATTCCCTTCACTGCAGGAATTGTAAACAAGATTTTGGCGATATCAGCATCTAAAGCATCAAAAAGCGGTTCACCAACTCCAACAGGAACGTTAGCACCTATGATTTCGATTATTCCACCTAAACTATCGCCATCTTTTCTGGCGGATGCAATAGCTTCTTCCATTTTCTTCGCTGTTTCCATGTCTGGGCATCGAACTGCAGTATCGTAACGTTGACTCCGCACTTGTTCATAACTCATAGGTCTGTTGAGTTTCACGTTGCCTATGGCTTTTGTATAAGCAAAAACGTCAACTCCAAAGCGGTTTAGCAACTTTTTTGCCACAGCACCAGCCAGAACTAAAGCTACAGTAAGTCTGCCTGAGAATCGACCACTACCACGATAATCATTAAACATGCCATATTTCATGCGTGTCGTATAATCCGCATGTCCTGGTCGGGGCAAGTCCCTCAGGGTATCATAATCTCTTGAGTCCACGTCTCGATTTTCTACTGTTATAGTGATTGGTGCACCTGTAGTGAAGCCGTTAAAAACGCCCGATTGTATTGTTACCTTATCTTTTTCAACTCTTTCTGACGTAATCTTCAGGTTACGAGGAATTCTTCTATCTACATCTACTTGAATATCAGCTTCGGTAAGTGGGAGTCCTGCTGGACAAGAATCTATCGTTATACCTACGATTCTGCCATGACTCTCACCAAAAGAAGTTATTATGAATTCTTTACCTATCGAATTTCCCGCCAATCACATTTACTCCTAACTGTTTTAGATCAAGGAAGAAGGTCGGATAAGACTTTCTCACACACTCTGCATTATGGATTATTGTTTCATCGTCTGCGCCAATGGCAGCAACGGCACAAGCCATGGCAATACGATGGTCATTATGAGGATCGATTTCTGCTCCGTGTAATTGGCAGGCTCCTTTTACCAAAAGGCTATCTTCAGTTACTTCAATATCGGCGCCCATCTTTGTTAGTTCAAGATAGAGGGATTGAAGCCTATCTGATTCTTTCAATTTCAACCGTCGAGCGTTACGAATCCGTGTTGTATTCTTCGCATAGCAGGCTAACGAAGCGCAGACCGGAACTAAGTCGGGTGTATCCTTCGCATCCAGGTCGGTTGCCTTAAGCAAGCGACCCGTCCCTTCAATCTTAACA
>DATGZD010000098.1:0-10243 GCA_035297385.1 Candidatus Sulfotelmatobacter sp. | reverse complement strand
TAAACGTAAAAAGCAATTGGCGGCTGATTAATCAGGTTCCCAGGAGTCGCATAAGGTAAACCTACTTGAGCCGCGCTTGCTGCGGCAGCATACTCTGTTTGCGTGTCAAAATTGGAATAAGGTCCAAGAGAAACAGATACTAAGACGAAGCCAAGCAGAATAGCCAGAATAATACAGTATTCTTTTGTAAAGTTAGTTGCGAGTCTTCGGTTTGGTAATCTCAATCTGTTTGTTCCCCAAATGATTAACTAATTCATTTGTTGGCTAAATTAGGTTTGGCCGAATAAGCTCTGCGCCAGAATACTCACGTGGTTTTAGACTGAGTGTTGTTCGGACCGAATTTATACCTAAAAAGGTCTAAGCCAATTTGTTTAGCGTCACGGAAGAGCCTAACCTTTGATGTGTTTCGCATTCTATTCTCTGACCACTCAACAGCCACTTCTCTCACGGGAAAACCAGATTTTTTGCACCTTAGAATCATTTCGGTATCAAAGAAAAACCCGTTTGATTCGATATCGTCCAACGCTTCAGCAACTTCATAATGCATAGCCTTGAAGCCACATTGATGATCGTGCACACTGTCAAGAAACAGGACCCGAACAAGTAAATTGTATACTAAACTGAATAAGGTTCTAGACACACGTCTTTGGACTCTTGACCCATCTACATGTCGAGAGCCAATAACCATGCCGCCATTTTCTTTAACGAGCTTCAACACTGTTGGTAGGTGAACCAAGTTTGTAGCTAAATCTACGTCCATAAAAACTATGATTTCGCCCTCAGATGACCTAACAGCATTTTTTATGGCTCTGCCTTTGCCCAAACGAACTGGTGAATGATGAAATCTCAGGTTGGGAATACTATCTGACAAATGTATCAATATAGCTTCAGTACTATCCGTGCTTCCATCTTCCTCAACAATAATCTCATACGAATCAGACAGAGAACTAACAGTACGGTCGACTTCACGAATACACTTCTCAATATGCAGTGCCTCGTTATACGCCGGCAAAAGAACAGAGATTTGTTTTGTCCTCCCAGCCTTCAAAGTATTCGCGCTTCTCCCCTTGAATAATGTGTCACCTATTCATAAATGGCTTTTGTATCTTGAAGGCGAAGCTAAGATTAGTGTCTGATTCTAAATGCTTATTAGAAGTTACCACAGAGTGTCAAAGCACGAGGGGAAAAACAGAGGGGCCGCAGATTCGGAGATGGCAAAGCAAGAATCGTATGCATCTAATGTAACTAATCTTTCACAATGGCTGCAAACGGGGGCTAATGGATGGAGATTAATCCTGCTGATATTCTTGATTGCTTATACTGTATTCTTGCTTGCTTCAGGTTTCATGGTTGTTCAATGGGACGAGATGTCACATCTTCGTGGCGGACAACTTTTGTCTCAAGGACGATTCACCGATTACACTACCGGTTATGGCTATTATCCACCACTTTATGATTTGGCGACTAGCGGCTATTTCCAAGTATTTGGAATCAGTGTTGAGGTTGGAAGATTGGCAGCTGCCACGTTCATGCTTTTATCAGTTTGGTTGGTTTTCGAACTTACTTCCAGAATATACAGCGCAAAAACTGGATTACTCGCTAGTGTGTTGCTTGCTGCAATGCCAGGCTTGTTTTGGGTTTCAAAATTTGCGATGCTTGAGAGCTCACTAGTTTTTTTCTTTACATTAACCTTATTCTTCTTCTTCTCATGGATTCAGATCGATAAGAATAGACTGATAATTCTAAGTGCAATAGCGTTTGGCTTGGGTTTTCTGGCTAAATATCAAATCTTAGTTGCTGGCATCGTTATGGTTGCTGCTATTCTATTCTTATGCAGAGATAGGTTACGAGTAAGATTATCTAAATTTATGTGGTTTGCTTTGGTTGCAGTTCTAGTTGTTCTTCCTTGGCTTTTGATAGTTGGGTTTGGTAAGGGTAACGATTTACTCTATGCAATTACGGCAGGAGGCGAAGATAGGCTTGGGTATAGTTTACGTTTTCCTCAGCCCGTATTCTACCTTTTAGAAATGACATGGCCTTATAATAACACGCATCCAATTCTTCTACCGCTATTTATCTTTGGATTATTAGGGCTTGGGTTATGGGCTTACCGCAGAAAAACTGCAGAGAAATTCTTTCTAATCTGGTTCATAGCTGTATATGTTTTCTTTACATTAATTCCTAACAGACAATGGCGATACGTTGTCCCATTGTTTCCCGTCTTAGCAATTTCTGCAGCTAATTTTCTCGTGTTCTGTTATCGAAAACTACAGAATGTTTGGAAATCAGTCATCCCTAATTTGAATAAGAAGCGGCTGGCTAAAATTGCAGGAGGAATTATTATAGTATTCACGGTTGCCTCGGTTTCTTACAGTTTTTATGATGGATATCAATGGGCGGCAAGATACATAATTCATATTCCCATTCGAGAGACGACAGATTTCGCAGCATCACAGTCGAATCAGAACGAATCCATCGCCATTCTATGCCCCAACAATTCATTCAATGATGATATGGTACGTTTCTATTTAGAAGCTAACGCTTCTAGACGCAACGGAATATGGCAATATCCAGAATTGGCGGTTGATTCTTTCACACCTGACTTTAATGAGACAATGCTGGTGCAATTATGCGAGCAACGTAACACAAAGTTTCTGTTGCTATACGAGTATGGTCAGACGGCTCCTTTTTTCAATACAACGCTGACAACCATACAAGTATGGGAGAAAATGAATAGTACGGGCAGGTTTAGTTATGTCAATTATTTTGGAGAAAGTCCAAGAGGAATTTATGTGCTCTCGTTCGCGTAAGTTTTTTTTTCTCAGACTTCCAAAAATTCGAAACCAGTCTCCTTATCGACAGCTCTCCGTGCAGTTGTTCCTATTAGTTCAACTATTATTACTTCGCCAATGCGCCACACGTTGACGCCCATGCGGACGCAGCCTGTGATGGTTTCTTTGTCTCTTCCAAAGCTTGCATGCATGTGTAATTTTGGTTTTTCTGTTTCATCCATAAAAATCGTTCCCACGCCACACGCTTCGTGAACTCCCTTAAGTAATGTGGTCACGGGTTCAGGTGGAAGAATATGTCCATTTTTGGGTCCGACAACAACACGACTGTTCTCTTTTGCGCCACCCAAAAACAGGCAGAACGCTGTTCTTATCTTGTGTTCTACAACAAAGGATTCGATCACATCTGGCAAACGATCATTATCATGGAGTCTGAGCACAAAGACTCGTCCAAGTTTTGCTTCACTAAATTGCATTTCTACGAACCCGTTGCTAGCAAGTGTTATTGAATACATCTATTAGCAAAACGTAAATGCGTTTTCCTGTATTATCTCTATTCCTCTATATCCTTTTTAGATATAGGGGTTTGCGTGCGTCATCTTTATTCTTCTCAAGCTTTGCTGTTCTGCTGTCTCCCACAACTATGATGGCTGGTGTCTGATTATCCAATAATTTCGGGCTTGAGCCTTTTCGGTTGTTAGTTGGCATTGTGAATGTCTCCGCCCACAAAGATGTATTAAGACTTAATAAACGTTTTGAATAGTTGCTGAACAAAGAAGTCATCTTCTAAACCGATCGTTCTTCCAGACGTCCGCACTATCACTATATCCTCGACGCTCCCAGAAACCCAACTCCTTCCCACGAGTACAGCGTACACGAGTCACCCATAAAGCACTTTTGTAAGCATACTTGCTTGGCACAATCAACCGTAACGGAGCGCCTAAGCCTTCCTCCAATGATTCATTATTCAATTTATACGCCAGAAGAACGTCATCACCAACAAGCTCTGATAGAAAAAGTGAAGTCGTATAACCATCGGCACATTCGAAAGTTGCGGCCTGCGCTGTTGGTTTGGGTTTTACTAAGTTCTCTAAATCTCTCATACGAACGCCTTCCCATTTACAGTCTAAAACACTCCAACCTTCGACACAATGAAAATCACTTATCGAAATAGTGCCTGGCAGCTGAAGCACTTCATTCCATTTAAGCTGTACAGGATTCTCTACTTCACCATCAACCGTCAATGTATATGTTGCAGTGTCAATCCGCGGGTTAGTAGAAATAATACCAGGATGATCGATTCCCCAACGTAAAATTCGTTTTATCGGCCTCTGATCTGGAGGTAACTTTTTCTCTTTCTCATTCTTGGAAAACAAGGCATAAACCATCAAGCAAATTCTTTTACCAAGAGAAAAAGATTACGCACACAATCATTGACTTAAGCGCTAATTACAGGTAAATAAGAAGACCATTTTATACAGGAATTGAAAACTCTTGGACGACTAGTAATTTGACTCAGTTTGTTAGCGACGAAATTTGGAATTCTGTGGAAGTTACCCGAGTCTCTATTTTCCAACCTTTGCTGTACATCTTCATAAAAGCTGATCATAAACATTGCACAGAGAATCATGATGCAAGAGAATCCTAAGAAATAGGAATCGACATAAATTGTTGATAACCAATCGAGAAAAGATGAATTCATCCTTTCCAAAGTTGGAGTGCGACGCTGAGTTCTTTATGAGTCCTAGCATATTCCTCCAATGTTTTTCCTTCTAATGTTGCGTTTACTGCTTGTCGCATTGCTGTCGCTCCTGCGAAGCTGCCCCTCTTATGTCCATGAATTCCTCCACCCGCTTGAATAATGAAATCCTTTCCAAAAGTTTGCATTAATGCAGGGACAAATCGTGGATGCAGTCCCCCAGAAGCAACAGGCATAACCCTTCTTAATCCATTTATTTTCATCTTACAAGCTTCTATATTGTCTAACACTTCTTGCTTTGTCTCAGACATTTTGCCTACAATTGTACCCACATGTAATTGATCAACACCGATTAATCTAACAACCTTCGCAATAGTATGCATGGAGATGCCATGATTAGGATTCTTCGTAAACGCAGCGTGGCCAGCTCTATGTGCATGTATCACAAGCTTAAGATTTTGGTCACGTAACGTTTGAAGTGCTGAAAACCCACATGTAAGAATATCCACCATAACATATTCTCCGCCATGCTCTGTCACAGATTCAGCACGTTTCAACATGCTTTCCGTTTCAGCAGTAACGTTTACCATGTACACTTTCCGTTCACCCGTCTCTTTCTCAGCCTTATCCCGCATTTGCAATGTCTTTGAAACACGTTCCTCAAACGGATTAAACGCTTGACTGCTCAAATTCTCATCGTCCTTAACTATGTCGCAACCACCTACCCAAGCTTCAAACGCAACTTTTGCATGGTCAGCCGTCTTCAACCCGAGTTTGGGTTTAATAATCGTACCAATCAAAGGGCGTTCTGATACTTTCAGCAAGGTACGTATTCCTTCGATGCCAAATTGTGGACCCCTAAAACCTTCCACAATTTTAGTTGGAAACTGGATATCAAGGAGACGTAAATTCCTTAATGCCTTCAGTCCAAAAACATTGCCTGCAACACTACTCAAAATGTTCGGCATGTTCCCTGCTTCAAAAAGTTCCATTGGGTAAGCAATTTTAGCAATATTTCCTTCTATGCAGAAAACATGAGCCGCAAGCTTCTCCACATAAGGTTTTACAGTCGTTAATTCAGTCCAAGTTCCCACACTACTCTCGGCTGCAACAGCCCCTGCAGCTTCCTTTAGACTCAAACCTTCAGGCTCAACTTGAAAAGTACAGATTAAATCTGTTTCAAGAGGTTCATAGTTTAAGTCGACGAAATCAACGTATTTCAAAACACTATCCCTCATTGACTTAAAGATACTGTAATACTTAAAATCTTAACTGCACACTCTAACAACCTAATCAAAAGTGAACCAATAATGGAGCTCATTGCAGAATTACTACATATCACTGCTGGTGGACGCAGAATTGCTATTCTTAATGAGGATACAGCAAGCAGCTTAGGTGTACACTCATCAGACAGAATTTGTCTAACTCATAACAAGCATCAAACGATCGCTATAGCAAATTTGGCTGCAAGTTTCCCGCCAAATCACGTAGGCTTGTACGATGAAATTTCAAGTAGCCTCAACATAAAAGATGAAGAGATACTAGAGGTTAAACTCGCACAGCTTCCAGAATCCCTCGGCTATGTTAGAGCAAAAGTTCGAGGCGAAAGACTCCGAGAAACTGACATCCAAAAAATAGTCACCGATGTCGTCGAAAGACACCTCAGTGAAGTTGAAATCGCTGCCTTCCTGACGGCATTAAACATTCATGGATTGAGCATGAGTGAAAACCAAGCCTTGACCAAAGCTATGGTTGAAACCGGGAAAACCATAGACTTCCACCAGAATCTTATCCTTGATAAACATAGCATCGGTGGCATTCCAGGTGACAAAACCAGTATACTGGTTGTCCCAATAATTGCAGCCGCAGGCTACACCATACCTAAAACAAGTAGTCGTGCAATCACTTCACCAGCAGGCACAGCAGACCGCATGGAAACTCTGTGTCCAGTAAATTTGACGATAAAGGAGATTCAAGAGACAGTCGATAAAACTGATGGATGTTTAGTCTGGGGCGGAAACTTAGAGCTGGCTCCAGCGGATGATTTGTTCATAAAAGTTGAGTATCCGTTGGGAATTGATCCAATGTTACTTCCATCAATTATGAGTAAGAAGCGAGCGATAGGTGCTTCGCATGTTGTTGTCGATATTCCAACGGGGAGCGGTGCCAAAATTAAGACAATGACTGACGGGTACTTGTTGGCTTCAGATTTTGTTGATTTAGGAAAGCGCTTAGGATTGACAGTTCAGTGCGCTCTAACGTTCGGGGAGCAGCCGCTGGGCTTTGCTGTGGGCCCTGCCTTGGAAGCTCGAGAAGCACTCTGTGCCGCTTCAGGCCTCGGTCCTTTAGATTTGATTGACAAAGTCACGACATTAGCGGGTATGCTGTTTGGGATGGTTGGCTGTAAGGGTGGAAAGCGGAGGGCTGAGAATATTCTGAAGTCTGGAAAAGCTGAGGTAAAGTTACGTGAAATTATCGGGATACAAGGTGGCAACTCAAAAGTTAAGCCTGAAGATATTCCCGTTGGGAGTGAAGTATGTGCAGTTCGTGCGAAGCAATCTGGCCGTATCTTAGGTATTGATACACAGGATGTAGTTCAAGTTGCTCGTGAAGCTGGTGCACCTAAAGAGAAGGGTGCGGGTTTACTGCTAAAGGCGAAACTAGGCGATGCTGTAAGAAAGGGTTCAGTTTTGTTTGAGATCTACGCTGAAAGAGCTAGCAAGTTAGAGGCTGCTTTGGCATTAGCAGAGTGCATCCAGCCAGTTGTATTAAGTCAAAAGCCTGAAAGCAGAATGTTATTAGACCAAGTTCCTGAGCGTGTTATTCCTGAAAAACTGTTTATGCTGGAACGTTAAACGAGTACTGATAAGAATAGTCAAAGCGCGCGCGAAGGAGTTCAATTAAACAAAGACTCTTGTTTAGAAGATTTTGCGTTTCTTTCTATCCCTTAAATCTTTATCCAGTTCCAGTGGTTCGGCAACTTCTGTCACTGCAACGATATCATCGCTCATTCCTTGAAGTATTTCTTCATTGTTTTCAACAGCATCGTTTGACGTATCTATGACATTGGAAACATTAAGTGCATTCAATTGATTCTCTAAATCATTAACTCTGTTTTGAAGCTCCTTTACTGCACTACGTTTGGCAGCATTCTTCTTTTTGAGTTCTTCAATTATTTTTTCTGTCAAAGCTTTTGCCTTAAGTTTTAGCTGTTTCTGTTCTTCGTCGAGTCCATGTGCTTCATCTTCGACACTGTTTTTCTCGTTCAGAAGTTGTTCAAGCTGTATACTATCTGTCATCTTATCACTCAACAATAGGCTAAGTGATTTGAAATAATTGCTTTATGAAACTATAATCTGAATCTGCATTATCGATGCTGAAGAGCAAATCTTGTTTTACTATTGTTGCAGTAAACTAAAGAAGGTAAAGAACGTTTGTAAGATTCAAAGACCTTACTTTGAGCTTCTTTTAAAGATATTTCTTCCTTTTGTTGCATAGAACAAATACAGCAATGGAAACTCTAACTCGGGTGCCTGCCAAGTATCTTTTAATTTTTTAAATTCTGTATGTTTGATTCTAGCTTTGTTCAGAGTAATGTTCAAAAGCCACATTACAGCTATGGTTTGGTCAATGATTCCAGTACTTAATGTTGGTTGGCATACTGACTGTTCCATTCCGGAACATGATGCTGACGTGCTTTCGTTAATCGATGAGGAAGCACTAACAGTGTTCACGTTTGATGGATTAAAACGTCGCTTAGGCTTACATCCAGAGACCCTCTCAAGAGTTCTGGCTAGGTTGGAAGATGATGGCATTGTAAAGAAAGAAGTCAATGGTTACACTGTTACACCCAAAATCAATAGACTGAGAGTTCAAGAAGCTCGTAGCGAAGAATCTTTAGTCCCATTACTACAAACGTATTTGCCATCAAATACACAAGTCCAACAATTGGTTACGAATCTAAAAGGCAAATGGTTTGGATTACTTAGATGGTTTGGACTTTCAGAGGACAACCGTGGCGTTGTGATGAAATGGATAACTGAAGATGGTGGAATCCAAATTAACGCTACGATACAAGACAATACTCTCAATATAGAGGGTAAATTTCTGCGAGATAATAATTTAAACCGAGCCTTAAGCGCTTCATACCAGCTTATGTCATATATTAGCAGTATACTGTCAAGCAGGCATCATGTTGCTAGTCACGTAGGCTTTGATGATTCCAACATTTTCTTTATGTTCGCCTAAATTTATTGGCCAAGCAAATATGTGACTAATTAAGCCCGTTCCTTAGTCAACAAATAGCGGTCAGCCTACTATATTCTAAAGGTGTAAAAACAGTATGACTCAACTAGTTAACCCATTAGAAGTCCTGAAATCTATCTCAGACGCAACTACAGCACTAATTCAAAAAGCGGCAAAGTCCGTCGTTAGCGTAAACAGTCATATGAGTCAAGGAACCGGTATAGTCATCGACAAAGAAGGCTATATTGTAACCTGCAACCATGTATTGCATGGCTGTAACACGGTTAAAGTTGGACAAGGGGAGAAAACCTATCCTGCAAGAATTGTCGGAACAGACCCATACAATGATGTAGCCTTACTCAAAGTCGACAAATCAGGCTTAACTGCCATTGAACTCGGTGATTCAACGAAACTACAAACAGGACAATTCGTACTGGCACTTGCAAACCCATTTAATCGAGCACAACCCACAGCTACAACGGGGATCGTTACAAACCCAGACGCTGCTTTAAGACAATGGCGAAGCACATCAATGGAGAACGTTATCGCAACCGATGCTAAACTCAATCCAGGGTTCAGTGGTGGACCACTTATCGATGCAACAGGCAAATTGATCGGCATGAACACTGCCTACGTCTGGTCACGAGGCATAGCCATCCCTGTAAACAAAGTGAAAGCCATCAGCGACCGTCTATTGCATGGCGGACATCTAAAACGTGCTTACTTGGGTATCGTCACCAATACTGTAGCTATCCCCGCAGAACTTGCCGAGCAAGCAGGCATAGAGCAAGAGACAGGCGTCATGGTTTTCAGTGTTGAACGTGGCAGTCCAGCAAGACAAGCAGGCTTGACCATGGGCGACGTTATAATAAAGTTCAACGGTAAACCCGTCACGAGCTTCTATGATCTGCCAACCCTGCTCACGGAAGATGTGGTCGGCAAAGAAACTGAAATCGAAATCTTACGTGAAGAAAAACGTGGAACTCTGACTATTATACCAAAAGAAGCACAGGAGATCGATGATGATTAAGGAAGCCCCACTGTACCTAGAACCGCCTGAACCACTTCCAGCACCAGATCCTACGCCCTTCCGTCGCTTTCCAAACCCGACTCCAACAATTCGAAAAGACTTCAACTAAAGAACGGTAAACCCATAATCTGTCAATCCTCTGCAATGTCTCGCGGAGTACTGACACAACTTCGTGCAGAGATCCTTTTTTCTTCTATTATTCAAGTCCTGTTTCTAGATAAAAACATAACATCTATTTTTGATTTGTCTATATCTCAATCTTTTACAGTTGTCTGCCTTGTGGCAAAAATCAACGTAGTACCAATCAGAAAGAATATCGGTAAATATAGACTATTGATTGCAGTGTTCTCTTTGTCTTGTTTACTATCTTTATAAATATCTATTTTGAAAGGACCTACGAACATCAAAAATCCAAATCCAACGTAAGTTATTTTCAATTTATAAAAAAAGAAATTGAAAAATGCTAAAGTTTTTGTCCAC
>DATGZD010000097.1:0-2980 GCA_035297385.1 Candidatus Sulfotelmatobacter sp. | reverse complement strand
GCGCCTACAACAAAAATTAGAAACCCAATAAACCATATAAACTGAGAAAAAATTCTCAATAAGCCCATGGTAAGAATATTCTGGTTAAGCGATGCAATGCCTACGCCAATTCTTGAACTGAACAACAACAGAAAGAGTGTTGAAGCTACGCTCAAAGACAAACATATCACAACAAGACAAGTTTGGCTCCTTCTACGTAAAAGATCATTCTTTGAAAAAGAAGTTGCATACATTACTATTCACACTTTGATCCTTCTCGATCAAGCATGTTACTGTTTTCAACATAGAAAATTCGAGTCGCCAACTGCATTATTCTTTCATCATGAGTCGCAACAATGATGGTCTTGCCATGATCTCTCAATGAACTAAGAATGTTAACTATTTTGTGAGCATTAGCTGTATCTAAGTTGCCTGTCGGCTCATCTGCCAAGAGCAGGGGCGGGTCATTAGCTAAAGCACGCGCTAACGCGACGCGTTGTTGCTCGCCCCCACTAAGTTGAGCTGGAAAATGATTTTGACGGTGCTCCAAGCCCAGACTCTGGAGCAATTCATTAACGCGGGCTTCAATATCCTGAGCGGATTTTCTAATCCATTCCATCGGAAATGCGATATTCTCTGCTACTGTCAGAGTGGACACTAGGTTGTATGCTTGGAAAACAAACCCTATTTTATAGGCACGAAGGTCTGATAATTCATTCTCATCCTTTTCCATCAAGTCCTCGCCTAAAACACGAACTATACCAGTTGTCGGTTTATCGATGCCGCTAATCAGATTTAGTAGAGTTGTTTTACCTGCACCTGACGCACCGCATAAGGCTATGAATTCGCCCACGAGAATATCAATATTGATATTTTTTAGAACTTCAACTTTGACATCGCCCACTTCGAAGACTTTATCCAAATTCCGTATTGTTACTGCAGTTTCAACAATCATACCAATTCTTCACTATTAACCTACATGGAACCAAAGCTAGGGTGTTTGAATAAATATTTTGAGGTAGACTTGCTCAGCATTTTCTAGAGAGTATCAAAACTAAGATTTCCTCTATCACGTTTCAGAATCCTTATCTTTTCAGGAAGCTTACCGTGCTCCCAATCATTCCAAGAGACTTCTTTGAATATCCACCGTTTACCCAAGTGTGCAGCTACTACAGCATGCTTCTGTTCGTTCTCTGCGGGTATAAGTTCATTGAGAAATCGGAAGAGTTTATCGACTTGTGGTTTTGGAAAATACGCATAATAACTAGCATTCTTGACTTCAAAAGCATAAATGTGGCTTTCCTTTCTGGCAATAATGTCTGGTAACGGGCTGAGGCTGGGATTGCTAACCGGGATTCTAACAGAATGACAGCCATGTCTTTGTAATAATTTTACCAGTACGCTTTCGCTATAGAAACCTCGCTTACGCCAACGTCGGAGCGCCACCTTATCAATCGGCTTAACCAAGCCTTCGCGATCCCCACCGTTGCTTTGTGAGCGCTTCATAAAAGACTATCGCCTCATTGTGCAATATTTGAGAGTGTTTTGGCGATGTTTGTGTATACATCTTTCATTCAGTTAGTAACCTCGTGAACTCTGGTGCATGATAGAAACAAGCGTAATACTGACGCAACTAAAGTAACTGAATACGAAATATTACATGTAAAAGAAAATAAAAGATCAGTAGTTTAGCCTACACTGTTAGGCACTAAATTGTGCTTTTACCTCAAACAAGCCAAATATGAACGCCTTTCTTGACCAAGAAACCGTTGAAAAAATGCAATTAAAGATCCAAAGAAGATAGGAGAGGCAATAATGAGGTTAAATCATGTCTTCATAATAACGCATGTTCTACAAACCCGATGCAGAAGTATACTTGAAAAACCTAATCAAGCAAAATTCGCTTTGCCGTATCAGCTAACAAATTCCGCAACGCGCGCGCTATGAAGATTGAAACGCAACCTGAGCACGCATAAAATTAGATCAAAAATATCGAAGCATCTTCGAAGTGCGAGGTGATTTTCTTCACATGGAGATTTTCGTAGGTACTTATATGAGGCTCTGATATTCTCCATGCTTAACCCATAAGTGGAGAGCTAAAACCGTCAAAATTAGCTTATTTTGGTATTTAGACGCATTCTATGCCGTTTTCATTTTTAAATATGAAGTGAAGAAGACTGAATTTTTCCCAAGTTATGCTCTTCGACATAATACTGGGCAAAATTTAACTTTAACGGGTTAAATAAGCCTAATTTATGCTCTGATTATAGAAACAAAGCTCACCGAAAAACGTAGTTTGTTATACAAAATTCGCATTATCTTAGTATCTCAATATTCCCAAACCGAAATAATTCCTTTAATCAAACTCCAATCATAACTACCGGAGGCAGACAAGGCAGTGGAATCTCTTAATTACTTTGGACATAATTCAGAAACTCTCACACGAAGTGTGGAAGGTCATTCGCTGAAGGTGCGATGGAACTGGAGCAAGTTTCAAACGACAGAACGATATCCCGTGGATGATCACATGATTAACTGGGTTATCGGTCAAGAACAAGCTTTGAATGAAAGTTTTTTATGCTTAAACGAATGGGTACACAAGCTAAAGTACCTTGAAAAAACAGAATGGTATGCTAAGTGGAGTAATCCAAATCAGCAAAAACCTTCAGCCAAAACAATGATTAGTCCGGGGCCCTACCTTTTATTGCTTGGAGATCCAGGAACTGGTAAATCGCTACTTGGCAGAGCTTTATCCGAGAGACTAACTCAAGTTTACAAAGAAAATGGCATCAGACTCTTTGATGTTGTTTGTTGGAAGAATACGACATTGCCGAGTGAACCCCGAATTTCAATTCATAAAGCCGGCGAAGGAAAGAAGATTCTGCATACTGAACAATTGAAAGAATTAAAGCGCAAGTTCGCCACAAAAGTCGGATTGAAAGCAGTTCAAAGCATAATGATGGGAATAGGCGTGTTTTTGTTAGCATTAGGCTTTTTTTTT
>DATGZD010000096.1:0-4647 GCA_035297385.1 Candidatus Sulfotelmatobacter sp. | reverse complement strand
CTTAAACTAATGTATATATTAAGTATTGCGATACAATGTGTAGCCCAGTAAAACATAACTACTGTGCTACAAAAATACACAAGGAAACCAAAAAAATGACCCAAACAATCCTCACCCAACCAATATACATAACTCATAAAGAAAGAAAATATGGACAGGATAAATTGGATAAAATCATATTGGAAGCTATAGATGAAACCCTTACATCATTAGGCGACTCCGTTAGAAAAAGTGTCTACCTTCAATTACAGAATGATTATCACGTAGAAAAACACCATATTGCATCCAAAATTGACGATTTCACATCGGCAATAGAAGGAATATTTGGAGCTGGAGCTAAACTAATTGAAATTAAAATCATAGAAACACTTCACACCAAGTTGCCAGGGTTTATGTACGTGTCTATGAACGAGGATTTGATGTTCAAAGATTACATGCAAAGCATCCGTTGTTTCGTTGCGAACTCAGCTATATATTGAGCTCGCTCCTATCCTTTAGTTTTTAGTAGAACTGTTGTACAGTTTCTTCTCTGGCTATTTTCTGTCAGAAATTTCAGTTTTTGTCCATAGAAAGTGTAGTCAATTAGTACTAGTAAACGCTAGAGCATGTTTTTCTTGAGATTTGGTATGTTTACTATATGTAACATTCCTTATATTACGGTTTATTATGTAATACGATTCGATAAATAACTCGTAAAGAAGGAAAAGAAATGGCAAACCCACAAAAAGAAATTCAAACAAAACTTGCTAAAGGATTACTAGATCTAATAATCCTTCAATACTTAAATCAAGAACCAATGCATGGATATCAAGTAATAACTAAAATTCGAAAATCATTCGGCGTCTATTTTGGGCCAAGTACCATATATCCTTTCATGGCACAGTTAGAGAAAAAAGGTTACATCAAGAGTCAATGGAATACTGACACTGAACGCCCAAGAAAGGTCTATACACTAACTCACAATGGCAAAGTAATGCTGGACTTTACTGAGGGTTCATTGAATATGCTATGTCAAAAGATCGGAGGACAGAATCCAACCAAAGTCACTTTACAATCTGGGTCAATTAATAGAAAAGCTGTACTACCCCCACTCACAGCACACTAGTTTTTCTGCTTTTCTTCCTTTCGTCTCCGTGAGATTGATTTTTTAGTAAACAAATTTTTTAAGCAAACTCCTTATAAGTAATCCGTGGTTCGATTGCGATTCAGTGACTATAGACAAAATACAAACATAAAGTTCAGCGTAGATCCTAGTAAATACACAATCTCTAAATTAGCCTCCGTTCCTGCATCATCAGATAAAATATTTGCAATAATTAAGGACCAACAAGAGGTTACTGTGGTCTCTAAGGAAGGTTTTGTTTCTCAACCAATTGCAGTTGAAGGTTTCTTTAAACGTATAACTTTTGACGTTGCTTTACCCTATGACTTAATTGGCTTTGTCGCTTACGTTTCTGCACTCTTAGCAAATGCGAATGTATCAATTCTAGTCTATTCTGCATTCTCTACTGACCATATATTCGTTAAAGAAGAGGATATTGGAAGAACTGTACAGATCTTAGAAAAAGATGGAATGATCTATACGAAACGAAGTTAGAATAAACTACTAGCTATTAGTTGTTGAACAGTGAATCACTGAGAATATATCGTATTTATCGCCTATTGCTTTTCTTCCATTCAAATAATCCAATTCGATTAAGAAGCCTATACCCACAATTTCTCCACCTAATTTCTCAATCAACTCTATGTTTGCTTTTACAGTTCCACCTGTAGCCAATAAATCATCGACAAGCAAGACTCTTTCTCCGGGTTCAACAGCATCTTCATGAATCTCGATAGTATCGCTTTCATACTCTTTTTGATACGTAAGAGCTGTGCATTTGTGGGGGAGTTTGCCTTTTTTTCTTATAGGTATGAAGCCTGCTCCAAGTTCATATGCTAATGGTGCTCCGATTATGAAGCCTCTTGCTTCATTTGAAACAACCAAATCTATTTTTTTGTCTCGATAATGATCAGCTAAACGTTTAATCGTTTCTTTAAAGAGGCGTTTATCTTTGAGAATTGGCGTTATGTCCCAAAAGACTACACCCTTAAACTCAGGAATTCGACGCAATCTTGACTTAATATCAGATTCTGAAAGTTTCTTACTCATTTCAAGTTACCTTCTAAACTAACGCACTTTTTAGAGCAGTCTTACACTCGCATTCGCGCTTTTCTGGAATTTGTTTAATTGTTTCTGTGATTATTTGTTTAACATTTTCTATATTTGCCCTCATCATCTTCACAATATCCTCTACGCATACAGGATGATCTTTCCATACATCATAATCTGTCACCATCGCTATCGAGGCATAACAGATTTCCGCTTCACGAGCTAAAACACATTCAGGTACAAGAGTCATTCCAACCACGTCTGCACCCCAATTTCTATACATTCGAGATTCTGCTTTAGTCGAAAAACGAGGCCCCTCAATACATACATAAGTGCCAGTATCATGAAACTTCAAATTTGCCTTCTTAGCAACTGAAGTCAGGATTTGTCTTAGTTCAGGACATGTTGGTTCAGCAACAGAAATATGACATACTCTATTTTCGGTGTAGAACGATTCTTCTCTTCTAGTTGTACGGTCAATGAATTGATCAACAAATACTATGTCTCCTGGCTTGTATTCTTCTTTCAAGGAGCCCACTGTAGAGGATGCAAGAATTCTCTGTACACCTAACTTTTTGAGGGCAAAAATGTTGGCTCGTGAATTCACGTCTGTTGGTCTAATCGTATGTTTCCTTCCATGCCGTGGCAAAAATGCGACGTGTTTATCCTCTAATTCACCTAAAATCAAAGTATCAGAAGGTTTGCCATAAGGCGTCTCAACGGTAATTTCTTTAAGGTTTTTGATGAGTTTTGGATCGTAGACGCCTGTGCCACCAATTATACCGATTTCTGCTTGCATGGACCTTTACTTCATGTGTTGAGCTTATAAGAATAGCGACCAAGAATAATATGCCAAAAGAATGAACTATGGAGGTAATAGTCTGGTATCTAAGAGAGTGTACAAAACTGTCGATGAGTACATCGCTGCTTATCCTAAAAAGATACAGTACATTTTAGAAGAATTAAGACAAGTAATCCGAGAAGCTGCACCTAAAGCTGAAGAAACCATAAGTTATCAAATTCCTGCTTTCAAACTAAATGGCAATTTAGTATGGTTTGCCGCCTTCAAGAATCATATTGGATTCTATCCAACTGCCTCAGGGATTGAAGCTTTCAAAGAGAAATTAGTCGATTATGATGTAAGCAAGGGAACCGTGCGATTGCCTCTGAATAAATCAATTCCTTATGATTTGATAAGGGAAATAGTAAGGTTCAGAGTTCAAGAAAATTTGAGTAAGAAGAAGGCATAACAAGTTTTTGTAACTAAAAAGATGTAGATAGAAAATAGATTGAGAGTGATTTAGTTTAGCTTGACGCTGGTCGGGCACCCAACGTAATTGAGACACTCAAAGTGGCACCGTTCCTGATTACAGTAGCAGTAATTGTTTTGTTTGGCAGTGTGTTTTCTTCAAGGTAAGTTGACAAATCGTCCGTGTTTCTTATTCTATTTCCATCCAAAGCAATGATAACGTCGCCTCCAATTATGACTTGATTGCCTCCAACCTGAATTTGTCGTGTTCCAGCCTTTAGTCCTGCTTTATCTGCTGGACTACCGCTTGTAACTCCGGTAACTAGGAAGCCGTAGGTTGTGTTAACGTTCATAGCTTTAGCGATGTTTAGACTCATGTCTGCTCCTGCAGCTCCGAGGTATGGATGTTGATCATACGAGCCGTTTGATACAAGAGCGCCAATTTCTCGTAGAATTGTCGTAGATGGAATTGCGAAGCCTAAGCTTTGTGAATCGCTCACTATAGCAGTGGTTATGCCTACGACTTGACCTTCATAATTGAGCAATGGTCCTCCTGAATTGCCTGGGTTGATTGGCGTGCTGGTTTGGATAACATTAGCTATTGGATAGCTGTTCGGAGCGTCACCCGAAATTATTCTTCCTAAAGCACTTACGATGCCTGTCGTCATTGACCCTGCTAATCCGTACGGTCCACCAACTGCGATTAATGGATCGCCAACATTCAATGTTGCTGAACTTGTGATTTGTAATGGTTTATAATCGATTTGAGACGCTACTATTGAGAGTACTGCAAGATCAGAGTAAGGATCTGCACCTAATACCGAAGCGTCATATGTATCTCCATTGGCAAAAGTTACTGTATCATTGATAGTATCTGCCACAACATGGTTGTTAGTTACAACAACAATTCTTCCGTTATAGTCGTAGACAAAGCCTGAACCCTGCACTCCCGAATAGTATGTGCGTCCAAAAATGTCATACTGTACTGTTAAGCCTTGAACTACGACGACTGAATCTTTGACTTGGGCATAGATCTGCGCTAGTGAAGCGTTTCCAGTAATTGGAATTACAGCGTTTTGGTTAGCTGCATTCAGTGAAGATTGTAGACCTAAAATCTGTTGTTGCAATGAATTAATTTGATTTTGCAAATCATTGTTGCTGCCTGGTAAAGCAACAACGGTTGCTGCGTAGCCTATTATTCCTCCAGCCAACAGACTGACTACGATTATGATGACTATTATGGCTG
>DATGZD010000095.1:0-2085 GCA_035297385.1 Candidatus Sulfotelmatobacter sp. | reverse complement strand
ACTTAGACTGATTACCGAAGGAGGATGTCCAATCAAATCAGTGGAGCCTGCATTCGCAAGAGGGTTAGAGTACTATACTGGCATGATCTTTGAAGTCTACATTCCAGAATTAGACATCGCATTGGGTGGAGGCGGAAGATATGATAGGCTCATCGAAGTCTTCGGCGGTGAACCCACACCAGCAACTGGCGTTGCTCATGGATTAGACAGGATTGTTTTGGCATTACAGACGCAAAAATCAACACTTATGAAAGAGAAGAAAAAACGTGTAACTGTTATTCCTGTAAATCAAACGGTAAGAGAAGAAGCATTAAAGATTTCCGAGATGCTCCGGGAAAGCGGAATCTCAACAGAGCTAGAAGTCATGGGAAGAAAGGTAAACAAAGCATTAGAAGATGCTGATAGAAGAAAATTTGATTATGCCATCATTGTAGGAAAACGAGAACTGGAACAACATGCCGTTATGGTTCGAGATTTAATTAAGCGAGAACAATCCGCAGTAGAAATTTCAAAGCTATCAAAAACAATCACGGGCTGAAAAAAACGGAAAAAAGGTTGAGCCTTCTTAAGGCTCTTAATCATTCGCTATTTTATAGTCTTTTGATGTAACGGTTTACTTCCCATTCGGTTACTTGCATGCGATAAAGATCCCATTCTTTATGTTTCTCTTTCAAGAAGTTTTCAAACGCAGTTTCACCAAGAGTCTCACGCATAAGTTCACTGCTTGCTAATTCATCTAACGCTTCTTTCAACGATTCGGGCAAGGAAACAATGTTTCTTGCTGCACGTTCTTCATGGCTCATGTGGTAAACGTTAAGTTCAATGGGTTCGCCCGGGTCAATCTTCTTCTGTATTCCATCCAACCCTGTAGCTAAAAGAACCGCAAATTGAAGGTATGGGTTACCCGAAGGGTCAGGACAACGAATCTCACAGCGTGCTGCACCTTTTCTTCCACCAAAGTTGGGAACACGAATTAGCGGTGACCGGTTCTTGTGAGCCCATGCAAGGTAGACTGGAGCTTCGTAGCCAGGTACTAATCGTTTGTATGAATTCGGCCAGGATGCTAATATTGCACACATTTTTCGTCCGTTAGCTAACTGTCCACCGATAAAATTCATCGCTAAATCGCTGAGGTAGCCTTTTCCTGCATCATCAGAATAGAATAGGTTCTCCTTCATGTCCTTGCTCCATAGACTCATATGAGTGTGCATTCCTGAACCGTTAATGCCAGCGAAAGGCTTCGGCATATATGTTGCAATGTAACCAGCTGCGGCAGCGACAACCTTTGTAATCATTCGCATCGTTATGGTACGATCAGCTGTTACTAGTGCTTCATCATATTTGAAGTCAATCTCGTTCTGGCCAAGCGCTACTTCATGGTGAGAGATTTCGATCTCTATACCAAAGCTCTCTGCTGTGTCAGCTATATCTCGCCGTATGTCATCAGTAAGGTCTCCTGGATGAAAATCGAAGTAGCCTGCCATATCTATGGGTGTAGGTAGTAGGCCGCCATTTTCTTTAACAATGAAAAACTCTTGTTCAGGAGCACAAATAAAATTGTAGCCTGCTTTATTGCTCTTAGCTATGGCTCGTTCAAGGATGTATCGTGGGTCACCGTCAAAACGTTTGTTCTGCGGTGTATAGATATCACAGATTAGTCTGCAGGAAGATTTTTCTTTTGGTCGCCAAGGCAAAACCGCAAACGTTGTAGGGTCGGGGTAGAGCACCATGTCTGATTCTTCAATTGGCCTATAGCCTGTGATTGAGGATCCATCAAAAGACTGACCATTATCGAAGATTGTTTCAATGTTCTTTGAGTTAACAGCCAAATTCTTTACTATACCATTTATATCGGTAAATTGGAGTCTAACGAATTTTATATCTTGTTCTTGGATTTGTTTGGTTACAGAAGTAACATTTTTTTTCCAAGTAGCGTCTTTGAAGTTTTTCATTCTTTTTCCTCTGACTTCCTATTCTGTTTTCAGATGTTATGCAAATCAGTTTCAACATAAACATATTTAAGTTTATCGATACATTGGCTCGACAAATGTTCAGATAAATTTCAAACGATTGAGAACATGTACT
>DATGZD010000094.1:0-2424 GCA_035297385.1 Candidatus Sulfotelmatobacter sp. | reverse complement strand
TTCAGGTTCGAAGGATGCATGTAGAAGATTTTCCATTCGCTGTACAACTTGCGAACACTATGGACTGGAATATGACTGAATATGATTTCAAGTTCAATCAAAGCCTTGAACCTGATGGATGTTTCACACTATTACACAATCATGAACGCGTAGGTATTGCAACTTGCATCAACTATGGAAAGATTGGATGGTTTGGCAATCTAGTCGTAGAAACCAAACACAGAGGGAAGGGTGCAGGATCTTTCCTTGTGAACCACGCCGTTGAATATTTAAGAAATAAAGGCGTGGAATCAGTCGGAATTTACGCTTACAAACATTTGCCCAAGTTTTATGGAGATATCGGCTTCAAGGCTCAAGATGAATTCGGGCTATTTAGCGGGCAAATAACCAAGGCTACGCCTCAGGATGGACCACAACAAGCGCATAAGAGAGATATTATGCCATTGATCGAATTTGATAGACAATGTTTTGGATGGAACAGACAAAAGTTAATTGAAGCTATTCTTTGCCCAGAAACAAATGTATGCTATTACTATGCAAGCAGCGGCAAGATAATTGGTTTTGTAATGGCTAAAGTATACGATGAAATGGCAGAGATAGGACCATTGGTATCTTATCCAAACCCTGAAGTTGCTGCAAAACTTCTTAGTCAGGTGCTTTATCATCTGAAGGGATTAGAAGTCTATGTATGTATACCCATAGACGAAATAGGTTTACTTGAGAGTTTGAGCACAGCTGGCTTGAAAGAACGATTTCGATTGACAAGAATGTTTTTAGGTTCCATTATAACTCAAAACTGCGTTTGCGTGCCTGAATCTTTGGAGCGAGGATGATTTTAGCGTGATAAACAATTCAACAGCCAATAATTTAAGTCAAATTCTGGTTGACAATTTTCTTAAAAGTTCATGGTCGTGTTGCATAAAACCTGTCGTTGAAAAAATGGCTAACTGGAAAGAAAACACCGTCAGAGAACCAGTTACCTTCTTCAAATTCAAGAACAATCAACGTTTTGATTCAACCTTTGAAAGAAAACACTTCTTTCTAAGGAGCTCCGTTGAGTATTCGAATCCACAATTGACAGTTGAAGAAGTGCAGGGAATCGTTGCGGCAAGATTACTGGAAACCTGTTGCAACTATTTTCATGAATATGGTTTGCATGAAGCCGATGCTAACGATAAGAGACAGATACGTGAACGATTACTTGAGCCGCAAGAAGGGCTCATGGTTACTTTTCTGTTGAATACTGATGATGTGGAAGCCGATCGCTATTCTATGAACCCACTAAAACAATCACTTGTTGCAAGTGGACAGAGTTCTTTTCCAGCAGCTAATATCAAAACCAGCAGCCTCAGAATTGATGAACAATTTGTTTCTAAATACAATGGAACATTAATCTCTAAGAGCGAAGTTGAACTAATCAATTCTCATCTTCAAGATAATAATGATTCTTACTTAGATTTTTCAGATTCTGTAAAGTATGATCAACTGGAGAAACTCTCTGAAATGTTTGCCATGGATCTATCGCTTCCTTCGTTGCGAATGCCTTTAACTACTATGAAAGACGAAACAAAAGATGGTTTGCTGCATCGCTTGATTAGTGAAACGCATAAAGATTTTGAAACCATCAAACAAGCCTATGATTGTATGGGCAGAAGCATCACTAAACGGACGACATTGATGACTATACCGCACTCGCGATTAGGATATGGTTCAAAGAGGGCAGCACGTGGCAAACTTCGATTCAACGAGAATAAACTAGAAAACATGACTGTGAAGTACAAAAGTACAGCACTCTATCCAAACGCTATCGATCCTGATGACGTTAGTATTGCGCATGGAGAAGACAGTTTTATAGTATCAGGCGACAAACTCGCTGACTACAATTTTGATGAGACACCATCCTCTCCACAATTCTTTCTGTATTCGTTGGGATCACCTGAGAATGCAGCGTTATGGCATGGAGTGGGTGCTTTCTCCTCACCTCTATTATTGCAGAGTTATTCTTCTGTACGTGCAGCTTGTCGAGAGTCAGGTATATTTAGTAAGCTTCGATCTTACGGAGTAACATCTGAAGTACCTATGCAACTCAATCTCTCACCCGATAACGTATGGGTTCATCCAATGCACAGAAACATTGACGCCAGCATCGGCTGTATAGAGAATATATCAGATTTAGCAAGAATGGGTATGAAGATAGAGTACCTATCAAAGTACAAGTAGGGGTAAGACTAGTGAATCCCTTCGAATACCTGGCTTTCATGCTTACGCGTATGTTGCGCAGGCTACATTTAGCACGATTAATCAGAATCGGCTCCAAACACAATTTTACAGATTACTTCAAGGGTTTTGACAGAGTTGAAGCAGTAAGAGAATACTTTGGTGAAAACACTGAGGAAGTATTACGGAACCTAAAAGTTGAATTCA
>DATGZD010000093.1:0-2567 GCA_035297385.1 Candidatus Sulfotelmatobacter sp. | reverse complement strand
CTCGCCTTTTTACATCAAGGTTAAATGTAACAATTTATAATTCACAAATTATGACAACAAAGCGCGAACTGATTGAGGCAAAAGCAATTGAGCTTCTCAAAAGCAACCCCCAAGGAATGCGAACTTCTCAACTAATTAACGCCATAAAAGAGAATTTACCAGATGTCCACCCTAAAACCATAAACGGAACAGTTTGGAAACTTCCCGCGACAAGACCTGAAGAAGTGTACAAACCAAGTCGAGGTCTTTTCCGTCATGTGTCTTTTCGAGAAGTCATTTCATAAATTTTTGCTGAATTAGTCTACATTCTTTTAAAAAATGCCAAAAAAAGTGGGAATTGTGGGTGACATCTCCACCTATGTGAAGGCTCAAATCCGTCCCAAGCTATTACAATAAATCAAATTCACCAAAAATCTCTTTGGCGTATCCATTCCATTTGGACGGCGAGTTTTATCGTTAATTATGTTTGACAAAAATAGGCAATCGATAAAAAATCAGAATAAAAAAATGGAGGCTGTTTAGATGATGTTTTTCTCAAGGCCAATGTTCTTTTGCAGTCTGAGATAACAGTAGGGGTCATTGTGAAGTTTTCCTGTGCTTCCAACAGACATTGCTGAGCATCCTCCTTTGCATTGCAGCGCTTTTTCGCAAGAGGCGCAGTTCTGTCCCAAGTCTTCTTGTGTGAATGTTCTATTATATTTGAAAGCATTTGGACTAAACCAAATGGACCACAAATCGGTTTTGCGTAAGTCACCCTCAATAAAGGAATCGGGAAGAGATAGACAACCTTTGATTTTTCCGTCGCAAGTTATACCACAAGTTACTAAGCCTGCATTGCAGCCATGCCAGCTTGGATTCCTGTTATCAAGCTCGCCGTAATAGCCGCAGCTGTCCGCCGACACAATTTCCATAGCGGAATTCTTTTTAGAAATGTTTTCTTTGATAAAAACTCCAAAATCAAAGTATGTCTGTTCGTTTAGAACTAGTTCCGGAAAGTTATTCGCGCGACCGAGTGGGAACAACGGCTGTAATCGCCACCTTGCCACGCCAAGGGACGTTAATAGGGTTTGCAGCGCGGGAAGCTCCTTTGTGTTTAGTTCGGTGACGGTAGTCATTACTGCAAATGATATTTCCATCTTGTTTAAAATTCTAATTGCGTCAATAATTTTCTTAAAGAGTCCCTTATACCCTCTTATCTTATCATGAGTCTTCTCTAATCCATCTAAGCTAATGCCTACGTGTGCAATGTTTGTTTTTTTGATAAGTGAGACTGTACTGTAGTCCAATGCCAGTCCGTTTGTGATCATGTTTATAGGGATGCCTAGTCGGGTTAGGCGGGCAGCAATTTTGGGCCAGTCTTTCCTTGTTAGTGGTTCTCCTCCCGTGAAGTCAACTTCTTGGACTAGTAGTTCAGGAAATTGATTGCATATCCTGATAGCCTCCTCTGTTGTCAATTCTGATTCTTTCGGCGTTCCAGCAGCTGATCCGCAGTGTTTACACTTAAGATTGCATGCTAATGTGAGTTCCCAGCCTAGAATTAATGGAAATCCTTCAAATATCATTTCTAAAAATCACTTTTTTGTTTAACCTTTTTTACGCATGTACATTTGTAATGCTATGTAGTCGCCAGTTCTAAGTGTTGGGGTTCTATTTGCAGCGAGGTCGTCAGCAATGTTCAAGACGGTCGGAGCGATTTCTGCGGGGGGCATGACTCCTTTCTGTAGGTAGGCTTTAAGGTTAGTGTTCAGTACGTTTATTGCTTTGATGTCTAACGCGTTTTCGACGTATTTGGCAATATCCCCAATGGGTAGCGGGTATAAGTATGCAACGATTATTATTCGATCTAGAACCCAGTCTGGCAGCGCAACTCTCAAATCAAATCTATTCGACAATATAATCACCTCGATTTATTTTGTCTTAAGACTTAAAAAACTACACTTAAACATTGGTTGCTTTTCCATTTATAAGAGTTTCGCTATAGATATTACTCAATGTCTTAAGGATAGACTTCCTCATAATCAAGTGATGCTGTCTCTGCTTTGGTTCAGGTTAACCAAACCCTTAACACCCTAAAATCAACTTTGCAAAGAAGAAAAAACTACGAAAATAAGAAAAGGGGATTTGCGGGTGATATCTCCACCGTATTCTTCATAATCGTTTAAGAGACGCGCGCTATGCAAGTCCAGTTTTGCATTCGCCAGTTCACTCATAGAATCCAAAAGAATATAAGAACTACGATTTGGAAATCGGTATTGTGTGAAATATGCAAAAATATGCTTGGAATAATCTTAACGGGCTGCAAATCGGCAAATACGCCGAATATTTTGTCAAAATGGAATTCACGCAGTTCGGATTTGACGTTTACTCATCCGAAGTGGATGATAGAGGAATCGATTTCGTCGTTCGCAAAGAGCAACCAAACAATATGACGAACTACTATGATGTCCAAGTCAAATCTGTCAGAGAAAGCGGATACATTTTCTTTCCTAAAGACAAGTTTAACCTTAGGAAAAATCTGCTAGCTGCCATAGCTATTTTCAATGAGGGCAAAGCGCCAAATCTATACT
>DATGZD010000092.1:0-8466 GCA_035297385.1 Candidatus Sulfotelmatobacter sp. | reverse complement strand
TAGGTAGTAAGCTCTCAAATTTTGTAGATCCTATATGCCTCTGCGAGGGGGAACACAGCCTACTATCTAACTCTTCTTTCGACTGGTTTAATATGACTATCTTTTAAGATTTCTGAAAGAATCTTCTATTTGGAAATAAAGAAAAAGTTTAGTTTAATGGAATTTATATACAATGACTCTTATTGTTGGATTCCTTGCAGTAATAATTGCGATTTCCACAGCTGTATTGATACTCGGAAAACGATAGGTTGATAAAATAAAGACAAATTCGACGTTCCCTTTTCTTTTGTTTTGCAAAAGTCAAGTTTGAAGTTTCATCAGCGCGCGACTCATAAAAAAGAACGTTCCTCTAAAATTGGTTTTTGTTATAGCCTTGACTAGCGCGCTTTGAGAATACTTATATTACAGAGTAAAAAAAGATCGACTTGAATGATCAGGTAATCAGCGTCTCTATATCCGAAAACGGTAAAATAATAAATAAATCATGTCAATTGGTAAAAATTAACGCATCTTTGAATATATAGAAGATAGGCCACAATTCATTTTACGAACCGCTAAATTAGTGAACCAATTATGGACCACAATGCTGAACTAAAAAAGTATGCACCAAAACTTACGAAAACAGCAACACAGAATAATACGACACCTTTATGAACGCGTTTTGTCCATAGACGGCGAGAAGTATAGATTGCTAAGGCAAACGCTGAGTACCATGCTAAATCACAGAGCCAATGTATACCTGCGAAAGCTGTGAAACCTAAAAGACCAAACTGTTTAGCATTCAATATCAATTCTGTACCTATTGTTAGCCACCAAAGAATGAAGCCCGCATTTGCTGCGGTTGTCCAGAGTCCAGCCAGTAAGGAATCATGAGAAGAATCCGTTTTCAACGTTTCTTCTTTTTTTCTATTTCTAAACGCTTGTACTCCAATATAAATCATTAATGCTCCGCCTATTAATCCGATTCCGATTTGCACAACCGCAGGAAGTATAAGCTGACTCAGGACAAAATATATGAGAAACATCAGTGGAAATTCGATCACGCCGTGACCTAACGCAATTAATGCGCCGGCTGTCTTCCGTTTGGTTGCTTTTTCAATAGTTATTGCAAATAACGGTCCTGGCATTAAGACCCCAGACATGGATATTAGCACGACAGATGTTATGAAAACATTGAAATCAGTAATCAAAGCTTAATCTGAAGCTCCTGAAGCATGTCCGAATTGTTTCTAATGCATCCCTAAATTATGTAATAAGGTTTCCGTATACAAAAGCATCAACAAAACATACAAATTTCTTATTCTACGACTTTCTTAGCTACAGAGACTGCAGCTTTACGATGTCAGTGCTATCTTTTGCGTGTTTGTATCGCTCGAGAAAATCAGCGTTCAGTTCGAAAAATGTGTGTCCCCATACAAAGATTGAAAGAATTTTTCGTGCTTCCTCTTCAAATCCAGCAATGTATAACGCGCCAGCAATAGCTTCAGCTGTTGAGAGTTTTGTTGCTTTTGAATAGTTTGTTGGATTTCCAGCGATTAAAACAGGCAAACAGCGACTTGTACCTTTTACATGCCCTGAAAGAACCTTATGTGCATGCTCCCAGCTGCAGTCCAAAGCAGCTAAACCAAAATCTTGAATACGCTGCTTATCAGCCGGTGAAAACGCGATTTCAGCAAATGGATTTAATATTATTGCGCGCCTTGGTAGAAATCGAAAACTTGTAACCACTCGAGCTAACCCATGACGTTTAAGCTTTAGCCCCGTACAACGCTTTGGATCGCATTGATTTGCATGATAAATTACTACCCTAATCGGGAATTGATTATGTTCCACTCTGTTTTCGCACCTGCAAATGCCTCATCGGATCATTTAACACCTGAGGTATATATTTGAATAAGTCACTTGCCAGCATATGAAACCCAACTTCATTAGCTACAAAATCGCCTGCAGCACCATTTACGAAGGCACCAGCAACAGCAGCCTCAAAAGCATCATTCTTCTGGGCCAACAGAGCACCAACAACGCCTGATAAAACGTCGCCCGTACCGCCAACAGTCATGCCTGGGTTACCTGTAAAATTTAACTTAAACCGTTTTTCACTACAAATCAAATCTACTTTACCCTTAACTAAAATTACAGTATTTAATTCCGTAGCAGTCTTTTGAACCATTCTCACCCGTTCGCCAATATTACTAGGCAATTTTTGACCAGTTAGCGTTGTATACTCTCCTGCATGTGGAGTCAAGATGGCTGGAACCTTCAATGGTCTTTTAAACTCAGAAAACGCTTTTAATCCATCAGCATCCAACAACAACGGTTTTTTAAAAGATTCAATGACAGCAATAAATGAGCTTAGGAATTCTTTGGTCTCTGGGTGTAAACCTAAACCTGGACCTAAAACGACAGCATCTACTGCTTCAATATATGGCTTAAGGGTATCGATATTGCTTGGTTTTAGATGATTGCCGTCAAGTTTAATCGTGATTAGATCAGGAGACATAGATGAAATCACCGTTGCCGTTTTTGCGGGAGCAGCCAAGTACACAATATCTACACCTGTCCGTAATGCAGCCATGGCAACCAAACTTGGAGCGCCAGTAAAGACTTCATTTCCACCAATACAGAGAATGCGCCCAAAATCACCCTTGTGAGAAGATAGGTCGCGTGTTTTGGCAACTAAGAGAACATCACCAGGGCCAACGAATTCTTCTAGTTGTTTTGGTAAACCAATATCATTAACAATTAACTGACCAGTATATTTCTTGGCATTCATAAATCCTATTTTTGGCTTATGAAAAGTCACTGTTAAATCTGCCTTGACTGCCAAGCCTAGAATCTCTCCAGTGTCTGCGTCAATTCCAGTGGGTACATCGACAGCAATCCTAAACCCGCTCATTGAATTAATGTATTCGATAAGCTGGGTCATGGGTGGTCTAAGCCTACCCTTGGTACCCGTTCCCAAAAGGGCATCTACGATAACATCAGCTTGTATTTTGGGAATCGACGAGCTATCAAAAACTTCATAGATAGGTATGTCCGTAAGGGCCTTTAATACAGTAAAATTCTTCATTGCCGCATTATGTGCGATTTCTTTTCCACGACCAGCCAACACAACAGCTACCTTAAATCCGGCTGACAAAAGATGCCGTGCAATCACGAAACCATCGCCGCCATTTCCGCCCAAGCCGCAAAAAATCACAATCTCCTTATCGGTGCCAAAACGGGCTATAATTTCTGTAGCTACGTTATGTCCAGCATTCTCCATCAACTGCAGCAAGGAAATTCCACAGTATTCGGCATTCGATTCCAAAGCTCGCATTTCCCTGCTAGTGATACAATTACTTTCGCTTGCGGGCATGAAGATTAAACCTCAAATAGCTAAATGTTTGCTTACTAAAGATAAGTCTATGCCAAAGATGGCAACTTACCATTTAACTATTAAGTCGTATACAAAAGCATCAACAAACATAGTTTTCAATTACATGTTACACAAAGGGTGGCATAATGATTTACTGCTCACTTGGTTTTTGGTCTGTTAGTTTTCCCTTTATATTCACGGGAAATTATCATTGTTCATGTAACGAGCAGATTCGGGACAGATCGCACATTTTCTGAAAAGTTTCCAGTGAATCTAAACTCTGCGTGGACATTTTTGCTATAACATCGTATTCGCCAAAGACGATGTCTGCGTGCATAACTTCATTGAATTCTGTTAATTTTTGTGTGACTTCTCTTTTCTGTTCCTGAACTTACTTTGAATAAAACGTATGCTAAGACAGCCATACCCCTCACAACATTCCTATTGATTGATTTGGTTAATTACTTTTTTGGCATTTGAGAAAGGAAAAAACTTTATCCATAACCCCGTATTTTTATCTGCATGGTTCAACAGCTAAACAATTTTGAGCTGTTGTTCGCCTCAAGCTTGAAAATGGTGTGTTATTTGGAAGAAAAAATCTACATAAGCAAAAAAGATGCACTTCTAGTCACGGATATTCAAAATGATTTCTTGTCAGGTGGTGCATTACCGGTCTCAAACGGAAACGAAATTATTCCTATACTCAATGATTATATCAATCTCTTTAAATCAGCGAATGCAAGAATATTCGCAACCCGAGATTGGCATCCACCAAATCATGTATCATTTAAAGAATTTGGTGGTCTTTGGCCAATTCATTGTGTCCAAAACAGCGAAGGCGCAAAGTTTCATAGTGACCTTAAACTCCCTTCAGACGTTACTATTATTTCAAAAGCAACGGACCCCCAGCACGAAGCATATTCCAGCTTCAACGGAACAAACCTTGCGGAAGAACTGGAAAAAAATAGCATAAACCGAATTTTCATAGGAGGATTAACGACAGATTACTGTATAAGATACTCCGTTCTAGACGGTCTTGCAGCAGGCTTCAGCATGTTCGTACTCTCAGATGCAATACGGGGAATCAATGCCAAACCTGATGATTCTCAGAAAGCTATTGAAGAGATGCAGCAGAAGGGTGCACGTATTATAACTGTTGATGATTTTGCCGAATCAAGTGAAATCCCACTTGAGCAACCTGAAGGAGAGCAGTCTGCTGAAGCTTCATTAATGAAGGCTGCCATAAAGAAGAAAGCTAGACTCAGATCACGTGGACCTTACCGAAAAACAAAGACTGAAAGATAAGCACTTCGATTTCTTCGAAAACTAACGAATCTTATATAATCATCACAAAAACTACTTGGGATGTAGGATAAAACTTTGAGTTAACAAGAATTTGCTTACTTTGCTGCCAGTTTTTGACATGTGATTACCAATAAATTACGTGCTTTGTTGTCAAAATGTTTGAGAGAAGAAGAGATTGGCACTCAAAAAAGGTTCAAAAGCGTTGCCAAGCGGTATGCTAACATATGTTAATTTACTTGTATTGCACATAGCATTCCTAGAGCAATCACGAAATATCTTCGAATGGTTACCTTTGACACAAAAAAGATTAAATCTCGCAAATCTATTCTCGACTATTTTTATAGAATAGATAAATTTGCCATTTCTTCAGATAGCAAGTAGTCCAAGTTGCATCGAAGTCGAGTAATACTATGTAAGACAATGAAAACAACTATTCGCCAAGGACTTGTATTATTATTGTCCGTTTTCTTGGATATACGTCGGTTTCTACAAAGAGTAACGATTGCCACGTTCCAAACTCAACCTCGCCGTCGATTAATGGTAATGTCCTATCCGGGGGTAGCAACATCGATCTTAAATGTGCATGAGCATTTGATGGATGGTTATACCTCTTATTTCGTGGAACTGATTCTTCTAAGAATTTTTCTATATCTTCCAATAATGCAGGATCGTTTTCCGTTAAAATCAAAACACCAGTTGCATGAGGTGCAAAAACATGAACCAGACCATTTCTTATATCTGATTTTTTAACTGCTTCCTGCACTGTGCTTGTCAAATCTACAAAATCAATTTCTCCTTCCGTGGAAAATACATGTCGTATGTTAAAAACCTTGAAACTGGCCATAGTAATCTAGTCACAGTATTTTGAGGCTATTATTCAAACATTTCCACTATGCTAACTATATTTGATATTTTTTGATTTTGTTGTTGGCGATGCTTTCGTATACGCCTGTTTTGGTGTTGATTGGTGGCTATGATTGGATTACAATTTTCCTTGGTCTTACGTCTATCACGGGTTCCACTGAATTGAACTTCTACATCTTAACAAGAATTAAATTCTACGCACTTTGCACTAGCTTAAATTGAACAATTCGCAATTAACTTCGAAGATGGGTGCTTGATAGTCTATAATTTTCTTCTTAGGTATGAGATTTCAAGTATAGGCTCTTCTGCCAAACATTGCTTTAAGTAATCGTCAAGTGTAGCAGCTGGGACAACATCAATCGTATAATCTCGAGGATCAATTGAATGTTCATAGTTTTTCTGTGGAATCACAACTTTCTTGAAACCCCACGCTTCAGCAGCTTTAATTTTTTCGTGGACACCACCGACCGCAGTAATCTGGATATTGTTGCTAACACTCAAATTGATTTCGCCAGTAACTGCTACGTCTTGTCGAATTGGTTTTCCTTCAATCAGTGAACAGAGTAAAATTGTCATAGTAACACCTGCTGACGGACCATCAACACCATACGATTGAGCAAAGTCTATGTGACTCAAGTAATCTTGTGCTATATCCAAACCATATTTTTGTAGGATAACACTCCTAACTTTAGCTATACTATCTGCAATGAAGCTTTGACCTTTTGCTACGCCAGTTACTCTATAATAACCCCTTAACGGTTGAGCACGGGGAAGAGTGTCTTTCTTAACCAACTGTGCTTTAACGCTTAGAACGCTGCCAGTCATCTCGCCACTATATGGATCGTGAACTACTGCTAAGCCATGAATTTGTCCAAGTTTTGTTCCTTCAGGTTTAATCTCCAAAAGTTTGCCTCGTTCACTCATCTCATGTTCTAGTAACTGTTTCTGGATAGTTTTACAGTGTTCCTCAATTGCCTCCAGTACATGTTCTCGTTGAACATACTTTGAATTCTCATTCATAGCCAACGTTGCTGCTGTCTTCACAATAGAGATTAGAGGTCTAAACCTCGTTGTCAAAGCCTCGCGTTTATTGCTTCGTCGTCTGCCTTCTTCGACTATTTCTATGCAAGCATCCCTTGTAAAAGGTGCAAGGTTAAAACGTTTCACTTCTTGAGCAATAAACTGTACATATTTACGTCTGTTATCTATTGTGTTTGGCATGTCATTGTTCATTCTGACTACTTTTCCGTAACCGTAGATGCGATCCATGAGAGCAGGATGGACTTGACCAATACTATCAAAGTTCCCAGCACCAAGCAAGAAAGTAATAGCTGGCACGGGTTCTGTTGAAACTGCCATTGCAGCTGTGCCTCCTCCATGCCATTTTCCACGGAGAGTAATAGGTAGTTGTCCATCTTCAAGGACAGTTAAGAGTGTCACGGCTTCCTCAGGATCGAGATTTTTTATTTCATCAATATATAGAATTCCCATCGATGCGTTATGTACATCGCCTGCCGTTACACGCTGATGCTCAGGAGTTCCCATTCCACCTGTTTGGAAAGGATCCCATGCTATCGAACCAAAAAGTTGTGCGTTCATGTGTCCGGTCGCATCGACGAAGGGTGCAGTCTGTGAGCTATTATCCACAATGAGTTTCGGTACCTCAGTCTGTTGAGCGCCACCCGTGCCCCGTAGGTTACTTAAACCCCCCATCCTTGTGAATAACCAAATGAATATGCTGAAGAATATCAAGCTGCCAGCAGGTATGAAGGTCATCGGAACGAGTGAGATGAACTTGGAAGTGAAATAATCTGTAAAGCTGCCGCCATAGAATGATTGAACTGTTTCACCAAAGTATGGTCCGTTTGCAACCCACGTCTGCCAAGCTTGAATGAGAAAAAAAAAGCCTAATGCTAACAAAAACACGCCTATTCCCATCATTATGCTTTGAACTGCTTTCAATCCGACTTTTGTGGCGAACTTACGCTTTAATTCTTTCAATTGTTCAGCATGCAGAATCTTCTTTCCTTCTCCGGCTTTATGAATTGAAATTCGGGGTTCACTCGGCAATGACGTATTCTTCCAACAAACAACATCAAAGAGTCTGATGCCATTTTCTTTGTAAACCTGAGTTAGTCTCTCGGATAAAGCTCTGCCAAGTAACGATTTGCCAGTTCCTGGATCTCCAAGCAACAAAAGGTAGGGTCCCGGACTGATCATTGTTTTGGCTGAAGGTTTTTGCTGATTTGGATTACTCCACTTAGCGTACCATTCTGTTTTTTCAAGATACTTTAGCTTGTGGACCCATTCGTTTAAGCATAAAAAACTTTCATTCAAAGCTTGTTCTTGACCGATAACCCAGTTAATCATGTGATCATCCACGGGATATCGTTCTGTCGTTTGAAACTTACTCCAGTTCCATCGTACCTTTAGCGAACGACCTTCCACACTTCGTGTGAGAGTTTCTGAATCATGTCCAAAGTAATCAAGAGATTCCACTGTCTTGTCTGCCTCCGGTAGTTATGGTTAGAGTTTGATTAAAGGAATTATTTCGGTTTAGGAATATTGAGATACTAAAATAATGCGAATCTTGCATAACATACTTCGTTTTTCGATGATCTTTGTTTCTATAATCAGACGTTAAATTAAGCTTATTCAAGTCGTTAAAGTTAAATTTTGACCAGTATTATGTCGAAGAGCATAACTTAGAAAAAACTAAGCCTTCTTCACTTCATAGTTAAAAATGAAAACGGTCTAAAATGCGTCTGAATATCAAAATAAGCCAATTTTGATGCTTTTAGCTCTCTATCTATTGGTTAAGCATGGAGAAAATCAGAGCCTCATATAAGTACCTACGAAAATCTCCATGCGAAGAAAACCACCTCGCACTTCGAAGTCTCTTCGATATTTTGAATCTAATTTGATGTGTGGTCAGATTG
>DATGZD010000091.1:0-5733 GCA_035297385.1 Candidatus Sulfotelmatobacter sp. | reverse complement strand
TATACTTGAGGATGTAATAGTTAGGACTGATTCCAGTTTCTTCCTTTATTACTCCGCCCAGTTGTGCATTGTGATTGTGTTCCAAGTCAATGATTAGTTTCTTGCCTGCTAATCTACGCTTTACGAGTTCCACTGGTAGAGGATTAAGCAAACGCATCTGCAGAAAGCCTAGGCTTAAGCCTTCCTCCTTTAGCATATTGATAGATTCTATTATTGCACCCTTTGGTGAACCCCAACTGATAACGATATTCTCTGATTCTGTATCACCATAATAATTCATTTTATCCTCTGCTGTGACCTCTTTATCGACAAGATCAAGCTTCTTCATTCGTTTCTCCACCATCAAACGTCGATTCAATGGTTCTTCACTAATATGTCCTGACTCGTTATGTTCATCACCTGTGTACCACATCACTACATTCTTTGTGCCTAAAGCTGCTCGTGGACTGATGCCCGATTCTGTAAATTGGAATCGTTTATACTCTTTGCCTTCTAAGTCTTTTTCAGTAACGAAATTGCCTCGGTCAATCTTAAAATCTCCATAATCGAAGACAGGGTAAGTTTGCGAGCAATTTGCCATAGCTTTATCAATCAAATGAATTACGGGCATTTGATATTTCTCTGCTAAATTAAACACTTTGGCTGCATCATAGAAGGCTTCTTTAATGTCACCTGAGGCGAGGATTATTCTTGGAAATTCCCCATGTCCAGCGTGCATGGCAAATCGTAAATCCCCTTGTCCATGACGCGTAGGTAAGCCAGTGGCAGGACCGCCACGTTGGTAATATGTGATAACAACTGGCACCTCATCATTTCCTGCCCAGCTTAACCCTTCAGCCATCAACGAGAATCCTGGGCCTGACGTTGATGTGGCGGCTCGCGCTCCTGCTAAGCAAGCGCCTGAAGCGGAGTTTATGGCTGCAATTTCATCCTCTGTTTGAATGACGATGATGGCTTCATCTTCACGATGAGTTTTGAGAATTTCGTGAGCTTCTAAATATTCACTTTCGTCAGCTGCAGGTGTGATAGGATAGTAGGTTTGAACTCGGCATCCACCTAAGACCTTACCCATCGCTACAGCTTGATTTCCTGTAAGAAAGATTCGCTCTTCCCTCGCATCTAATCTTTCAAGTCTATGTTTGAAGTTATTTTTGAAAGTTTTTTTAGCAAAATCGTACGCTTGGTTCAACGCAACGATATTCATATCAGCAACTTTCTTCTTGAACGTCGCTCTTATCGCGCCTTCCACAAGATCCTTATCATAATCGAGTAACGCAAAAGAAACGCCAATAGTTAACACGTTTATCATTCGTGTGATCATACTCAGCTGCGAAATTTCCAAGGCTTTTCCTACATTGCTTAATATTGCTCTATAGGGAACAGGAAAAATCTTAACGCCCTTTTTCTTAGCATAATCCAGAAAATCTTTTAATGTTTCTCCAACGCCATTTTCCTTCGTGAATTCCTGAAGTTGTACCTTAAATTCTGGCGGTAATGTCGGAATATCGAGCACTTTTACTCCCATATTCACTGAATCAACAATTATACCTCCTTCAGGAACAACTTCCTCTATGTGCCTCACAACAGTTTCAGCATCAAACGCAGCTAACAAATCAACATCATTCACATTTGCTAGGATCTCTTGTTTTGCTAATCGTAAGTGGAAGTAACTGTGTAATCCCTTAATGTTAGAATGGTATTCTCTTCTACCGAATACATAGATGCCGCCATAACCGCAGGCTCGACCAAAAATTGTTGCCGCTGCATCTACACCACTACCTTGAGCACCGCCTGCCATCCAATTTATACTCTCAATTACCATACTGTTCTTTTCACAACCTAAGCTAGTTTTTAGCGAGAGAATTTGAGGTTTTAGCCGCCAGTTGCTTTATCAATACCGATACAACATGTGCAATTTGCGGTTTCGCCGCAGTAAGGACAGACACATTTACAATTGTCGATAGGTTCACCGCAATTGAGACAACGGGGCAATTTTTCTTTCTCGCCCAATAGATTTTCGCCTCTGCTCTCCCTTTACTTGGAGATCGATGTGAATTAAGCTTTCGGAAAGCACTATTAGGAATTATGTCTTTTCAGAAAAAGTTGAGCTTCCTTTCTCAAAGACGCACGTGTGCTATCTAGTTGTCTCTTTACAAAGCTAACTGCATTAGCTTTCTCCTTATCGTTCATTATAGTGAAGAATTTATCGAAGCATTCGATTGTTTTTTCATTGATAACACGAGTACATTCTTCAGTTAAATGTGGAGTCGTATGGATTTCTTGGACTCTTAAAAGTTCCCTCGTAATTTGTGGCACAAAATAAGGTTTTGCCTGTGCAATTTTTGCGGAATTAGCAACAACGTTTGCCACCGTAACCATATATTCGTCATTTAGGAAAGAATAATATTTGTCGAAAATCATATCAAATTTTTTCTTTACATCTATTTTGCAGAGGTTAGAAATTGCCGCCATACCGTTCCATTTTAAAATTCGATAATTGCTATCTAAGAGTCCTACAAAAAAATCCATGTGATCGTACAATTTCTCAGGATGTTTCTCTGATAAATTAACAAGTAAACCAGCACACGTATACCGTATATGAGCCTTTGGTGATTCTACACCCTTAATAATTATCGGTAGCAATGCTGTATCTTTTTCAATGGCAACTGTCAATTCTCTCTTACTAATTGCTTTTTCAGTGAACTGCGTTAGTAAGTCAGATGCCATAATGGGTCAATGAATTATTCCTCCACGGCTTCTTAAAATTTGTTCTTCCTAGCTATATAACAAGAAACTCTATTGTTTTGTAGGTTTCTTACGTTAAGACTTCGCATCCTTCTTTCGTGATTAGTACTGTATGTTCAGCTTGTGTTACAGGCTTGCCACTTGCTTCCACAAATACTGGATAAGCCATTAACGTCTTAGATTTCAGCAATTCTTTGAAGGCTTCAATATGTTTTTCTTTTGGTACTACGCCTTTTAACCAGCGTTCAGCGAAGGGCAATGTTTTGAAGTTTGTTTCAATGTACTTTGACAATTGTTTAGCGTAAGCATTCTGTAATGATTTGGATTTTACAAAACGGAAAATTGTTGTCTGCTCACTATCCTCCACGTGTCCAATTGCATCTGGTACTGTAACGAAGGGTTCAATTGCAAAAACTTCGCCTGCTTTGACTTTAGTTAAAGATACTTGTGAAACATTTGGGATAGATACTCCTGCATGAATCAAATATCTACCTACTGAATGCCCTGTAAGGTTTGAGATGGGTTTGAAGCCACGATTTTTGATTGTATTTTCAATTAATCCGCCAATTTTTCCGACTCCCATATCATCATGAATGTTTTCGACAGCCGTCTTCAGTGCAAGCTCTGCTGTTTCAGTCATCAATTTATGTTCAGGGTTAAAGCAAGCTGTGAATGCCGTATCGGTTACGTAGCCGTCGATATGGACTCCAATGTCTACTTTAACGACAGAATTCTCGGGAATTCTACGTTGATCACCTGGCTGTGATGTGTAATGTGCTGTAACTTCATTGATGGATACATTACATGGAAAAGCTGGTTTGCCACCTTTTGCTCGGATAAGACCTTCAGCTTTTTCGCAAACCTCGATTACAGGCATGTTTTCATGAACGAGCAGTCGCATTTCTTCTCGAGCTTCTCGCAAGATTTTGCCCGATAAACGGAATTTTTCTAGAATTTCTTTATCATACTGGAGCATAGTTACCTCGCCTATCCAAATACTGTGAATCAGTTAGTTTTCTTTTGTGCATCTATGCTTAAATGCATAATGCCTTTCTACATCAGATTAGCTATTACTGCGAGTGTTGGTCTTATGGTTTGTAAATTTTAGGGTCAAGAACTGCAAAGTTATTTCCACCTGCGTGATACAGCAGATGAGTCTTTCTTAAATCATAACTTTCAGTGAAAGTGCCTAGGTTAGCGTATGCTGCAACTATTTTGCCAACAAAGATTGTGTGATCGCCAGTGGTGAATTGGTTATCAACAATGCATTCTAAATGTGCTACACATTCTTTGATTGCTGGAACCTTTACTTTTCTACCAGCTACTGGTGTTAAACCTGCTTTTTTGAATTTGTCAAAACTTCTTCCAGTTAATGAACCACAAGCATAGACTGCTTGCAGAATCTCTAAGGTTGGAAGGTTCACGGTGAATTCTTGTGATTGTTCAATAAGTTTATGTGAATGACGATTTGGTGCAACACTGATAGCGATTAACGGTGGGTTGGATGAGGTTGGCATAGCCCATGCAAGTGTAATGATGTTTGGTTTGCCTTCTTTTCCAACACATGAAACAAGTACGGTATGCATAGGATGAAGAAGCCTATACGCATACTGTGAGTTGACTTCTGTTTTTCCAGACATTTCATGCTCCTCATTCTCTCAAGCAACTTGCTTATATTAGATATTTGTTTTTCAAGGGCAAGCTACAAGGAAATTTACCGTTTGATGTGATATTGATCAATTGTGTCTTTAGCTTGTTCTCGTCTACGTTGATGTTCTGCCAAGAATTTGTTTAATCGTTCTGCAATATCTTTCTTACATTCTCCGCAAAGTATTTCTCCTGCTCTACAACGCTGCTCCTTTTCAGCCAATTTGACATCATTTTCCTCAAAAAGATAAAAGTAATATTGGAAAATACTGCATACCGTTGGGTCTGCACCGAATTTTCTTTGTTCTGCTGCAGTACCTTTGCCTCCTGTGAAAGCGTTCCAAATCTTTTTCTTAACAACATCGGGCGGATCCATTGTGAATATGCTTGTTTCAGGTTGAGAGGCACTCATTTTTCCTCCTGCACCTAAACCTGGCAAGAAACGACAATGAATTTGTGCAGGCTTATAGTACCCAAGTCTTTCAGCAACATCTCGTGTAACACGCCAATATGGGTCTTGGTCGATTGCTGCTGGAATCAATGCTGGTACGTTCTCGCCTGTTAATTTCTTGTGGATAAAGCATGGTGCTGCTTGGATAGCGGGCCAATAAACCCAGCCAATGTTTGTGCTGTCCTCAAAACCAAAGCTTGCACGTGCAGTAGAATACGTGATTTTCTTTGCAACTTCGAGGGTTATATCGTAGAGTAGATCCATATCTTGAACATCATAGATGATGAAAGTGTCCTCAGGTTTGAAACCTAATGCTATAAGATCTAATGCATTATCATAAGCGTATTGTCGAGTTTCTTTTAGTGTTGTGTCCTCATCGATGAGGAATTTCTCGTCATCTGTTAATTGGAAGTAAAGCCTTGTGTGAAATTTTTGTTGTAGGTGTAATGTAAAAATCCAAGGAACTAAATGTCCAATATGAACTGGTCCTGATGGTCCACGTCCTGTGTACAGAACAAATTTTATGCCTCTTTCATAGAGGTCTAGGACAGTATCCAGTCCTCGATGACTGAAGAATATACGTCTCTGAAGTTGTAGATGAAGCTTATCAGTGTATGTCGATACACGTCTTAAAAGGTCATCTGTTAAGGGTTGCGTACCAAATTCACGAACAAGTCTTTCATAATCAACTCTACCCTTAACTTCCCAAGGAGTGACGACCATTTCGTTTTTGCCATTTTCTTCAGAGTTAAATGGAGACGTTTAGATCACCAATTCGTTGTGGAGAGTATAACTTCTAAGTCATATATCTTTTCTAAAAGTATGCATGTTAAAGGATCTTATCAATATCAAGGCACTCATAGCTCTTTAAAATCTATGTCTGCTTGCTG